>NZ_CALUWY010000031.1 GCF_944324615.1 uncultured Mailhella sp.
ATGATGTGATAATCCGGGTACTTTTCGCAGAAGTACGGTACAAAGTTGGATCCGATGAATCCGGCTCCGCCGGTGACAAGAATGGATATCATAGTGTCTTCCTGAAGGTTTTGTGTAACTGAAGGTCATGAATGCGGTGTTGGCATACGGAAGGGAACATGACTGTTCAGGCCTGTTCGTCCTGCATTTTCCTCACGCATCTGCGAAGTCCGTCCCTCCAGTGGGGGATGGAAAGTCCGAAATCGCGTTTGATTTTCCCCTTATTGAGCACACTGTAGGCCGGACGCACGGCGCGGGTGGGGTAGTCCGTGCTTTCGATGGGGAGCACGGTACAGGCAAGGTTCGACTTCTCCATGATGTCCACGGCAAAATCATACCAGCTCGCCACACCCTCGTTGCTGAAGTGATACACTTCCTTCATGCCGGGCCTGATCTGCGGCAGCATGGCCACGATGGCCGCGGCAAGATCCGCCGCATAGGTCGGCGTGCCCGCCTGATCGAACACCACATTCAGGCTCTCGCGTTCCGCGCCCAGGCGGAGCATGGTCTTCACGAAATTTGCCCCGAAGGAGGAATAAAGCCAGGCCGTGCGGATGACGACGGCGCTTTCCGCCTCCCTGAGCACGGCGTTTTCTCCGGCAAGCTTGGTTCTGCCGTACACGGAAACAGGGTTCGGCGCATCCTCTTCCTTATAGGGGCGGCAGGAGGCGCCGTCGAACACATAATCCGTGGAAATCTGCACGATGCGGCGGCCGTAGCGCGCAAGGTACAGGGGGCCGAGCGTGTTCACCTTCTCCGCCGCCTCTGCGTCGTCCTCGGCCTTGTCCACCGCCGTGTAGGCCGCGCAGTTGATGACGAAATCGAAGCGGTGCACGGCAAAAAAGGCCTTCACCGCCTCTTCATCCGCAATGTCGAGTTCCCCGTGCCCGACATACACAGCCTCTTCGCCCAGAAGAAGTTTCAGCTCGCTTCCGAGCTGACCGTTTGCACCGGTGACTAGAAGCATGTTTCAAACTCCGAAAAGTACGGGTGCTGCCTGTCCTTTTCCGAAGTGAGGGCCTTCGTCATGTCGATGCGCCAGTCGATGGCAAGGGTCGGGTCGTCGAAGCGGATGCCGCCTTCGGATTCCTTGCAATAGAGGTTGTCGCACTTGTAGGCGAACACCGCCGTTTCGCTCAGCACGGAAAAGCCGTGGGCAAAGCCGCGCGGAATAAGCATCATGAGCTTATTTTCGCCTGAAAGCTCCACAGCCACATGCCGCCCGTAGGTGGGAGAGGCGCGGCGAAGGTCCACGGCCACATCGAGCACCACCCCTTCCAGCACGCGCACCAGCTTGGCCTGGGCGTGTTCGCCCTTCTGAAAATGCAGACCACGCACCGTACCGTAGGAGGACTTTGACTGATTGTCCTGCACGAAGTCGTAGAAAAGCCCGGCCGCCTCAAAGGCCGCCTTGCTGTAGCTTTCAAAAAAATAACCGCGCGCGTCTTCAAAAACGTGAGGTTCAAGAATATAAAGTCCGTCAAGTCCTGTCCGTAAGACTTTCATAACCACCTCAGAAACGGAACTCCCGACCGAACACACTGAGTTTGCGTTTGGTGAGATTCAGATAAAACACATGATTGACGACGTTGAGCACCCTGCGGCGCAGCCTGTGCCAGCGGTTGCGCAGACTGTCGGGATGCCTGCGCCGAAGCATGGCAAGAAAGCCGTGCTCCCGGCAGTACATTTTTTCCCGGTCGTATATCTGCCGGCATATCTTTCTGCGGGTTTCCTCCGTCGCATAGGTCTTAATGGTGTTACCGTCGTGCCATCGGTAGCGGAACAGTATTCTGGGGAGATAGGTCATGCCGCCGAGTTTGGCGAGTTGAAGGTTCATGTACCAGTCTTCCACAAGTACCGTTGTATCGTACCCCCCGGTGGCACGCAGGGCGTCCGTCCGCATCAGATAGCCATTGGGGATATAGTTGCCTTCCAGAAGAGTTGCATAACTGCCGAAGTCATCCCTCCTGCGGCCGGGTACGTTCAACCCGTAAAAATCCCCGAAGGTCTTGAAGGGGGCTTCGTCCAGAGGGACGCTTTTCTGTTCGGCATCCCAGCCTGTACGGCGGGATGCATCGTCCATGATGGCGGAGTCGCCCACGGCCAGGACATGGCCGGAGCGGGACTCCAGCACCTCCACAAGTTGCCGTATCGCGTCGGGTTCGGCCGCGTCGTCCGAAGCGATGAGATAGATATACTTCCCGCGCGCCATGCTTATACCCATATTGCACGAGGTCGCGGCATTCCCCTTTTCCTTGGAAAACATCACGGTGCGAACGAAACGCTCCTCGCATTGAGCTCGAAGGCTTTCCGCTACCTGAAGTGTCCCGTCCGGCGAAGCGTCGTCAATAACCAGCAGTTCCATGGGGGAATAGCTCTGGTTAATGATGGACTCCATGCACTCCCGGATGAAACGTTCATGTCGCCAGGAAGGAATGATGACGGAAACCAGAGGATTTGCCATGACGCTTCTCCTCTCTTAGCCCTGCCAGCCGTTCACCGTATCCACCACAAAGTTCACTTCATCATCGGTCATGACCGGAGACATGGGCAGAGAAATGATCTCGCGGTGAATTCTCTCCGTAATGGGGAAGGACAGATCCTTCCATTCCTCATAGGCAAGCTGCTTATGCGGCGGCGTAGGATAGTGAATGATGGTCTGGATGCCGTTATCGGAAAGATAGCCCTGGAACTTATCGCGCTCCTGCGTACGCACGGTGAACACATGCCACACCGCGGCTTCCTCATCATAGGTCTGCGGCAGGGTGATGAGAGGATTGGTGATGTTTGCGCGGTAATATGCGGCGATTTCCCGGCGGCGGGCGTTGTCGGCGTCGAGATGCTTCAGCTTCACGTCCAGCACGGCGGCCTGGATCTCGTCAAGGCGCGAGTTCGTGCCTTTGTAGATATGATGGTACTTGCGGTCGGAACCGTAGTTGGCAATGGCCTTTATTTTTTCAAAAAGCTCCCTGTCGTTGGTGGTGATACCGCCGCCGTCGCCCATGCAGCCGAGGTTCTTGCCCGGGTAGAAGGAAAACGCGCCCGCGTCGCTCAGATTGCCCACCTTTCTGCCCTGATACAGGGCGCCGTGCGCCTGGGCGCAGTCTTCAAACACCTTGAGATGATACTTTTCCGCCAGAGCCCATATCTTTTCCATGCGCACGGCCTGACCGTAGAGATGCACCACCATGATGGCGCGGGTGCGCGGCGTGATGGCCTCCTCCACCCTGTCGGGGTCGATGTTGCAGGTATCCAGCGTGGGTTCCACCAGCACGGGCGTGCAGCCGTTTTCGGAAATGGCCAGAATGGTGGCGATGTAGGTGTTGGCGGGCACGATGATTTCATCGCCCGGCCCGAAGCCGTGCGCCTTGATGATGAGATTGAGCGCGTCCAGCCCGTTGGCCACGCCGAGGGCGTACTTCGTGCCGCAGTATTCGGCAAAGTGCCTGCAGAACTGTTCGTTCTGTTCGCCCTGAAGGTACCAGCCCTTGTCGAGAATGGTCCTGATGCGTTCGTCTATTTCAGCACGGAAACGATTGTTCACTTTGGCAAGATCGAGAAAAGATACAAACATAGGTTATCCTACCTGCTTAATAAGCAATTTTTTCAAATGAGAGGTTAAAAATTTTTCCACAACAAAATATGAAGCAATTGAAAATAGTAAATTAACTATAAAAAACAATATTGTATTATTTATATAAAGAGAATTATATTTTTCTATTAACACTTTAGAAACACGTAATGCTAATCCTTGGTACATGTAAAATGAAAATGTCAAATTAGATATTATATTAATTATATTAATAATATATGAATTTGTATTTGATTTAACCTTAAATATGGATAGTGCATAAATAATAAAACATAATATTGGCACCACAACGAATGAATACAATGTATACTTGTTTGAAAAATATACACCATATATAAATTTATTATTATATAGAATATATATAATAATAAAAATAAAAAATGATAGACCTATTATAGAAAATGAAACATACTTATTAATAGCATTCTTTAAGCAATATTCCGCCATAAGCATTCCTGCAATAAATGGTAAGCATCTATACAATGGATTAATATATAAGCTAAAAGTATTTATTTTACTTTGTACAACTATCAAATTTAGTATAAAAATTAATAAACTTATTATAAAAATATAAAATATTATATGTTTGCTATTTTTTATAAAAACACATAAGAAAGGAAAAGCAATATAAAGAAATACAATGCATGAAATAAACCACGTTCCACCGTTTCCCATCTTATTAAAAAATTGAATAAAAAATCCTTGAATTGTAAATATTTGTGTTATAAAAATAGAAAAATCAAAATAATTATCATATATTATTATTATAATAGTATATATTATATATTGCGGATATATACGAAGTAATCTCTTTTTGTAAAAATTAAAAAGATCTTTTTTAGAGTTAAAAGTTGAAGAGTATCCATATATTATAAACAATATAAAACCAGATAAAATAAAAAATGCATCCATATAAATAGCGCCAGTCAAAATATTTGCCGACACTAAAGAATCTACGGGAGATGGAAGCGGTAATATCTTATGAATGCCTGCATGAAATAAAAAAACCGAAGCACATATAATAATTCGAAAAATATCTAAAGCAAAAAAACGAGTCATGTATATTTACTCCAGCAATGATGTATCATCTCTGGCCATAGTAGGCATTCTTGCCGTGCTTTCGCAGGTAATGCTTATCCATCATATGCTGCGGAAAAACCGGTATGCTGTCGCTGAGCTGCAGGGTGAAAAAAGCAAGCTCCGCCAGTTTTTCCAGCACTGTCGCATGATACGCCGCCTTTTCAGGAGTGCTTCCCCACGAAAACGGCCCGTGAAAACTAGCCAGAACGCCCGGCACTTCCAGAGGGGAACGCCCGCTTATTCCTTCAACAATGCTCCGCCCCGTATTCTTTTCATACTCACCGGCCGTTTCTTCCGGCGTCAGCACCCGGCAACACGGAATATCACCGTAAAAATAATCCGCATGAGTAGTACCTAAGGCGGGAATACTGCGCTGAGCCTGGGCAAAGGCCGTGGCATAGGTGGAGTGCGTATGCGCCACCCCTCCAAGCTCGGGAAAGGCCTTGTAAAGCTCAAGATGCGTCGGCGTATCGGAAGACGGGCGGAGATTTCCCTCCACGACATGGCCTTCAAGATCCACCACTACCATATCCTCAGGCTTCATGACATCGTAGGCAACGCCGCTCGGTTTGATGACCACAAGGCCGCTTTCCCTGTCATATCCACTGACGTTACCCCAGGTGTAGATGACGAGACCGTTATGAACCAGCTCAAGATTGGCCGCATGAACGCGTTTTTTAAGCTCGGACAACATGTTGATCTTCCAATCTGCTTTTATAGAAACAATAAGTGCGAAGAAGCCCTTCCCGCAGGGAAAAACAAGACTTCCATCCTAACTCCAGCAGTTTGTCGGCGGAAAGTACCGCATGGGATATTCTGGAATATCCCTGTTTTTCTACGGAGTCGGGAAGCTGGAACCGAAGGGATACCCCCGCGATGTCCGCCAGAGTTTCCGCATATTCACGAATGGAGACGACGCAGTCCGGACACGCCACATTGTAGGCTTCGCCGCTCTTTCCCAAAACAAGGATGGAGAGCAGCGCCGTCACGGCATCCCCCACATAGCAGTAGGAACGCCGTTGCAGCCCTTCACTTTTCATGACAATGTCCTCTCCGGCTGCGGCATTTCTGAGAAACTGCGCATCAGCACGGGAGTTGGCTGAAGTGATGGTGGGACCGAACACATAACAAAGTCGGGCCACCACGCTATCGACGCCGAACTCGCTTCCGTAGCTGCTGCAAAGTGTTTCCCCCGCTCTCTTGCTGCAGGGATAACAGGAACGCGGATCCATAGGATCGACATAGCCGGACATATGCTCCTGCTTGCAGGAAACCCCTTCCAGCTCTCCATAGACTTCACCTGTGGACAGATACAACAGGCGGCCATGCCCACAGCGCCGCACCGCTTCCAGCAAATTCCTTGTTCCAAGAATATTGGAAAGCATGGTCTCCACAGGCATGACGGAGAAAGAACGCGGATCAGCCGGGCTCGCGGCATGAATAATGAAATCCGCGTCTATCCCATCCCGGAATGGTTCAGTAACGTCGTGGATACATACCGCAAGACCGTTGCCGTCCATATACTGTCCGAAAAGCTCCCTGGCCTTGCATTCCGACCGGCACAGAGCCGTCACGGAAACACAGGTATGGAACCGTTCATTCAGATACATAAGAACATGAATCAGATAGGAGCCGATCAGTCCCGTCGCACCTGTAACCAGAATTCGCCTGTTCCTGATCGCCTCCAGCACCGCCGGCTGAAGCGGCAGCATGGCCAGCTCGCTTTTCAACCAGTCTTCCCTCATGACGTCATGCCCTTTTCTCGACGCGAAGATAATTCTTGAAAATATCCAGATCCTCCGGCGTCGTCAGTTTGATATTCCGTTCGGAACCGGTGGAAAAATAAACCCTCTCCCCCACTTCCGTCATAAGCGTACAGCTCGCCACGGAGTTGGTGATCCCCATCTCGCGGGCTCTCGCATGAACCTTCAGAATGTGGCCGAGCCGGAAGCCCTGGGGCGTCTGTGTACGCTTGAGATGATCTCGCGGATATGCGGCAATGGAGCTGGCGGAATCATCGGTCAGGAGCATTGCTTCCTGGCAGGGAATCACGGTGATGGCATTGCCGTGTTTCACTGTCTGAGCGATACAGTCGGAAATAATGTCCTGTGAAACCATGGGACGGATGGCATCATGAATAAGGACAATATCATTCTCGTCATAATGCTTCTGCAGTTCCACAAGGCCGTTTCTGATGGATTCCTGACCTACGCTTCCCCCCGGAACCACATGGCGCAGCTTGGTTATTCCATACTGCTGCGCGTAATTCATGAGGATATCAGCCCAGCCGTCTATGCAGACAACAGCGATAACATCAATGGACGGATGACGCTGGAACACTTCGAGCGTATAAGCTATCACCGGCTTATCGTTGACCATGATAAACTGCTTGGGAATAATATTTCCCATGCGGACGCCTTTGCCACCAGCAATGATAAGAGCGATGTTCATGCTTTTCCTACTTGGTGAGATAGTCAACTATCGCATTATAAATATTTTCCGATGCCAATTTATTACCAGAAGGACGAATATACATATCTACAAATTTTTCACGTTTTTCTTTATATATGTCTTTTTCTCCAATAACAACTTCTTCAATAAACTTCACAATTTCTTCTTTCACATCTGATTCTGTCTTATAAATAACTTCAAAATTAAGTTTTCCAAAATTATTAAGCATAAGTCTTGAAGAGCCACCAACCGTAAAAAGAGAAGGTTTTTTGGTCGCAGTATACTCTGCCAAAAAAGAGCTTCCATCAAAGATCATGGCATCTGAACCAAGGAACAAATCGATAAATTCTCCCTGTTCCAGCTGCGTGTTTTCTCTGCTTCTCCATTGCTCATAGTATCTGTCTGCTATGACCTTCCCCCAGCGTACATCAAGTTTGGCCTTAAGCATGGGGTGAGGTTTAAAGGCAAACTGAACCCGGTCGGAATAGGTGTCGGCAATTTCCAGCATAAAGGAATGCAGTTCAAAAAATGCATTGAACTGATAAAGATTTTTGGGGAAATTATCCGAATGATGCGGCGCCCAGATAATACGTTTCTTGCGTGTATCCTGCGCCTTCCAAACATCGGCAGGCCGATAATCTTCATCAAAAAAGGGATCCAGCTTCGGAGAACCGGTAACAATAACATTGGCGCCCTTATTATCCATCCAGAGCCTGTCTTCCTCCAAATGAAGTTTTGTAGGCTCAAAGTATCCAACAACGGTATTGTTTATTTCAAAATTCTTCGCCTCCTTATGAGCAACAGTAGAAAAGGCATACTCACAAAGAAAGTTCAGCTTATTTTTAAATTTTTTAATATAAAAATTCTCATGAAAATGAGGCTTCCAGTACATATTATATATTAATATATCAGGATTAACTTGTTTTTTTAAGTCAATAAAAGTATCTGTATATTTATCATAACCCTTTATTACATTATACCCTTTGGATTTAAGTCTTTCATATGTCTGCTCGACAAAAGAAATCATTGCTTCTTTTCCCTGAGACATAAAAGGAGCAACAACAATAACTGTATTAAACATACTATTTGATTCAAATAATTTATAAAGATAATCAAAAGCCCAACAGCTTATTCTATCAGAAAAAATACATACATTAATTTTTCCTTTATCTCTAAGCTTCTTTTTTGCAAAAAAAAGATTGAATGGCCTTCTTATATAAGAAGATATAATATTTAATGTATTATTTTTATACCAATATTTAAGAAAATGATTTTTTATTTTTTCAAAATATACGATATTATAATATGTTTTATTAGGTTTACGCCTCACACTAAAAAGTGGTAAAAATGAAAGATAGTAAAAATCAAGATTATTATTAATTGTTCTCTTATAGAACTGAAGAGGTATTCCTAAAAATTTTATTTTTTTACATTTTATATGGTTACTTTTATATGCATTTTTTCTCTCTTCTTGTTTCGCTTTTTTCTGATGAGTGTTCTGTTCATCGGAAAAAATTGTCAGAGTCCCTTCATGACCACTTTCCCCATGCAGGGAACAAGAAAGAAAGTCCTCCAGTCGTTCCAGAACATGCTTGAATCTGAAGCTGCTCTCGATGGCTTCATGAGCAGCACCCACAATATCCGCACGAAGATATTCGGAAGACAGTATCCGTTTGCACTGCTCTCTGGCTTCGTAAGAAGTTGTAAAGGTAGGAATATTGACCTTGGGGAAAAGTATTTTCAGATCTTCTTTAAACTCGGATACAAGACAGGCGTTTGACGCCATAATGTCACATACGCGCCATGAAAAACCAGACATAGCCTGAATATGGTTTGTATTAAATCCTATATAAAAATTGTTATAAAGATCCTGATTATATTTTAATGAATATCCTACTGTATTATTATAGGAAAGTGCAACTTCAGGAAAATATTTCATAACTTCATCAACATCAAAATATTTTCCTCTGATTTCAAGTCCAAGATCCGCAATTGCAGAAAGTGCCTGAAGTCTTTTCAAGCCGCTCACTTCAAATGCAAGACGATTTATATCATTACATGAAATTTGATTTTGATAATATTCATCTTTTTTAGTATACAAATACTCAAGTGTCACATAAGGATATTTTTCAAACTCCTTTAATACTTCAGCCGCAACAAGACGTTCTTCATTTGTCGGATTATTATGCAGAAGCTTGACAGCACTTGGTACGCCTTTCCATGCAAAATTTGTACCCACAAATATAATATTCTTTGAGGGAAGAATATCACTTGAACTTCTGATTTCTGTAAATGGTGGTATATAACAAATATTATGCTTTGAAATATTTAAAATATTTTCTATCTGCTCAACACCTGAGTTCTGAATAGTAACAAATTTAAATCTATCATTATTTCTGATAATATAATCTTTATGACAAAAAGTATTAACAGAATCAACGTCATAAATAACTATTGGACATTCAACAATATCAGCTATATTCCAAAAGCTGTTATTGAAAAATATACATAAATCAGGGTTAAAATCTGTTATTCTATTTTTATATTCTTCAGGAATACTTTCCGCAAACTTCCTTGTAAATGTCTTATGAAAAAAACATAAAACATCATTACCAGCACTTTTCAATCCATTAACAAAGGATTCATAAAATGGTGGCATGATATTGAAATCTTTATCATCACGGGCAAAATTAAAAAACGAAACTAATATTCTGGCCATACTACATCTCGATAAGTTCAATGATAAAAAGATTGCGGAGCATCAAAAAACAGATACGCTTCTTGAAATATGTGGACAGCATCGGCTGGCGCAACAACTTCGAAGAATTATTCAAAAAAATCGATAATGCAGCATCAAAGTTCTTCACCTGATAGCCGAAATGATAGAGCTTTCCGCCCTGGGCAAGAATGGGAGAAAGCGTTTCCGAGCCGGGCAGGTTGACCAGCAGTTCAAGGCGAGGCTGATTTTTGGCCACAAGAAACTGACCGCCTATGCCCTGATGTTCGTCTTCAAAAAAAGCGTCTTCTTTTTTGTAGCCCAGCATACGGAAGGCACTCAGCTCACGGGCCATGCTCTTTGTAGCGACGCCTATATGATGGAAGGAGAATTCTCCTACGGCCATTTTCATATTGCGTTCGAAAATACGCTGTGCCTTGGACTGAAGCGTTTCCTGAATCGTGTCGTAATAATACTGTCTGTCGACATAATGCTTCACGGCATCATATTTCCTGCCGTCGATGGTAAAGCAATCTCTGATGATACCACCGTTCTTCTGACCGATGGACTCATGAAACGATACGACAGCGGTATTGAGGCACAGTGTCCGGCAGTACAGCTCTTCAAGCCCGAGGTGCTCGAACGCCGCCTGATAAATGAGATCCACACTCTCCACGGCGGCAAAGGAAGACTTGCGGATGACCCACCGGCCCCATTCCGCAACGCCGTCCTTTATGTCATAGATGCCGATGAGCCCTTCCGGTTCACCGGTGATGAGGTTTTCCACGACGAAATAATAATCGTCTTCCCTCTCCATATTTGCTTCCAGCCACTCCACCTGCCGGGAAACATCGGAAGATATCCTGTGGATAAACCTGTTGCGTTCGGCATCTTCAAGGCGAGTATCGATAATAAACTGAGCGTCCCCTACGGTAACAGGACGCAGCCTGTAGGCATAACCGGAAACAAATATTTTCTTTTTCATTACTTTTCCAATAATTCCATGATGTCATCAATGGTATTGAGCTTTGCCACTTCTTCAGGATCGAGCATGACATCAAACTGCTCTTCAAGCGTAAATACGATCTCAACGCGCTTCAAAGAATCCCAGAGGCCGGTAACAGAGGCATGAGCCTTGAGATAATCGACATCTTTTCCAAGAATATCGGAAAGAAGGCCGTACACCTGTTCGCTTTTATTCATTGCTTTCTCCTTCATGAATAATGTTTACAAGATCGCTCTGCGGACGTGGCTCAAACACCGCCGGCACGGCATAGCCGCTGAGATACTGCTGATAGAACATCTCGGCAGGACGGTTTCTTTCGCCCCTGACAAAGTTCACCCGGAGCTTGTTTACGGAAAGTTTTTTCAGGCCGTCGCTTATGGCCTCAAAAATAATGATGTCGTCAATGCCCCGGCCCAGAGCTCGGCAGGAAATATACATTTCATCAAGAACGGCAGTATCACCTTCACGCACGAGAACCAGCGCCCCTATCATGCCGCTGTCGGAAAGCTTGTCCCGCAGATGCAACGACACAATGACGCTGTTCCGCCCCGCGATGAGCGCTTCCACCTGCGCAAGCGTGTAGCGGCGATAGGTAAAAATGAACTGATTGGTCTTATTGGAAAGTTCCGCGATACGCGCTTTGCCTGCCTCATCGTCCAGCAGAATACGAAGTTCCATTCCCAGATTTCTGAGATATTCCTCGTGGGAAAGATTCTCCTGAAGTTTTCTGCGCTGCTCGTTGGCCTGAACGTCGGACTGGCGAAGTGTATCCTCCCTGTTCTGAAAAACCTTGAGCAGTCCGGGAAAACACGAAAGGGCGCGGAGCGTCGCAGAGGCGTCGTCCTGTGCATGAAGCAGATGTATGTCGGGAATACGAGAGGACACCTCGGAAAGCTCACCCATGTTGTCATCGATGAACAGTATGGAATCAGTGCCGATATTCAGCCTTGCTGCAATATCGAGAATACTTTTCGACTTGGCCTGCCACGACGCAATGATGAACGTCAACGCGGACTTTTGCAGAGGAAAATCGGAACGCAGATCAAACATCTTTTCCACGTCCGACTGGTCGTTTTTCGACACGACGCAGATAAAAAATCCCTGAGCGGCAAGTTCTGTCAGTTTCTTCTGCAATGCCGCATGGGCAGAGGTGAGTTCTATGCCCTCAATACCGTCTTCACCAAGCACACCCTTATAAAGCGTATTATCCAGATCGACGACTATCGCCTTGAGGGCGGGTCGGAAAAGCGCCGGAAGATACTTTGTTCCCAGCTCCCTGGCTGCGGCAAGACAGGCCTTGTTGCTGAGCTTTGTCCCGGTAAGCCCCTCCCGTTTTAAATCAAAAAAACCCTCCCCGATCTCCTGTTCAAGAGAATCCAGATCAAAGCTGAATATGTCTTTTCCCAGAGAGATACGCCTGCCGGTCGTGACCACCAGAACCGGCTTGCTGGTCCTGTTTTTTATGTCCTTGACCCGATCTGCAACAAATGATTCCACATCGTCCACAGCATAACGGCTCAAGTCCATCCAGAGCAGGACGGCGTCTTCAGTATCGGAAAAATCAAAAAAGGAAAAAGAATCGTCATAATCACTGTAATGAAATTCAATGTTCATACCTGCATATTTCAAATACGCATGTATGACGCTTGATACCAGTTCAAAGGAATGATTTCTGAACACCTTTATGGAATATATCTGATTACAGTCATTCTCTATTTTAATAAGCTCAGAACGAAAAGGAACATGATCAAAAAGATATTTTTGCAGATCAATATATTTCATATCCATGACAAATTCTCCTGTTTAAACACCTGGTAATCCCGGATATAGTCTTCTTCCCGGTAATGCTCGCTGGCAAAGACCATAAGCACGCAATCGGGAGAAAAATCGTGCATTTCCCGCCAGATAAGCCCTTCGAGCAGCAGCCCCCTGCTGGGGGAATCGAGAAGGAACCTTTCCTTCGTCGCACCGAATTCGCACGATACCGTCACGGAACCGGAAACGGCGATGAGCATCTGCTTCAGATGCTTGTGCGCATGAAAACCGCGCGGCATGTCGCTGCGCGTACCGTAGATGTAATAGACACGGCGCACCTCGAAGGGGATGTCGCCTCCGCACTCAAGCGCGATGAGGGATCCGCGGCTGTCACCGTGTACGGGAAACTGAACGATTTCTGCCCTGGGCTTCATATCCTGACCTCATTACAAGAGTTCATGACTTTCCTCGAACACTTTGATGCAGTACTCGCGGTACGCGCCCTTTTTCATGGAGTTGATGAGACGTTCCATACCCGCGTCGTCGATGAAGCCCTTGCGGTAGGCGATTTCCTCCACGCAGGCGATCTTGAGGCCCTGGCGCTTTTCAATGACCTGCATGAAGTGCGTGGCGTCGGCCAGAGAATCGGGCGTGCCCGCGTCCAGCCACACGATGCCGCGGCCCATGGGCACCACGCTCATGCGGCCTTCCTTCAGGTACAGGTTGTTCAGGTCGGTGATTTCCAGCTCCCCGCGCGCCGAAGGCTCAAGGGTCGCCGCCTTGGCGCACACGTCCCCGGGGTAGAAGTAAAGGCCCACGGAGGCATAGTTCGACTTGGGATTCGCCGGCTTTTCCTCAATGCTCAGGGCGCGGCGGTTCTCGTCGAACTCCACCACGCCGAAGCGTTCGGGGTCGGAAACATGGTAGGCGAAAATGGTGGCCCGCACGCCCGTGTTCTGCTTCACCGCACGGCGGTACACCTTCATCTGATCGCCCATGTAGAAGATGTTGTCGCCGAGAATGAGGCATACGTCGTCATCGCCCACGAAGTCCGCCCCCAGGGTGAAGGCCTGCGCTATGCCCTTGGGTTCCGGCTGCACCTTGTAGGAAAGCTTGAGCCCGAGCTGTGATCCGTCGCCTAAAAGCGCCTCGATGTTCGGCGTGTCCTGCGGGGTGGAGATGATGAGTATCTCCCGGATGTCGAAGAGCATGAGCGTGGAGAGCGGGTAATAGATCATGGGCTTGTCATAAACGGGCAGAAGCTGCTTGGAGGTGATCCTTGTAAGCGGATAGAGCCTTGTGCCGCTGCCCCCTGCGAGAAGTATGCCTTTCATGACGTTCCTTTATTTACCGTTGAATGATTTTCCACCTGAGCGAAAACATGCCCCATGCCTCCGGCCGAAAAACTGCGGACGGCAGAGCCTGCCGGATATTCCGGCGGAAACATGTCGCCTCTCTTCCGGCAGCCCCCTTCCCCACCGGAAGCAGGCAGGAACAGGCCTTCCACGGGTGGCGCCGGTGTTTTTACTGTCAGTCGCATTAATTGCTTAAAAACTCCAAAAACTCAAGCGCTTTCTCTTCTCGTCATCCACGCTGTTTTCCCTGCTTTCCCTTCCGGGACATTGCATGTTATCCTGTTGTAATATTATAATATATATTAAACTTCGGCAGATATTTCCCTTTTTCTTTTCCACATGCCGCACCCGCGCGGCAGGTCTTTTCTCCATAAAAAGACCGCGGCTTTCTCTACTGACGCATTTCCGGTAAAAAAGCACGTTCCGGCAGAAAAAAAACAGACGCCCTCCTCTCCGGAGCAGCGTTCCATGCCCTCCCTCAGGTTTCCGGGCATGAAAAAAGGCCCCTTCCCGAAGGAAAAGGCCCTGAAGGGCATGGCCGCGGCATGAACCTAGCCCAGATACGTCACCCTTACCATGCCGGAGGAACCGGCAGAGCCGTTGGCTCCCGCGCCGACGGATGTGATTTTATTGGCGGCGCCGCCGCCCTGTCCGCCCGCGCCGCCCCAGCGGCCCCCCTGTCCGCCCGCGCCGCCTGCGCCGCCGGAAACGGTTTCCCCCATCCCGCTTCCCCATTTCGACACGCCGCCGGAGCCGTTGCCGCCGTTGACGGAACCGCCGCCGCCTGCGCCGCCGGAGCCGCCGTAATGATTGCTCTGCGTGGTTCCTCCGCCCTTTCCCCCTGTGCCGCCGCCTCTGCCTCCCGCCGCAGAGGCGGAAACATTTCCGCCAAGGGTGGTTGTGCCGCCGGTCCCGGAATTGGCCGCCCCTGCACGCCCTATGGAAAAAGAAACCGTCTGCCCTGCGGAAAGATACTGTTCTCTGGACGTGAAATACCCACCTCCCCCACCTCCGCCTCCTCCGCCGCCTGCGGTAATGAATCCCCAGTCGATGGACTTGTAGAAGCCGTCTCCGCCCTTGCCGCCTCCGCCGCCTCCGCCGTACACCGTGAAACGGTAGGTGCCGTTGTGCGGCGCGGTGAAGGTGGTGTTGGAGGTATAATCCCCCCCGGCATAGCAGCTCTGGGTATTGCAGGACTGCGAAAGCGCGCCTTTGGACACGCCCGCAGCCGTACAGAAGGAATCCGGCACCGTCACCCCGTCGGAACGCCGGCAGGTGGCCGTGCGCGTCTGCGTGCCCGAACCGCAGTTCTTGGAGCAGGCGCTCCAGCCCGAATAGGCATAGCTGTAGGTATAGGCCTTTTTCCACACGCCCGACACCTTCACAAAGGTGTTCAGTGCCGTTTTCCATGTGCCGGAAACCTTCACATAGGCATGATGCTGCGCCTTCCAGCTTCCGCTTACCCTTGCAGATACCGGCATGTCACACCTCCAGCGTCCGGCGCGACAGCGTGCAGTATTCGTGCGCCTCGTTCTGCACGGCAAGGCACTCATCCTTCGTCGTCGCGGCCTTCACCCGGGAAAGGTAGCCCCACTGAGCGCCGTTCACGGCCGCCATGGCCGCAAGAAAGGCCGCATGATTGGCAAGAATGTCCTCGCAGAGCGTTTTCTTGTCCGGCTTTCCCTCATCGGTGCGCGCGGCAAGGAAGGCGTCGACGTAGGGGGTCTGCGCGCTCTCGTCCGCAAGGCAGGCGCGCGCCTCCATGACCTGCCACGTCCAGGTTTCCGTCTCATAACTCGGGGTGAAGTAGCCGTCCTGACTGGCGGCGTGGCGCAGCAGCTCGAAATCCACGCGAAGCGAAGAGGCCGCGTCCATTTTCGCCCGGGCAAGAGAGCGCGGATCCTTCCATGTTCCGGCGGCCATGTCCCAGATATGGTACATGCTCGGCCTGTCGGGCACCATTTGAGCCTTTTCCGCCTCCGTAAAGCCGAGAACGCACTGGGCGCACACGTTTTCCGGCCAGTCGCGCACCGTGCCGTCGTCGAGAACCGTCATGGCAAGGCGTTCCCAGGCCTCGCCCGTCCATTTGCTTGCCGGATGATCCGGCTCCTCGTTCACACGGAAGGCGTACCCCGCCGCCTCGGCCGCGCTCCTTGCCATGCGCCCTTCATACAGGCCCGATTCCGCGTCATAGGCGTGCACGGGAAAGTCGTTTTCCTGCCAGAAGCGGTCGCAGAGAGCGCGCACCGCCGCCATTTCCGATGAGGAAAGGTTCCTCCGCACCCCGCTCTCCTCCACCAGAAAGGCGTTGCCCGCCTCCGGCTCATAGTAGAGCGAGGCAAAGGCAAAGGGCAGGGAAAAGGGTTCGTCCGTCATGAGGCGGTAGCCGTGGGAAACAATGCGCCCTTCCGCCCCGTTCCAGGTGAGAAGATATTCCGTGGTATCGGCCATGCTTTCTCCTTACGCAATGTACTGAATCCATACGTCGCCGTCCGACCCGCCGGAAGGCGCGGCCGTGGAAACCGTGTGCCCCTGCACCTTCGCCCAGCTTGCCGTGCTGCCGTCGGTGGTGAGGAACATGCCCCTCTTCCCGCTCTGCGAAGGAAGCGATTCGCGCGCGTCCACATCGTCGGCGTAGCTTTTCACGTCGGCCATGAGCTGACGGATGGCGTTGTTGATGCCCGAAGGCGGACAGCCCTCGGCAATGTTGATGCCCGATATCTGCGTGTTCTGATCCGGGCTTGTGCTGTAGTTCGATACGGCCATGGAAACACTCCTTTTTAGGCAGAGCATGGCACGGCAACCATGCGCGGCACAGGGGCCGGCGCTCCGGCAGGGAACAGGCCTTCCCCGGAAAGCCCGCTTCCGGCGTCAGGCCCTGCCGCAGAAAAAGGCCCCGGTTTTCCGGGGCCTTTTCCGATTCCGCCGGGCACGGATGTTGTGCCCGGCGCTTTCTGTCATGCGGTTCTTTTTCCCTCAGCTCCAGCGAAGGCCGCCGTAGCGCTTCAGCAGGTCGTTGTCGGCCAGAAGCGCCCGCGCGCGGCCCGTACTGCCGGCCGATGCCGGTGCGGCGTCTGCAGCCGGAACCTGCTGCACGCCGCCTTCCGCTTCTTCCCGCAGGGCAAGGGCCTCAGGCTCCGCACGCAGGGCCGGAACAGCGGAGGCGGGAGCGTTTTCGGCGCGGGGCCGCCGGAAGAAAAAGAACCCGTTGCCACGGTCCGGATCTTCCTCAGGATTGATGGGTATGGGGGGCTTCTTCTCCGGATCGGCGGATTCGTTCCCGTTCTGTGCGGAAGTTTTTGCCCTGTTCTTCCCGGCCTGCTTTTCGGCCCGTGCCCTTTCCCTTGCCTGCGCCCGGGCCCGCTTTTCGGCCTTCTCCGCGGCCCTTTCCTCAGCCCGTGCGGCGTCCCGCGCCGCCCGCTCCGCACGCCGCGCCCTGTCTTCCTGCACGTCTTCGGCGTGGCGACGCATGTCGTCGAGGTGCTTCTGATACTCGAATCTGTAGCGGTCCACGGCAAGCTGATTGCGCAGATCGTTGAAACGGCGCTTTCTCTCCGTCTCTTCCTGCGCCAGGGCAAATTCCTGCTCGTAGCGCTCCTGCGCCCTCCGCCCTTCCTCCATGCTGCCGAGAGCCATGAGCACGTCGGCCCCGGCGCGGCCCGCCAGGTTGCCGAGGCTCCTTCTCCCGTCGTTATTGGCCAGTATGGAAAGCCCGGCAACAAGCGCCGACGAGGCGGGATCGGCCTTTATGGCGTTCCAGGCCGCATTTCTGTCCCCTGCCTTCCTCTGCTCTCCGGCAAAGGGGGATGTGTCTGCATCAAACATGTCTGCTCCTTATGTGATATCGGCCCGTATGGCTTTCATGGCGCACCGGCTCCCGGAACGGCCCCCTGCCGCAGAAGAAACCGGCGCCGCCCCTGATGGCGATGCCGGGCCTGCCGCAGGGGAGGCCTTCCGGGAAATCCCAGGCCCCGGAAAGACCTGCTCCACGTTCAGAACAGGCCGAGCAGGCCGCCCGCAAGGGCCCCTATGCCCGCGCCCACAGGGCCGCCCAGGGCGGAGCCTGAGGCAATGCCGTAGCCCAGTCCTCCGCCGGTAAGGGCGCCGCCCAGCACGTTGCCCAGCGTGCTGCCGCTCCCCTGCTGCCCCGTGCTCGTGGTGGTGCCGCCGTAACTGCCCTGAATGAGGTTGTTGTAGTTCTGCAGCGCCTGAAGCGCCTGATTCTGCGTGTAGTTGTAGCGGTCGATGTCGGCGTTGATCTTCTGCTGGTTGTAGTCGTCCAGCGCGGCCCCGGCCTCGCCCAGCGCCGCTGCATCGGTATAGGCCTGATTGGCCAGGTTCTGCCCCGTCTGCGCGGCCACCACCTGCTGACCGATGCCCGTATTGTACAGCTGGCCCGCCTGCGCCGCGGCATCGGCCCGCTTGTCCCACAGGCTGGAATACATGTCGCCTGCAAGATTGTTCGCCGCATCGGCCGAGGCCGCCTCGTGCGCGCCGGAGCCGTAGCGCCCCGCACGGTTGAAGTTCCCCTCAAGGCTTGCCTGCACCTGGGAATTGGCGCGGTTGAACAGCTCGTCCGTATAGGGATTGTCTTCCTGCGAAAGCTCATTGAGCGCATTCAGGCCCTGATTGCCCGCAAGCGCCTGCCCGGTGGTGATGCCGTTCATGGCTTCCGAGGCGTTGTCGATGAGGGAACTGCCGTTCTGCGCCCTGTCCGCCTGCATCTGCAAAGCGTTCTGCGTCCACTGCGACTGATCGGCCACGGTCTGCCCCGGATAGTAGTCCGGAGCCATGCCGCCGTTCTCATAGAGCTTTTTCGCCTCTTCAAACACATCCTTCAGATAGGGCTGCTGCCCTTCCCACGGGTCGGCCTTCTGCACCGTGGTGGTGCTGCCGCCCCCTTTTCCTCCACCCATGATTCCTCCTTGTTGCCGGTTCGTTCCGCGGCCCGCCTAGAGCGCCGCGTATTCTGCGGGCACGGTGTCGCGCGTGTACAGGGTGAGCAGCGCGTCGGCATTGTGCCCTGTGGCAAAGTTGAACACCGCGCCGGGCAGAACGGCGATGTCCATGGCCCCCACCTTGCGGATGAAGCCTGTGGCCGCACGGTTGTACAAAGGCGTGACCCCGTAGCAGCGGTCCAGCAGGTAGCGCCCCTCCTCATCGCGGGCATGGAGCACCGAGGCAAGGGCGTACCGGCCGAAGCCCTGCGTCACGCTCATGCGGCCCGCCGTGCGCCTTGCGCCCTGGGGCAGGGTGGCAAAGTGACATTTCGCCGTCGTTCCTTCCTGATCGGTGAGCCAGAACAGCCCGCACGCCTCGCCCCGGAACAGGATGATCCACGGGTGCACGTTCTCCGAACGCACGAAGGCGGCAAAGGCGCGCTCATCCATGGGCGGCACGTTGTAAAAGGTGGCCGTGTCGCGCCCCGCTTCCTTCAGCCTGCGCCAGAAGCACATGAAATCCCTGTCCGAAAGGTCGGTTCTGTAGATCCGGGAAAATTCGCCCATCCTAGCCCCCGAGACCGAACGCACCGAGCAGGCCCGCGCGCGACGGATCGAAGTTCAGGTTCAGGCCGGAAAGGTCGGCCTTCATCCCCGCGGCCGACACGCCGGAACCGGTATGCCCCGCCATGGCCGGCAGGGGAAGATTCGCCGCCGCATCCGCCGCCATACGGGAGGCCACATCCCCATGGCTGCCCTGAAGCATGGCCGCAGTGTCCGCGGCCTGCGTCGTCACGGGCGAGGCCAGATCCCGCCCCGCGCCCGGCATCACCGAAGCATTGAACACGCCCGCGCTTCCGCGCTCTGCCTCTCCGCTCAGAAGGCCGAGCAGCCCGCCGAGTTTCTCCGCATCCAGCCCCGGATCCCCGCGGGCAGAGGAAGCGCCCCCGCCCCGGGGTATGCCTCCGGCCGCGCCCTGCGATACCGCCACGCGCATGGCCGGGGAGGACGTGTTCGGAGCAACCTGCCGCACATACAGTCCTGCCATGAATGTTCTCCTTGTTCTGCAAACGTTATTGTCCGGAAAACGCCGTTGCTTCGGGGCGCAGAGGCCCGCAAAAAGGCTCTGCAAAGCGGCCTGCGGCCTCTGCCGGGCCGGGAAGGCCCGGAGCGCTCTTTTTGCGACGCAGGGCCGCCGTCACGGGAAAAGGCCCCGGGCCGGGCCCTGCACCGTGAGGGCTCGCCATGGCCCGGCCGTGTGGAAAAAGCCATCGCCGGCGTTTCCGCCATGCACGGAGCGCACAACAGCCGCCCGCGCCCCGCGAAGGGCGAAGGTTCCGGCCTCCTCTCCGGAGCCTTCCGAAGGCCCCGCAACGCGCCCCGGGCCGCCCGGGCTTCAGCTTCCGCCCGTCTCCCCCGCGCCCACGAGCGCCCAGCCGAAGGCGCATTCGCCCGGCGCGGAGGCAAAACGGAAGGTCATGCTCTCAAGCGTCATTTCCTCCAGCCACCACACGGCCCGCGCCGCCGCCTCGTCCAGCGGAACAAGCAGCGCAAGCCTCCCGGCCCGGCAGCGCCCGTCTTTAATGGTAAGGGAACTTTCTCCTGCGGCACATACCGCGCGGCCCGTATTGGCCGTATCCCCCCTGAGCGCCGCGTTCACCCCCACGGCAAGGGCCAGCATCTGCGCCGGGGTGGACGCCGGTACCTGCGGAACGAAATTCGCCATATCTCCTCCTTGAAAGGCTCTTCCTCCTCCATGGCACGGCGGCGCGGCGCGGCACAGCGGGCGGCCGCCGCAAAAAAGCCGCCGCATGCCGGAAGGCCCGGCATGGGGAAGGCTTCCGCCGCTCTTCCCTCCGGGGCAAGGCCCTGCCCTGCGCGGCACACCAGTCCCGGGCACAGAAAAAGGGCGACGCGCCCCCTGACGCATCGCCCTGACAAAGCCTGTTCCGCGGCGTTTTCAGGCCCCTCCCGCCGCGGGCGGTGGACCGCCTCTTCCGGCATAGGCCAGGAAGGCCGCCCGTCGCGCGCACGCTGCCCCGGCCCGCCTCTTCCGCCCGCACCTTCCGGGGAACCCCGTGCCGCCTGCGCATGTGAGCTCCTCGTGCCCGTGCATCGCACGCCCCGGAAGGCGCTCCCGCCGCGGCGTTGCCATAAAAAAACGCCTTTTCCACAAGGTGACGCGGGGTGCACCTTATGGAAGAGGCGTCTTTTTCGTATGAACGGCGTACCGTCCGGAGTTATTGCTGCGCAGGCGAAGCTTCGGCGTCCGACTCAGGGGCAGAAGGCAATTCTACATCATTTTCGGAATACTCGTTGAAATAACGGATGTACTTATCCCACTTCTGATCGGATATTTCCGTACTGGAACGGTCCAGCGTATACACCTTGTCATCAAAATCCACGATTTTCAACTTTCCGTTGGTTCTCAGCACTATTTTGACGATATTGGTATTATAGGTTTTGTTATTGGCTATTTTTACGGCTATCTTGTTTTTGCTGTATTCGTATTTGATGAATCCTTCCTGGAATTTTTCGTCGAAGCGCTTCTTCACGTCAAGGAACAGATGGAACGACTCACTGAGGTTGCCTTCCACCGTTTTTTCAAAGTCTTCCAGGGATTCATAACGGATTCTGGTATAGGTATTTTTCTCTTCCTGATCTTCGGAAGACTTCAGGCCGGTGACGGAAGCCATGCCCAGCCCGTTGCGGATGGCTTTTTCAATGATTTCCTCTTCCTGTTTCTGCAGGTCGTCCTCACTGTCGCCCTCTGCGGGGGCCTTCTGCGCCGTGCTCAGGATAACGCCGCGCAGGATGTTGAAAATACTGGAAATAGAGTTGCTTCTGGCCTTAAGATACGAACTGGACTGACAGGCGCGGAAAATGAATCTCTCCCAGTCCTCGTCGAATTCCTCATACTCCGTAAGGGAAGTCTTCTCTTCTTCCGTCAGCACTCTGTAGCCCCTCTTTCTGGCAAATTCCTCATCCCATCCTATGAACATCGGCTTGCTCAGAAGCAGGTTGTAAAATGCCGGATACGCAATCTGCAGACTGACGAGACAGAAGCAGACAAGCTTTTCATACAGGCCGAATTCCGTTTCGACCTCCTGAAGGAGGCTTTTCTTTTTCTCCTCCCGCAGTTCCTCCTGGATGATGTCGATGAGCGAGAGCGTGTTCAGCATGCGCTTGATGGCTCTGGGGTTGGCCCCCGTGGAATAGTTGGTGATGGCCGCTATGAGCTTGGAAACGGGCACCACGTTGCCGGAAACGCCGGGAATGAAGGATGCGTCGCCCAGCTTCAGTTTTTTCTGCAGCTCGTTGCTCTGGAAGAAGTCGATTTCCTTCAGGGAGTTGCCGATATATTTTTCCAGATCGTAGGACGAGATGGGGATGCTGAAGGGAACCTGGATGATTTTATCAAAGAAGGAGCGGAATTCACGGTCGTTTTCTTCCGTTCTCGCGCCGAATTTCGGCTTCAGGCCCTTGACCACAACATCATAATCGATGGCCAGCACAAAGATGCAGTGTTCCAGTTCAAAGATATTCTTGATAAGCTCAAGGAACTGCACCGCCACCACGGGATCGAGCCTGTCCAGATCATCGATGAAGAAAATGAAGCCCTTTTTTCCCTTGGCCACCTTGAGGCTCTGCTCCACGGCCTTGGAAAGCGCATCGTTCAGCACCTTGATGGTGGAACCTTTCTCCTCTTCCCGGAACAGCGTCTCGGCTGCGGTGGTGGCGCCGAGCTGCGCGGCGGCGGCCTGAGCACCTATTCTGGCCACATGGAAAAACATGGAGCGCACCATATGAAAGGCTTCGCTCATGTCGAGCGAATTGCCGAACGCCTTCGCCTCCCGCTCAATATCGGTGATGATGCCCTGCATCATGTTCATGAGAATATCCTTGGGGGTTCCCCAGATGGCGTATTCCCACGCGTGGGTCCAGATGCCGATGAATTCGCCGTTCTCCCCGCAGAGGCCCTCATGAATCTGATTCATGAAGGAAGTCTTGCCGCTGCCCCATTCCCCCTGAATGGCGACAGTCAGCGGCGTGTCGGCTCTCCTCAGAAATTTCTCCAACGCCTTGACGTGAACGGCAACGTTAAGAATGTCCTTTTCCTTCGCCTTGATCGGCACATCAATAATGCTGCTGAATTTTCCCATTTCTTCTCCTTTTCCACCGGCCTTCCCCTGTTGCGACGGCCTGAAAACATAGTATTTGTTGCGGAGTATGGCATCTTTCCTCTTTTTCCTCAAGGGGACATGCGTTTGAAGGCCTTTTTTCTTGTTGCCCACCGTTGCCGTCCACCTCAAAAAACGCTCCGGGGCATACCTTCCCTATACCGCCCGCCGCGCCCCGGACTGCCCCGGTCTGCCGCAAAAAAGCCGCCGCATGCCGGAAGGCCCGGCATGGGGAAGGCTTCCGCCGCTCTTCCCTCCGGGGCAAGGCCCTGCCCTGCGCGGCACACCAGTCCCGGGCACAGAAAAAGGGCGACGCGCCCCCTGACGCATCGCCCTGCCGAAGTCTTCCGCCCGTCTTCCGCGGCGTTTTCCCCTCCCGCCGCGGGCGGAGGATCACCGCGGCCAAGAAGGCCCCTTCCCCTGCCGCCTCTTCCGCCCGCACCTTCTCTCCCTGCCGCCTTCTTCCGCCCCGCTCCGGCCATAAAAAAACGCCCTGGGGACAAGGCGACCGTGTCCCAAAGGCGTTTTTTCCGCATGAACGGCGCGCCGTCCGGGGTTACTGCTGCGCCGGCGCGGCCAACGCCCGGCGGCCCGCCCCCCCCTGAGGCAGAACGCCGAAGGCCGTCCCGGAGGCGAAGAAGGCCCGGAGCGCTCCCCCTGCCCGCCTCAGCCCGGGGCACCTTTTCCGCACTCCGGCTCCCCCGCTCGCTCTTCCCCCCGCCGTGTTTCTCCCCGCTCCGGCCGCAAAAAAAGGCCGCAAAAAAAGCCGCGGGCCGCCCGGCGCACGGAAGGTGCGAAGAAAACCGTGCCTGCCGCTTCTCCCGGCATCCCCCTCCTTTCTTCTTCCCCGCGCTTTTGCCTCCCCCTCCTTCCCGGGGCATCCGCGCCTTCCCGGCATCCCCCGCGGCCTGCGCATTCGAGCCGCCCACCGCACGCCCTGCGCGCTCTTCCCCGCGCGCCCGCTCTGTGCGCCCGGGCCTGCCGCCCCCTGAGGCAGAAGGCGACCTGTTTCTCCCGCCCGCACCTTCCCTCCCCGCAGCCCGGAGGCCCCTCGCCCCCCGCGACCTGCGCACTTCCCCGCCTTCCCCACGGCCCCCCGCCTCCTTACGCCGCGTTCCCGGCGGCCTCACATCCCTCCTTCCTGCTCGATGAGCGCTTCCACGCCCACGGCATGGCTCCAGTTCTCCCCGGCGGGAATGCGCACCCGCGCGGCCAGGTACACGGTGGAAAGGTGCTGATAACACACCCCGTCGCGCTGCTGCCTTGCGTATGCGCCGAATCTGCGCGCATCCATCTCCCTCGTCCGGTACACGGGCAGGGCCTCGGCCGCGCCGCCGTCCACCAGCGGGCGCAGGCCGTGCACCATCATTCTGTCCCCGCCCTGTTCCGCCGTGTCGACGACGGCTTCCAGCGGCGGACCGGTGAAGTTGCCCAGCCTGTGCGCGGCATCGAAGCAGGAAATCACGCTCAGATCCCCGTTCTTGAACATGGCAAGGTCAAGGGAGGCGAAGGGCAGTTCCTCCAGAGAGCCGAATTCGTCCAGTTCCTCCAGCGCCATGCCGCCGCGCGTGTAGTCCTGAAACAGGGTTTCGCACTCCGTCACGCCGTAGGACCAGCGGTCGAGCATGTAATTGTACACAAGCAGCCTGTCGTGCACGCCGGGCGGCGCGTCCGGCGTGGCGAAGCTCCACAGGGCCACGCGGTTTCTGTTGTCGTGCACGCCGCGCACCTCGTTCAGCCTGTCCAGAGAGGCTTCGTTGAAGAACCATTCATCCACCCGCTCCACGCCTATGGCCTTCACGCTCACGCCGTCGGTCATGCGCCAGCCGTCTTCCGAAAGGAACACGCACGCGCCGGCGCACACCACCGGAGAATGCGGGGCCGCGCATCCGTGCTCCCTGTCCACGGTATCGAACTGGAACATGTAGGGCATGCCCACATAGGTGGCCCGCTGCACGGCCCGCTCCAGAAAGACAAGCCCGTCCACGCCGCCCACGCCCCCCGTCACGGCCTGCACCTGCCCGCCCACGGGAAACACCTGTATGTCGGACTGGATGTACTGCGCCTCGTTGCTGCCCGGCTCCGGCCACTGGTCCGGCCGGTCCAGCCCGGACCAGCGTATGGCGTTTCTCCTCTCCGAAAGCCGCCCCACCACCAGAAAGTCGCGTATCACGCCGAGAACCTCCCCTTCCGGCGCGCCCTCCACGGCGGCAAACGCCCCCGCCACCCCGGAAAGACTGCTCTTGAGCAGCGTGGAGCCGAAAAGCGCGTACACTGCGTCGCCGTATTCGGCAAAGGCGCGCACGTCTGAGGCCGTTTCCCCGGCATATTTCTGCGACCAGCTCTTTCCTTCCAGGCTGTACAGCCCCTCTGCCGTGGCCGCGAAGGTGATGTTCGTGCCGTACAGGTCGCGCCGCGCATACGCCGCCTTCACCGGCAAAGGCAGGGCGTCGAACTTCAGCGCCGCCACGGAGGCCATGGGCCGGCAGCCCCGCGCGGCGGGTATGACGTTCCGCGCCTCCGGGGCCTGCGTGCCGTTCAGAAGCGCGGCGTCCGGCTCCCACGGCCCGAAATCGAGCCTTGTCTTCGTCATGGCCATTGCACCACCTCCCTCCACGTCGCGTCGGGCGCGCAGGGCTGAGCCGTCCAGCACCAGCCCTTATATTCCGGCCCGATATGTTCCAGCGAAAGCGCCGCCGCCTCTGCAGGCCCCGTTTTCCGCACGCGGAAAAGCTCCGCCGCCTCCCCGCCTGCCGCATGAAGGCCGGAAACAGCACTCTGCCGCACGCGGAAAAGCGCGCTCTTCTGCCCGGAACACGTTCCCCCCTCCCCGCCGCCGGGCCTCATGCGCACGGGAGATATTCCGCCGCCGCTCCGCGCACCGGCCGCCTCCAGCGGAATGCCCACCGTGATACCGCCGAGTTCCGCCTGCGAGGAAAAGGCCCCGCCCATTCCGGCAAGGGAAAAACAGGCGCCCCCTTCCAGAGCGCCCGAAAGCGCCGCCGCACCGGAAAGAGACGCCGTGCGGATGCGTTCCGCGCCTCCGAAAGCCGACGAGGAAAAGGCCTCCTCCGCTCCCTCCAGCGCGTACACCCCGGCCCCTGCCCATACCCCGGCATCCAGCGACCAGGGCAGAGCATCCAGCCCGCCCCAGTCGTCCAGCGTGTCCAGCGTCTGGGGCGGAGCCTTTACCGTGGCAAACAACGCGCCCATGCCGCTAGTCCATGATCAGCGTGAGGTTGCCGGTATTGATGCGGTAAATGTCCCCGGCAAGCAGTTCCTTGGGCGTGGTAATCGCGCCGTACCACACGAGATTCCCGCCCTCTTCCGCGTCGAACAGCCCCCAGGATACCGCCGTGCCCCACGATTCCGTGGCCGTGGGAAACTCCACGGCCGCACTTGTCGCCATGCTCCCGGAAGACGGATTGCCGAAGGAAACCTGCTGCCTCGCATACGAGGCCCCCGACACCTCCGCGCCGCCGCCTTCCTCCCCAGGCGCAACGGTAAACAGCGCAAGGTAGTACGGCCCGGCATCCTTGAACAGGGTCAGCAGCTTGTCTTCTCCGTAATTCGTCAGACTCATGAAATCCTCCTTGCCGGGCGCATGGTGAGGTTGGCCGTGAACCGCGCCCGCTGTTCATTGGCCTCCGCCTTCTGACGCGCGGCGGAATAATACTGCGTCCACATGTCAAGGGGCGCGCTCCCCCGCGTGAAGGGCCCGCTCTCCACCAGCGCGCCGTAAAGGTACAGGTCGGGAAACATGAGAAGCACCGCATTGTCAGGCTGCTTCTCGCCAAGCGGCTCTATTTCCGCATAATAGGTGAGATGCAGCCTGCCCGGCCCGTCCGGCGCAGGCAGAAGAAACAGGTCGCGCCCGATGATGGTATATTCGCGCACCCTGCCCGCCTCCCGCCTCTGGGCATAGGTGTCCGGCGGAAGGTAGTGCAGGTTCTCCGTGCGCCCCCTCTGGTCCATGAAGGCAAGGTCGCGCATTTCCAGAAACACGTCCCAGTTGCCCGTCTGCCTGCGCCACGGCAGAGGCACCGCGCTCTGCATGGCCTGCACCTCTGCTTCCGCGCGCCGCTCCATGAGCCGGAGCCTGAGTTCCCGGTTCATGCGCTTCTCCGCAAGCGCGATGAAGGTCGGTATGCGTTCCGTCAGATCGTCGCGGCCGAGGTAGTCGGCCACGGCTTCGCAAAGCCCCGTGTAGCTGGCAAGATCGGCCATGTCAGTCCCCTCCCAGAAAACGGCTGAGCAGCCCGCTTATGACGATATCCCTCCTGGGGGTGGAAGAAAGTTCCCTGCCGACGCCGCGCGCAACCGAAGATGCCGCCATCTTCGCCACGCCCGCGCCGCCCACAATCTCAGGTACCGCCGAAGCCGCCCCCCTTTCCCAATACGCCATTCTCTTTTCCAGATCCGTTTCAGGAACAGGAAGCCCCATCGCGTCGGCAAGCTCTTTGCCGGGGTTGACAAGCCCCATATCGTATCCAAAGAGCCTGCCAACGGCATTGACGGGTTGATTCAAAAATGTGTCTGAGAAATCGCCCAGGCCTTCAATAACGTTGCGCGTGCCGAGTCCGAGGCCGCGCTTGAACCCGTCCCAGGTCGACGGTTCTTCAGGAGCAGAGCCTGTGCCTTCTGCTCCACCGGACTC
>NZ_CALUWY010000032.1 GCF_944324615.1 uncultured Mailhella sp.
TCTCAGCTCGTGGCTGAACTGGAACGCATCATCCGCATCACCGACGGCGTGTTCAAGTTCATGACCGTCAAGCTGGCTGATTCCGTTGAAGCCACCGAGGAGGTCGCGTAATGGCTTTCCGTAAGAAGTTTGCTCCTCGTCGCAAGTTCTGCCGCTTCTGCGCCGACGCTGAACTGGCTCTCGATTACAAGCGTCCCGACATCCTCCGCGACTTCATCACCGAACGCGGCAAGATCGTCGCCCGCCGCATCACCGGCACCTGCGCCAAGCATCAGCGCGCTCTGACCACCGAAATCAAGCGCGCCCGCCAGATGGCCCTGCTGTTCTACACTTCCGCCCATTCCAGCGAAGTGAAGAAGAAGACCAACATCTAACGGCATAGGAGAGCAAAATGAAAGTTATCCTTCGTGCCGACGTTGAAAAGCTCGGTCACCTCGGCGACATCGTCAATGTCAAGCCCGGCTATGGCCGCAACTACCTGCTCCCCCAGCAGCTTGCCAGCCTTGCCACCCCCGCCAACATCCGTGTGTTCGAACTGGAACGCAAGAAGCTGCAGGCCCGTATGGACGCCCTGCGTGCCGCTGCTTCCGAACTCGCTGCCAAGCTGGAAGGCGTGGTGGTGACCATCAGCATGCGCGTTGGTGAAAACGACAAGCTCTACGGCTCCGTGACGCCCGCCATGATCGGCGACGCTCTCGCCGCCATGGGCATCGAAGTGGACCGTCATCGTCTGCTGCTCGACGGCGCCATCCGTACCCTGGGTGAACACCATGTGCGCGCCCGTCTGCACGCCGACGTGGTGCCTGCATTCACCGTGAAGATCGTGTCCGAAGAAAAGCACATCGTTGAAGAAGAAGCTCCCGTGGAAGCCCCTGCCGCCGAAGCGGAAGCTCCCGCTGAAAATGCCTGATCAGCTTCCTCGGAAGCCTGACGAGTCATGGACAGCCCGGATACCGTCATGAATGAAGCCGCCGCTCCTTCGCGGAGCGGCGGCTCTCGTCGTTCTTCCCGTCAGGAAGGCGATCTTTCCGAACGCGCGCGCGATGACCTTCTGCGCCGCGTGCCGCCGCACAGCGAGGAGGCCGAACAGGCCGTTCTGAGCGGCGTTTTTCTGCGTCCCGACCTGCTGCAGGAAATCATCGATCAGCTCCGGGACACCGATTTCTACATTCCCGCCCACCGCATCATCTTCGGGGCGTTCATGGCTCTTTTCGAGCAGAACACTCCCGTGGACGAAGTGACGGTGTTCGACTGGCTGGTGAATCATTCCCAGCTGGAAGCCGCAGGCGGCGCCGCCTACCTCGGCGACCTTTCCCGCGCGGTGGTGAGCGGCGCAAACGCCGTGCACTGGGCCAAGATCGTGCGCGACAAGGCCATGCAGCGCACGCTCATCGAAACTTCCGCACAGATCATCAGCAACTGCTACGACGCCACCAAGGATGTGCCCACGCTCCTCGATGAGTCGGAGCGCGCCATATTTTCCATTTCCGAACGCGCCAACAGCAAGACCTTCAGCAGCAGCAGCGAACTTGTGCGTTCCGTGTTCGACGAGCTTCTCGCCCGCTACAACAACAAGAGCGTGACCACGGGCGTGCCCACGGGCTACATGCAGCTCGACAAGATGACCGCGGGCCTGCAGCCCACCGATCTCATCATTCTCGCGGCCCGTCCCTCCATGGGCAAAACGGCCTTCGCCCTCAACGTGGCCATGCGCGCCGCGCTTTCCGGCGGGGCCACGGTGGCCATCTTCTCCCTGGAAATGAGCAAGGAATCCCTCATGGATCGTATGCTCTGCGCCTGGGGCAGGGTGGAGCTTTCCCGCGTGCGGCGCGGTTTTCTGGAAGACGACGACTGGGCCAAGCTTTCCGCCTCGGCCGATGCGCTTTCCCGCGCCAAGATCTTCATCGACGATACCGCGGGCCTCACGCCTCTTGCCCTGCGCGCCCGCTGCCGCCGCCTCAAGGCCGAGCACGGCCTTGACCTTGTGATGGTGGACTACCTCCAGCTCATGCACTCGGCCCGCAACGATTCCCGCGAACTGGAAATTTCCGACATCTCGCGCAACCTGAAGGCTCTTGCCAAGGAACTCAAGGTGCCCGTCATCGCTCTTTCCCAGCTCAACCGTAAGGTGGAAGAGCGTACGGACAAGCGGCCCGTGCTTTCCGACCTGCGTGAATCCGGCGCCATCGAACAGGACGCCGACCTCATCATGTTCATCCACCGCGAGGACGCCTACAACAAGAAGGGCGACCGCCCGAAGACGGGCATTGCCGAAATCATCATCGGCAAGCACAGAAACGGCCCCACCGGCACGGTGGAACTTGCGTACCGGCCGGAATTCACGGCCTTCGACGATCTGGAAACCACCTACATCGAGCCTTCGGAATCCCAGCAGGGCTAGGCTGCTCACAGCGTTCAGGGCCTTTTCCGTCCGGGGACATCGTTCTTTCCGGAATGTTGTCCCGAAAGGCGCGTGTTTGCCTCTGCGGGGCAGGCAGGTTCGCTTCTGCGCGGATCTTTTGGGCGCGCGGGGGCCGGAGCGGAAAAACTGCCCGGAGCGCGTCGGAAAAGAACGCATTTTTCTTCGGAACTTTCCCGCAGGGCGCAGGCTTCTGCCTCATGCCGGGCAAAAAAGCCTTCCGCGGCAGGAGCAGAAGATCCCGTTCTGCCGCAGGGCTTTTCCTGGATGTTTTCTGCATCAGGGGCCGGGCATGACCTTTTTCTGCGCAAAAAAGCCGGAGTCCCGGGCATGCCGGTCTTTTGTTGCCGGGCGGAGTGTGCTACATCAGGGGCAGGCGCGATGCCTTGAGCGCCGCGACAAGGAGGAATATTATGAGCAAACTGACGGTGATGCTGCTTCTGGGTGCGTTTTTTGTTCTGACTCCCGGCACGGCTCCGGCAGAAGAGGAACTTGCGCCGGGCTACAACGTCTGCATGGAAAACGCCGTTTCCGACATGGACATGATGGATTGCACCAACGCCGCATACACGCACTGGGACAAGGTGCTGAATGAAAATTACGCGGCGGCGCTGAAGACCTGCAATTCCGCCGAAGATCCGGCCGCATGCAAGGCGAACATCAAAAAGGCCGAAAGACTCTGGGTGCAGTACAAGGAAGCCATGTCCGACGTGGTGCTGGAGCTGAACGGAGGCGGAAGCCTTTCCCGCCTTGCCGCGGCAGGTTTCCTTGCTGAGGAGACGAAGAAGCAGGCCACGCTGCTCGGTGCGGCGGGACTGTAGTTTTTCTGTTTCAGGCCGGAAGAAGCAGAGTCTGCGGAGCGTTTTTCGCTCCGCGCTCTGCCTTCCTCCGGTGTACAGGCGGGGTACCGGGAGCACGGCCGCACCGCATGAGCCTGCCTGTTCTGCCGTGCGGCCGGAGAGTACATGCCATTCTGGAATAACGAGCGCCTCAGCCCTTCGCAGATCATCATTCTCGGGTATTTTCTGCTCATTCTCTGCGGAACGGGGCTTCTCATGCTCCCTTCCACCACGCGAGACGGACTGGGGGCGGATTTCGGTGACGCCCTGTTCACGGCCACCTCGGCCATTACCGTCACCGGTCTTGTGGTGCACGACACCATGCGCTACTGGTCCTTTTTCGGGCAGGCGGTCATTCTGCTGCTCATTCAGATGGGCGGACTCGGGGTCATCAGCATGGCTGTGGCCGTGGCCGTGCTTGCGGGGCAGAAAATAGGCTTCAGAATGCGTTATGTCATGCAGGAGTCCATTTCCGCGCCGCACCTTGCGGGCATAGTACGGCTGACGGGCTTCATCTTCCGCACGGTGCTTGCCGTGGAGCTTGCGGGAGCCGCGCTTCTGGCTCTGCGCTTCTGCCCGGACATGGGCCTGGGAAAGGGCCTGTGGATGGCGCTGTTTCACGCCGTTTCCGCCTTCTGCAATGCCGGATTCGACCTCATGGGCGAGGCGCAGCCGTATTCTTCCCTCACGGCCTGGAGGGAGGACGCCCTTGTCTGCCTTGTCATTGCCGCTCTCATCACCCTGGGCGGCATAGGCTTTCTCACCATGAACGATGTGCGTTCCCACGGCAGGCACCTGCGGCGCTACAGCCTGCAGAGCAAGCTTGTGCTGCTCAGCAGTCTGGTTCTGACGGCGGGAGGCTTTCTTTTTTACTTTTTCTTCGAGTTTCAGAAAGAGTCCTGGAACATGAGCCTGCCGCAGGCGGCGCTCGCCGCGCTGTTTCAGGCCGTGAGTCCGCGCACGGCGGGCTTCAACAGCGTGGATCTCGGCGCCCTTCATCCCATCTCGCAGCTGTTCACCATACTGCTCATGCTCGTGGGGGCCGCTCCCGGTTCCACGGGCGGCGGTTTCAAGGTAACCACGCTGGCCGTGCTTGTTCTGGGACTCATGGCCATATTTCTGCACAGAAACGACGTGCGCGGTTTCGGCCGCAGGCTGCCCGACATGGCTCTGCGCAAGGCCTCAGGCCTGTTTGTGTGCTACCTTCTGCTGTTTCTTGCCGGGGGAATGCTGCTCTCGGCTCTGGATGATCTGCCGCTTATGACGGCGTTTTTTGAATCGGCCTCGGCCATAGGCACCGTGGGGCTTTCTCTGGGAGCGACGCCGCACCTTTCCGACACGTCGCGGATGCTCATCATGGCGCTCATGTACTTCGGCAGGGTGGGCGGCCTTACGGTGCTTTTTGCATTTTCCTCCAATATGCGGCAGGACGGCTTCCGTTATCCTGCCGAAGATGTGGCCGTGGGCTGAAAGGAGCGTATGGCATGAAATCCGTGTTGCTGATAGGCCTGGGGCGCTTCGGCCGCCGCATGGCGGGAAAACTGCGCGAGCTGAACCACGACGTGCTCGCCATCGACAAGAATGAGGAACGGGTCAACGACGCGCTGGAATTCGTCACCAGCGCGCAGATTGCGGATGCCACCAGCGAAAGCTTCATGCGTTCTCTGGGCGTGAGCAATTTCGACCTGTGTGTGGTGGCCATAGGCGACGATTTTCAGAGTTCTCTGGAGGCTACGGCTCTTCTGAAGGACTGCGGGGCGCGTTTCGTGCTTTCCCGCGCCTCGCGCGAGGTGCACGCCCGTTTTCTTCTGCGGAACGGGGCCGACGACGTGGTGTACCCCGAAATGCAGACGGCCGACTGGGCCGCCATGCGCTACAGCAGCGAACATATCTTCGACTATGTGAAGCTCTCGCCCGAATATTCCATCTATGAAATCGCCGTTCCCGAGGAATGGCTGAATAAGAGCGTCATGGAACTGGCCGTGCGGCAGAAATACCGCGTCAATGTCCTCGGCGTGAAGAAGGGAAGTGAGCTTCAGCCCATGCCCGGGCCTTCCCATCGCTTCGAGAAAGGGGAAAAGGTGCTCATTCTGGGGCACGACAGGGATGTGCAGGCCCTCCTGCGTACCGCCTGATTTTCTGCGCCCTCCCTTGCCGGAGGGGACGTTTTTTTCTACTATTGGATCAGGTCTTATAGTGGTTGCCGGGTTTGCCCGGAGAGGCCGTGCAGCCTGAGAAAGGGGGCGGAAAGGCGTTTTGTGCTTCCCCGGCAGGCATTGCCCTTCTGAGGGAAAACATCGCCCGGGTGCGGAAGGTTACGCCCGTTTCTGCGTCGGAGGAGAAGACATGCCGGGGGAAGAAGTGGACATTCTTGATTCGTGTGCCTGTTCCGGGGCAAATCTGCCGCGCTTCGTGCAGCCCGTGCTTCTCGCCCTTCTGGCGCAGGAGCCTGTGCACGGTTATGCCCTTGTGCGGAAACTGGCGGATACGGGGCTTTTCGGGCCGCAGATGCCGGACATGACGGGCTGCTACCGCATGCTGCGCGACATGGAGAAAAACGGCGTGCTGGAAAGCGTCAGCGGCAGGGGGGAAGGCCCTTCGCGCAGAATATACGCCGTCACGGAACGGGGCATGCGCTGCCTGAACCGCTGGACGGAGACCCTTGCCCGGAGTCGCGGGCATCTGGAAAGCGTGCTGGACTTTCTTCAGGCGGTGCAGAGAACAGGCCGTCCCTCCTGGGAAGCGTGCCCTTTAAAAGAGCGTGCCTTCATGGAAGAGGTCAGAGCGCGCGCTCTGGCCGGAGAACTGCCCCGCCGCGAGGATATGCTGCGCCTTCTCTCCTATGCGCCCCGTTCTGCCGAAGCCGCCTTTCTGGGACGCCTTGCCCGGAGTGTGGCCCGTGAGGTCGCCGGCGATACGGCGCGGTTATGGGCGGCCGTCGGCGTGGACTGCGCCCCCTGTCCCATGAACTGCGCCTTCTGCGCCTTCGGCAGGGCATGGGGCGTGGTGAAGGAGGCTCATGAATGGGCAACGGGCGACATTCTGGGCGCAGCCTGCCGTTATGCCTTTGAAGGCGCGGCCTGGGTGGTGCTCCGCACCACGGAACAGTACGGTCTGGAACGGCTTTCGGCCCTGACGGCGAAGGCGCGCGAGCTTCTGCCGGAACGCTGCGTGCTGGTGGCCAATACCGGCCAGAAGGGCGCGCGCGACATAGAGGCCCTGAAGAAGGCGGGCGTGGAGGTCATGTACCATGCCCTGCGTCTCGGTGAAGGCCGGGATACGCCCTTCGATCCGGGCGAGCGCCGCGCCGCCCTGAACACCATCAGGAATGCAGGCATGACGCTGGCCTGTCTTGCGGAGCCGCTGGGCGTGGAACACACGGACGGGGAGATTGCCGATTCCCTGCTGGCGGCCCTTTCCGCCGGGGCGGAAATATGCGGCGTCATGGCGCGCATCAATGTGCCGGGTACACCGTTTGAAGGCCGGGAGGAGGTGTCGGAAGAGCGCCTTGCGCAGGTGGCGGCCGTGGCGCGTCTCTGCGGGGGTACGGCAACGCCCCATATCTGCGTGCATCCTCCCGTTCCTCTGGCGGTGGAGTGGGGCGCCAACGTGCTGGTGGTGGAAACGGGCGCCGTGCCCCGGGATGCCGGGGAGGTGCCGGGCGAGTGGAAGGGCTTTTCCGTGGAAGACGCCCGGAAGATGTTTGTGCAGGCCGGATATGCCTTTTCCCGTTCGGCGCGTGACATGGCGGGGAGAGGGCGTGAACATCCTGCAGGAGCCTGAGCCCTGCGCTCGGGAAATATTTCCGGCTGCAGCTCTGCAAAGGAGAGCGGCCATGAACCACAATGACATACTGGGGGAAAAATATGGCTTCACCGTCACGTTTCGGATACTGCGCGCAGACCGTGTGCCTGCACTGTGCCTCGCGCCTCGGCATCAGCGACGAACAGGCCATAGGCATGGCTTCGGCCTTCGGCACGGGCATGGGCCATGCCGAAACCTGCGGCTGCATCAGCGGCGCACATCTTGTGCTGGGCCTGTATTACGGCAGCGCGGCCACCATGGAGGAAGCAAAGAGCAGAAAACCGCTTCTTCTGGAGAAGGTTGCGGAATTTGAGCGGCGCTTTTCGCAGACACAGCCGCACCGTCTGTGCCGGGACATTCTCGGCATGGACATCACGCAGCCCGGAGTCATGCGGGAAGCGGCGGAAAAGGGCCTGTTCCGCTCCGTATGCGGAGAAATGACAAAGCGCACCTGCGACATCTTGGCGGACATGCTGGACGAGGAGGCCGCGCGGAAGGCGGCAGGCAGGGAGAGCGATGGTTCCGGAGATGCCGCCGGGCAGGGGAAGTGAACAGGGCTTTTCGTTTCCGGGGCCGGCATTCTGTCCAACGCCCGGAGCCGGGAAAAAGGCGCGAAGAACGCGCCTTTTTTTGTGCGTTCAGCGGCAGCAGCTCTGGTAGGGACAGCGCGCGCAGCGTTCCGTGCGGCGGAGGGAAAATTCCGTGGCCGTGGCCATGTGGCGCAGCAGAAAGCGCAGCAGGGCGGGAATGCGTCGTTCCATGATGTCGCTTCGCGTTTCGGCGTCGATTTTTTCCCCCAGCAGGGGAATTTCGTCGCCCCTGTCGGCAAGCTGTACAAGGGCCGCATCCCAGAGCGGGGCGCGGCGCAGCATGTCGGCGTGGGAAGCGTCGTGTCCGCAGATGTACATATAGCAGGGAAGCTGCACGCTGGGCAGAGCCATGGCAAGTTCCGGCAGAGGATCGGACAGGCCGGGCCGCCACTGTTCCATGGATTCCCAGAGAGTCTCGTCCTGCCAGAAGGAAGGGTGCGGCTGGCGGCTCGTGCTGCCGCTTTTGTAGTCGAGAATGACAAAGCCCGGGGCCCGGAGATCCAGCCTGTCGATGTTGCCTTCCAGAAAGAAGCGGCGGCCGCCGGCCTCGATGTCTGCGGAAACATTCTGCTCCAGCGCCATGAGCTCCACGACGTCCGGCTGATTGGCGGCAAAGTCCCGCAGTCGTGCCGGGCCTGCGGCCTCCAGCATGAAGCGGCTCTGGGCGGGAAGGTTGAGCGTGAGGTTGCTTGCGGCAAGTTCCTCATGAAACAGCCTCTCCAGCAGTTCCGCATGGATGGTTCCCGGCTTCACGGCCTTGCCGAGGAAAGGCTGAAAGGCCCTGAGCAGAACGGAATGAAGCATGATGCCCACGCCGAGGTGATCGTCGCCTTCCGGAACTTCTTCCGCCTCGCGCAGGGTACAGGCGTATTTGCGGAAGAAAAAGGCGGGGCAGGACAGGTAGGCGTCCAGCGCCGTGGGCGATATCCTGCGGCTGAGCAGCTCCAGCATGCGTTCGTTCATGGCAGGCGTGCGCAGGATGGGCGCATCCTGCGGAAGGGGCGGTTCCGCCATGGGAAAGGCCGCGGCAAGGAGTGGTTCCTCTCCCGGGCGCAGTATGTGCCCCGTGCGTTGCTCCACATGCCAGATACATTCCTCCACCAGGCGGGAACGGAGTTTCTTGCCGTCCAGCACGCCGCTCTGCACGCCTTCCTGCCAGTAGAGGAACACTTCCCTGGCTCCGGCGATGAGGCGGTGGAAGGTATGGGCGGCGAGAACATCGCGGCGGCTGTTGTCGGGCAGGCCCAGCACGGGACGGAGACTGTCGGGCAGAAGCGGATCGTGTGCGGGTGCTCCGGGCAGGGCGTCTTCGGTGACATCCAGCATATAGACGCGGTCGAAATGCAGCAGTCGGGTTTCCAGCGTGCCCAGAATCTGAAGGCCGGTGAGCGGGTCGGCCTCAAAGGGCACGCGCTGCTCGGCAAGGCTTTCCCGCACGATGGCAAAGAGCGAGTCCAGAGAAAGGCGCTCCCCGGCCATGGCGTTGTCGGCCAGATCGGGAATCACGTTCTGCATGAGTCTTGCCAGACATTCGGCATCCAGCGGAAAGCGCGGCCAGATATGCCGCCCGTGTTCCAGCAGAAGCGCGCAGAGAGAACGCAGGCATCCTGCCAGATCCTCCAGCGTGGCCACGTTGCGCCAGTCGTCCACCAGTACGCGCATGGTCTTTTCCAGAAGCCGGCCGTTTTCTTCGCAGAGGCCCTCCGCAAGGGGGCCGCCTTCCAGATCGCCCAGAATGTCGTCCACCAGATCGGAGGCGCAGGTAAAGGCGTCCACCATGCGGCCGCCCCGGCGGAGGGTGCCTTCCATGCGGGAAAGGAAGGGGCGCAGGGGAAGGATGGTCTCATCTTCCCCGGTCGTGCCCAGCATCCGCACATAGGGATGACGGATGAGGGCCATGAGGCTTTTCCAGTGCACGCGGCCTTCCTCGTCCATGCCGCGCCTTGTGTCGAGCAGCCGTTCCACAAGCCGGGCGAGCAGGGAGCGCTGCAGAGGATAGCCCAGAGAGATGTTGATGCTCTTTTCCGGAATATGGTGGAGCGTGGGCATGAGCAGGGAATCATGGGAAATGACCACGGCGCGCCGCTCGTCGCGGCAGGGCCTGGCCTCCAGCTCGTTTTTCAGGGAAAGAAGCTGGGAATGCAGATCGTACCCGGCATAGAAGTGGATGCGGGGTTCACCATTCCGGCTTTCCCCGAACACCTCGCCCCGCGCCTTCCAGCGCTGGAGCCATTCCTTATGGTCGATGCAGCTCCAGTGCCCGCCGCCGGAAAGAATGCCCGGATCGGTATGCAGGCAGACGACGGCCCCGCGTTCCCACAGATAGCGGAACAGCACCTCTTCCGCGCGGGTAAGCCGCACGAAGCCCGCAATGATGATTTTCCGGCCCTGAAGCTTGAGCGGCAGATCCGGCCCGGCTCCGGCAAGCTGGGCCGCATGCTGAGCCTGCATGCCCGCCGTGCTCATGCCCCTGCCGCGCAGAAGGGTGCGCCAGCGTTCCTGTATGCGGCTGAGGCTTCCCAGAAGCGTCACCGCATACGGGGCCACCATGTCATCCACATGGAGCAGATCTTCCGCCTCCACCATGTGCGTGGCGCATTCATCGAGCAGACGGGCAAGGCGCACCCCCCAGGGGAAGAAGCGGGCCATGCCGTCTTCCTCGCGCAGGCTCCGGGCCAGTTTCGCCAGCGGGCTTTCCCGCTCTTCGTCCAGACTTATGTCCAGGAGGCAGTCCTTGAGCACGGCCACCTGATCCAGCGTGCCCGCCATGCGCGGCACGGAGCGCGTCCAGCTTTCCAGACAGGATTCGATGAGCTGGCCCACATTGATGATGTGCGGCAGAAGAAGCGGCCCTTTCGACTCTTTTCTGTAGATGTCCAGAAGATAGCGCCGGGGACGGTTGAGCGGGAACACGATGACGGCCCTGCCCGGTTTTCCTCCGGTCATGTCGTGGGCAAGCTCATGCACGCGCAGCATGAAGTCGTCGTCCCACGGGACGATGCGGAAGGGACTGAAGGAACGCTGGCGGCTAGTCATGACGGTCTCCGGGGAAAATCGGGAATATTTCGCGGCGATCGAGGTAGACGAGCGCGCCGCGCACCTTCTGGCCCATGGCCTCTTCAAGAAGGTGCAGGTAATGCTGAAGCTGCCGGGTGTGCTCCGGAGCGGGCAGATCGCCGCTTGTGCCTGTCTTGTACTCCACGGCCACAAGTTCCTTTCCGTCGTCCACCAGAAGATCGACGCGAAGCTGCCTGCCCTCGCTGTCCAGCAGGGAATGTTCCGGCGTGCCGAAGGCCAGCCAGTGCGGCGTTTCCGGCAGAAGGGCGTACCAGGCGAGGCATTCTTCAATGTCTTTGCACACGGCTTCCCTGTCGGGTACGGGCAGGGGGAAGGTGGATATGCCGCGCGCGGCGGCAAGGGCCGCGTCGCGCCTTGCCGAGGCTTCCCCCACGCCGGAAATCTGCAGGCTTTCCAGACAGTGATGGATGAGTGTGCCGCGCCTTCTGGGCGTGAAGGTCCAGTCTTCCAGCGCGTTTTTGAAAATGCGCAGGCGCGGCAGCCAGCCCATGGGCCGCCAGGCTTCCGTTTCTTCTTCCGGAGCTTTTTCCGCTTCCTTCTGCGGTGCGGCAGGGGGGGAGGCGGCGGGGACGGAAGCTGCGGGCCGGGGGGCTTTTTCCGCAGGTTTTCCGACGGTCTTCGGGGCGGCGTCGCCCCAGCAGAGTTCGTCGCCCTGTTCCCTGAGTCTGTCCGCCTGCCGGGAAATGAGCGTGTCGAGCATGAGGGAAACCGGGCCGTCGGAAGGATCGGGCAGGAAGCAGTACAGTTCGCTCACGGCCCGGGTCATGGCCACATAGATGAGGTGCAGGGACTCGCGGGCCGTGTCCATGCGGTCCTTGAGCCAGGGCCTGCCCATTTCCCGGCATAAGGGCGCGAGCAGGCCGACGCCGCGGCTTTTCCAGAACACGGACTTGTCGTCGGAAGCCCGGCCCAGGGAAAAATTCAGCCACGGCAGAATGACCACATCAAATTCCAGCCCCTTGGCCTTGTGCATGGTCATGATGCGCACGGCGTCCATGCTTTCGGGCAGGGGAGCCTTTTCCTGACTGCCGCTTTCGTCCCACAGTTCGAGAAAGCCGGAAAGATCGGAAATGCCCGATTCTTCGGCATTGAACACAAGTTCCAGAAAGCGCCGCACAAAGCCCGTCGCTTCGGGGCGGCGTTCCATGACATGCCAGCGCTCCACGATTTCCATCACGGCATCGTAAGGCGTGAGCAGGCCCGCATTGTCGTGCAGGGGGGCGAACACGGCCTCCCACGCTTCGGGGAAATCCTGGGCGAACTGGGCCGCCATGCTCCTTCTGCGGGGGCGTCCGGTCGCCCAGTCGAGAAGATCCGTGCTGCTGAGCGCGCGGCCTTCGCAGGGCAGGGGCGGGAGCAGTTCCGCACTGAGCAGGGTGGACCAGAAGGCGATGTCGTCTTCCGGGTCGTTCAGAAAGCGCAGCAGACTGACGAGGGCCGCAATGACGGGCTGTTCGGCCAGCAGCAGGCTCCCCTGCGTGACCACGGGAATATGCCGCGCCATGAGCCATGAAGAGGCCTTGGCCGCCTGTTCGTTGTTGCGCGTGAGAATGCAGATGTCGCCCAGAGAGCGCGTGCGGCCCATGTCTTCCACCATGTCGGGCAGAAGGGTGGCAAGAAGTTCCTCCTCCCGGCCTTTTTCCAGCCTGCGCAGTCTCACGCAGCCGCCGGAACGGCATTTTTCCGCACTCTGGGCGGCGCGGTCGAAGGCCTCGCAGAGCAGGGCGGCCTGCTCGTTCAATAGTTCCGTGTCCCCTTCGGCAAGGGGCAGAAGAAGTTCTCTGGCCGCGTCCAGATTCCCCAGAGCAGAGAAGAGCGCGTTGTTCCAGGCCACGATGTGCCGCCTGCTTCTCCAGTTGAAGGGCAGGGTTTCCAGCGTGGGACGCGGCACCAGGGAAAGCAGGGGCGAACCCTTGCGCACCAGTTCGTCGAAAAGGGCGGCATCTCCGCCGCGCCAGCCGTAAATGGCCTGCTTCACGTCGCCGACGATGGTGAGGGAACCGTTTCTGGAGAGCGCCTCCTCGGCCAGAGGCTGAAGCGCCATCCACTGATCGCGGCTGGTGTCCTGAAATTCGTCGATGAGCATGTGGCGCACGCGCGCGCCGAGGCGGCAGAAAAGTTCGTTGACGCCTTCGCTGTCGTCTGCGGCGCGTATGGCAAGCCGCGGCACCTGCGAGGCCGCAATGATGCCCGTGCGGCGTTCCTCATCCTCCAGGCGGGAATACACGGCCTGGGCGAGTTCCGCAAAGGGCATGAGGCGGCGCGCGCCCATGAGCACGCGCAGGGAGCGCATGTCGGTCTGTATGCTTTCATAAAGAGCATGCAGGGCCAGACTGGCGCTTCCCCGGGAGGCCTTGAGCAGGCATTCGTCGAAGCTTTCCTTCTGGAACATGGCGGAGGAGAGCGGCAGTTTCGTGGCACGGCCTCCGCATTCGATGCAGGCCGTCAGGGCGTTCAGAAAATGTTTGGAGGCCTTGAGGTCTTCCTGTTCCAGGCGGGCGCGCATCTCCAGCGCGTCGTTCTGAATGCTGCGGAGCACCTGCTGAAAATGCTCCTCCGCCTCTTCCGGGGAGGCGAGGTCGCGGATGCTCCAGCCGTCCGCCGCCAGCATGAGGGAAACCATGGCCGTCACGCGTTCGCGGATACGGTCTCCGGCAAGAAAACCCCGCGTTTTTTCCGAACGCAGCATCTGACGGCAGGCACGACGGAACACGGCCCCGAGTTCCTCATCGGTGCGGGCCTGTTCGGCCATGTCGTCGAACAGGGGGCCGGTGATTTCCTCATCGGAGAAGCGCGGCTCGAAATCCGGGGAAAGGTCGAAGTCCAGGGCGGAGAGGCGCACCATGAGGTGCAGCAGGCTGTCGATGGTGCGGATGTTCAGCGAGCCGTAGCTCCGTATGAGCATGTCCACGGCTTCGCGCGCCTTGGCGGGCTTCCAGAACGGATCCTTCGCTTCCTTCTTCGGGGTGAGGGCCAGCCCCTTCAGGCGCTGAAGCAGGCGTTCGCGCATTTCCGCCGCAGCCTTGTTGGTGAAGGTGATGGCGAGAATTTCCTGCCAGCCGTAGCTTTCCTCCCCCGAAAGGGTGCAGCCCGAGGGCGGCCTGCTCCACGACGCGCCGGAAGATCCGGCCAGCAGGGAAAGAAACGTACTGGTCAGGGTATAGGTCTTGCCGGACCCGGCGGAAGCCTTGATCTGTCGAAATTCGCTCATGGACAACGGGGGTTGCGGAAGGTGAGGGAAGGGTATGTCTCATGACAGTATCGGCCATTCCGCCGCTCTTCGCAAGAAGCAAATGGAGCGCACGGCAGGCGTGGTCCGGCAGGCTTTGGCAGCAGAAGATGACGGGATCCGGGGAAAGGGCGGTGGAAACGGATGTTTTCAGGAAGAAGGCTGAGGTATATTCCCGTCATGCGGTGATGCCGCAAAAGATGACATTCATGCAAAGGAGTGCGTCATGGGTAAGGAAATAGAACGGAAGTTTCTTGTCATCGGCGAGGCATGGCGTGGGCTTGCACAGGGAACATTATACCGTCAGGGCTATCTGAACAGCGCAAAGGAGCGCACCGTTCGTGTCCGTACCGTGGGAGACAGGGCGTTTCTCACCATCAAAGGCCTCACCGTCGGCGCCTCCCGCGTGGAATATGAGTATGAAATTCCCTTTGAGGATGGCAACTTCCTTCTTGATAACCTTGCAGAGAAGCCGATCATCGAAAAGAAACGCTACAGGATTCCGCAGGGGAAGTTCGTATGGGAAATTGATGAGTTCTTCGGGGAGAATCAGGGGCTGATCGTGGCGGAAATCGAGCTGGAGAGCGAAGACGAGGCCTTCGACAGGCCGGAATGGGCAGGGCAGGAAGTCACCGGCGATCCCCGCTATTTCAATTCCAACCTCATCAGGCATCCTTACACCCGATGGCAGAACAATCCGTCGTGACGGTCTTTGCCGGAAATGGGTCCACAGCTGTCGGCCGCCCGTCGTTCCCCGTAAAAATCAGCGGTGGCGCAGGGCCTGCATGAAACTGCCCTGTTCTGCCCGGGAAGAAGAGTACCGCCCCCTTGGTTCCGCCTGCCGCGGAATTTTCCCGGATACTGCGGTTGCCGGGGCATGAGCGTGTTTCTGCCTGACGGACGGATGCCGGGGCGCGGGCAGAAAGTGTCCGGAAGGGGCGCGGTTTGGGGTGCGGGAAACGCGCTTTTTTCAGAAGGCGCGGGGCATGAAAAAAGCCCCCGCAGAATGCGGGGGCTTCTGACCGGAAGGATTCGCTCAGGCAATGCCTAGGCGAGGCGCTGGCCCGTGGTGGCGATGACGGAACGCCAGTAGTTGGACTTGATGTCTATCTGGCGGCGGCGGCGCGTGACGAGCTGCAGCGGCAGGTGAACGAAGCGGTCCATGAGGCGGGCCACCACCATGTTGGTCTTGCCGGCCATGGCCGCGTGCACGGCGTTTCTGCCGAGAAGGCCGCAGTAGACCCTGTCGTTGGTGTTGGCGGGCACGGAACGCACGATGTAGCTCGGGTCGATGTACTTGACGGTGACGTCCATGTCCTTGGTAGAGAAATAATTCTTGATGGCCTTCTGGAGGAAGAGGCCGATGTCGCCGAGCACGCGGTTGCCGGAAGCGTCGGTCTTGCCGCTTGCGGTGAGCAGGTCCTGCCCCGCGCCTTCGGCCGCGACGATGACGGCGTGGGAGCGGTTGCGCAGGCGTTCTTCCAGAGCGGGAAGCAGGCCGCCCTCGCCTTCCAGCTTGAAGGGCACTTCGGGCACGAGCACGAAGTTGACGATGTTCAGCGAAAGCGTGGCCTGGGCGGCGATGAAGCCGGATTCACGGCCCATGAGTTTGACCAGACCTACGCCGTAGGGCGCGCCGATGGCTTCGGTATGGGCGCAGCGCAAAGAAGAGGTGGCCACGTCCACGGCGGTATCGAAGCCGAAGGACTTGGGCACGAAGTTGATGTCGTTGTCGATGGTCTTGGGGATACCGATGACGGAGGTGTGCAGGTTGCGGCGGAAGATTTCTTCCTGAATGGCAGAAGCGGCCTTCATGGTGCCGTCGCCGCCGATGATGTACAGGATGTTGACGTTCATGCGCTCCAGGGCATCCACGATTTCCTCGGCGCTCTGCGGGCCGCGGGAGGAGCCGAGAATGGTTCCGCCGAAGGTGTGGATTTCCGAGACATTGCGCGGAGTCAGCTCCATGATGTCGTGATGATATTTGGGAATGAAGCCTTCCAGGCCGTAGCGGATGCCGAGAATGGAGCGTACGCCGTAGCCGTAGTAGGATTCCAGCACCACGGCGCGGATGACGTCGTTGAGGCCGGGGCAGAGACCGCCGCAGGTGACGATGGCGGCTCTGGTCTTGCCGGGATCATAGTAAACATGCTGGCGGGGGCCTGCCTGCTCGATGGAAACGGGAGCGCCTTCAAGGCCCTGAACGTCTTCGCCGCCGTGTTCGGCGTCAAGATAAAAAGGAACGGGAGTATCGTCGACATAAGGGCCTATGGCCGGATTGTCTATTTTGGCCTTGCCGACCGTCATGATGCGCGTATCTATTTCGTGACTCATTTGAAGCCTCCAAAATCATAGAGCGGAAAAGATACTTTTTTTGACTTCGCTTGTCACGCAAAAAATTTTGAGCCGGGAGAAGGGAACGATCCGGAAAAGATGCAGGAAGATGCGTCGTATCTTCGCCTCCGGCAGGGCGCGCTGAAGCTGTGCGACAAAAAAAGAGCCTCCGGCAGGAACCGGAGGCTGTGTTCAGAAGGAAGCGGAAGGGCCTATTCGTCGGCTTCTCCCAGAGAGTTCACCATGGTGTCGCGGTTGATCTGACTGCGGCGTTCACTGGCCTTGCGCAGCTGCTGACCGATGCGGTCGTTGCACAGGTCGATGGCAGCATACATGTCGTCGTTCTTTTCACTGGCGGCGAAGTTCAGATCCTGCCCGGTGAGCAGAAGATCGACTTTCGGCCTGTTGCTTTCCATGGAAAGGGTGACCAGAAGTTTGGCCGCCTCGTCGCCGACCATGCGGTCTATTTTCTGGAAACGCTTGAGAGCGTAGTTCTTCAGGGGGTCGGAAGGGGTGAGATTACGGAAAACAACTTCGATCTGCATAAGCAATTCCTTCCCCGGCCAGGCCGGGAGCGGGGTGGCCCCGCGTTCATGGGACGCAAAGACATCGGACCATGGGGTCTTTTGCTCTTAAAAAACAACCTAGCATAGAAGATGATGAAGGTCCAGTATTACCGCAGTTGCAATGCACAGGTTTTTTTATGAATTTCAGTTCTTTTTTCCTGCAAGGAATTTGCTTTCCTCGCCTCTCATGAGGCGGCCGATGTTGGCGCGATGCGCCCAGATTATCATGGCGCAGAGGATGAGGGCGAGGGGCACGAGGTCGAAGCGGCCGAACAGCGCATAGAACACCACAAGAGATACGGACATGACCATGGAGCCCAGGGAGACATAGCGCGTAACGGCGATGACGGCCACGCAGCAGAGCACGGCGCACAGAAGCGGCCAGAAGGCCAGGGGCAGCAGCGCGCCGATGGTGGTGGCCACGCCCTTGCCGCCGCGGAAGCCGAGGAAGGGCGATTTCACATGTCCGGCCACCGCCGCCAGGGCAACGACGCTCTGCATGTAGGGTGAAGGCAGAAGATACACGGCCAGCAGCACGGGCAGCAGGCCCTTCATGATGTCGCAGAACAGCGTGAGTATGCCCCAGGGCAGGCCGCAGAGGCGGGCGACGTTGGTGGAGCCTATGTTGCCGCTTCCCGCCTTGCGCGGGTCTATGCCCTTGAAGGTTTTGGCGATGACCAGCCCGAAGGGGACGGCGCCGAGAAAGAAGGCCAGAGCGACACAGAAAAGAAGGGCGAGATAACTCATAACGATATGTCCGGGTTGAGGTTCTGCCGGTGGGAAAAAAACATGCCCGGCGCAACGGAGCGTCACGCCGGGCATGGGACCTGCTTATTGTGCGGGGGCTGGAGCCGGAGCAGCCGGAGCGGCGGCCGGAGCTTCTGCCTGTGCAGCGGATGCGGCCGGGGCTTCGGTCTGTGCAGCGGGTGCGGCGGCCGCAGCTTCTGCGGGAGCAGAGGCGGCTTCGGGGGCCTTTTCAGGAGCCGCTGCGGGGGCAGGCGCGGCCTCGGCAGGAGCCGGTTCCGCGGCAGGTTCCGCGGCCTGCGCAGGCGCTTCTGCAGCCGGGGCCGGTTCTGCGGCGGGAGCGGCGGCACTGAAGGCCACCACCACATAGGGCTTGTGCACCATCCACGCGGTGAGTATCACTTCCGCGCCGGCGGGCTTCTGCGTCCAGGCGTCCCAGTCGGCCTTGGGCATGGCCATGACGGCCCTCGGATGTTCCTTCAGCCAGGCATCCCGGGCTTCGGGCGTGGCGAGGTCGGGCACGGAAAGGCGCTTTCCTTCGGGAGCCAGAATTTCATTGAGGTGCCAGGCATAGGCTCCGGGGTAGACGTGGAACGCGGCCGGGGCGCAGCCTTCCTTCACCTTGGCGGCCATGGCGGCGGCCTGTGCGCGGGGGCTCAGGATCTTGTCCATGGAGGGGGCCACGAAGAAGTGATACGGCTGGAGCATGACGATCATGCCGACGGCCGTGACGAGCATGGCGCCGCCGGGCAGGGAAAGCCGGGTGAAGAAGAGCAGTACCACGGCGAGCAGCACGAGGATGCCGCCCATGTACATGGTGCCGTCAAGGGCGTTCAGCCAGGGGTCGATCATGGCCGGGACGGGCGGCAGGAATCCGCCGATGTAGGGGCGGAGCAGCGGGAAGACGTCCACCAGCACGAGGGCGAGACCGAGGAGCGCCAGAAGGGTGGAAACAAGGCTGAAGAAGCAGCGGCTGCGCCCGGGGGAAAGACGGAGCAGGGATCGGCCGGTGAGCACGGCGAGGGGAGCGAGCAGTGGCAGGGCATAGACGGCCATCTTGGCCTGCACGCAGGAGAGCATGGCCGCGCCGGAGAAGAACCATATCCACAGCCAGCTGGAACCGCCGTTTTCCCTGCGGCTCTTCCATGCGGCGGGAATGCCGCGCAATGCGGCGAACCAGTTCACGAAAAGGATGATGAGCACCCAGGGCGCCCAGATGATCGGAATGGCGGCCAGATAGTACCACCACGGTTCGGCGTGATGTCCGCCTTCGAGCACGCGGCCGGCAAGCTGCGTACCCAGCATGTCGCGCAGGTAGTCCTGATGGCCTTCAAGGTAGAGCATGCCGAGCCAGGCGGCGATGACAAGGAGCATGAGCAGGAAGCCGGGCAGGCCGTCGCGCCCGTTCAGGCGGCCGGGAGTGCCGCGCCAGAACAGGAAAAGAATGCTGGCGGCCACGGCAAAGGCGATGCCGAGGGGACTCTTGATAAGGGTGGCCACACCCATGAGCAAAAAGCCCGCCGTCAGCCAGAACGGCGCAAAAGGCTTGATCCAGCCGCGGTACAGGCAGGTCATGCCCAGCGTGACCACGGCGGCGAAGAGAAGATCCATGCGGGGGTAGCAGGCCGCGCCGCTGATGTAGAGGCAGCTCAAGGCGACCAGACCGGCGGCGAAGGCAACGCACCTGTCATGACCCGTGCCGCGCGCAAGCAGCCAGATGGAGCCGATGAACAGCGCGTGGGAAATGGCCACGGCCAGGAAGAAGACCATGGGCACGGTGATGCCCGGAATCATGGAGAGCGCTTCCATGAACCAGAAATACAGCGGCGGCTTGTCGGGGTAGGGCAGGCCGTTCATGGTGAGCATGAGCCAGTCGCCGTTTTTGAGGTTCATGAAGGCGTCGGCGAGGCGCACTTCATCGGAGAACCACAGGTCGCGCACCTGCCATACTTCAAGGAAGGTCATGGCGGCGGCAAGCACGATGAGCAGAGGCAGGCCTGCGTAGGAGAGCACGTCGAAGAGTTTTGCGGCGGGGCCGGAAGGCGGGGGCGGCGGCGTTTCCGGGGCAGGCTTTGCGGAGAATTTTTTGCGGACGACCTTGCGCTTCTTCACGGGCTTGGCAAGTTCCAGCGGCGTATCCTGCGGAGCATCGGCCTGCTGTGGCGCTTCCTCTCCGGCGTTTCCGGAGGGCTGCTCCTTTTCCGCTGCGGCGTCTTCTTCCTTTACTTCCTGTGCGGGGGCGTCAGCCTGCGGCGGCGTGCCGGAGGCCTCTGTTTCCTGAACGGGGGCTTCCTGTTCCTGAGCGGGGGGAGTGTCGTTACCTGCGGAAAACTTTTCCTTGTCCTGTTCTGTGCGTTCTATCTTTTCGTCCATGGCGGGCTCCGCTGAGGTTCATAAAAAGGTCTTCAAACATGTCGACAAGTGTGGGAAGTATCCCAAAATATCCCGAACGGCGCAAGCCCCGTACCGTATTCCGGGCTATTTTTCATGCATTTTTATGTGAAACGGATGTTTTTTTTCAGTCGGGCCGCGGAATATGTCTCATTGCAACAGTACGACCCGCCAGCCCCAGGGGGGGAGCGTCATGCTTTCTGCCGCAACGGGAGCTTCCGAAAGAAGGTCGCTCCGTGAGGAAGCCCTGCTCCAGAGCGGAAAATCGGCAAAGAAGGTCACGCTTTCTGCGGAAACATTGCCGAAGAAGACCAGAGTTCCGCCGGAAGGCAGCGTGCTTGCCGCAATGAGGACGCTTTTTTCCCTGCAGTCGGGCACCTGAACGAGGGTTCCCAGGGCTATGCCGCATTTTTCCCGGGCGGAAAGCATGGTCTTCAGCGTCTGCTGCACGTCGGCTTCGGCAGACCGGTACAGGGCGATTCCGGAGGGCAGTCCCCGGCGGCTTGAAGGCACGGCGTCCAGCTGCCAGAGCGGCGGCGTGGCGGGCCAGTCCTCCCCCTGCGGCAGGCCGCCCGAAAGATCGGAACCGGAGAGCATGAGCAGCCCGGGCAGGAAGGCCCGCACCGCTATCTGAAGCATGTGGGCATCCCTCACTGCGGGGAGAAGCGCGCTTTCCGGTCTTTTGCCGGGGGGGACGCCCGCAGCCATGGCCGCAAGGGTGGGAGCGTTGAGGCGCGGTTCCTTGGATCCGTCCGCCGGGAGCAGCAGGCGTTCCCAGCCTTCGGGCATGAGGGGAAGAAGCGTTCGTGCAGAGGGGCGGGGCAGGCCGTCCGCCGTGCCGCGCCACAGGGCGCGGTGATCAATGCCGAGGCGCAGGGAGCGGCGCAGGCTCCGCTTCACGGGCAGGGCGTTCTGTTCCAGCAGGGATTGTTCCAGCGCAGGGAAAAGAACGCTGTCGAAGCAGAAATCCGGCCCGGAACGCTGAAGAAGGGCAAGCTTTTCCATGGGCAGGGCGTCTTCCAGGAGCAGGGCCGCGCCGTAGCGGTGGGCGTTGCGTGCGAGGGTTCGCACGGCCGAGAGACCGGGTTCCAGCTCTTCGCCGGGAACGGAGTCGGAAGAAAGGGCGTCCAGTCCCATCCATGCCGCTGCCCGCAGGCCGACGAGAACCTGATGGAGAAGTCCCGCCTGCCGTATGAGCCCCGCCTCCATGATGCGCCGCGCCGCACCGGAAGGATCGTCCCAGTGCAGAACGGGCCTTGCCGGCTGTTCCGCCCAGCGGTATATCCAGCGCCTTTTCATGCCGTCCACCCCGGTGACGGGGCCTGTGGCAGCCCAGCCCCGGGGCATGGGCAGAAAGCCGGGAGCATCCTGCACCAGCGCGGGCGCCATGACGCCGCGCGCGGCAAGGGCCGCCGTCTGCGCGGGAGAAAGGGCGGCCTGTTCATGCTCCTTCACCTCGGGAAGGAGCGGCCAGAGTTCACCGGGCACTTCCGCCATGGCATAGAGGCCGGGGTAGTCCCGCACGGAACGCAGGGCAAGAAAGAAATCCGGCCCCATGCCGGTATGCGCGGGAGGAAGTTCGCCTCCGGGCGGCAGTTCCGCGCCGGAAAGGGCGGCGAGCAGCGCTTCGTATTCTTCATCCTTTCCCACCGTCCGGCCGAAGGAAAGGCCGGTGGCGTCCTCCCCCAGCCCTGTGCCCGGAGAATGCCCCGCCCACTCGTCTCCGGTGTCGGCCGTGCCGGAAAAGTACACGCCCTGTATGCCGAGACCCGCAAGGCGGGCGGGCAGGCCTTTTTCCTTGAACACGGAGAGAAAGGACCGGTCTCCGGACCACGCCGTCAGCACGGGAGAGGCGCGGAACCAGGTTCTCACGCCCTCCGGTAGCAGCGATTCGCGGGAGTTTCGCCGCCAGCTCAGGGAAGAGCCGCTGACAATGGAGGTAAGCTCCGAGGCCCGGCGCAGCCCCGCCTGCTCCTCAAGCCACTGGATGTACACCGGACTCGCTCTGCCCGGCTTTTCGGAAACCGGTGTGGCCGGAGCGCAGGAAAGGAGCAGGGCAAGGGCCGACAACGAGCAGAAAAGGGAAAGAAAGCGTTTCATCATGGTCTTATCGGCGCCGTGTGCCGGGCTTTTTCTGAGCATGCGGCATCCATGACTCTTCCGCGCGGCGGCTGTTCGCCCCGCCGGGGGAGGGCTCCTCCGCCGTTTCCGGGCAGGACCCGAACAGGGCTGCCGTCCGGCCGGGGAAGGCATGGATGAAAAAATAATCAGGAATGGTTCTTAATAATTCTTGCCTTTTGTCCGGGAAGAAGATACAAGCAGGTCCAGGCGCAGGGAATGCGCCGGACAAAAAGGAGATTAGCATGGAAGAACAGGTTCTCAAAGCCATGAAGGAAGCGGGCAAGCCCGTCCGCCCCGGTGATATCGCCAAGGCTCTCGGTGTGGATTCCAAGGAAGTGTCCAAGGCCTGCGCCGAACTGAAGAAGGCCGGCAAGATCTATTCCCCCAAGCGCTGCTACTACGAGCCTGTGGCGGAATAGCTTCCTGCCCTGCATTCTGTGAAAAACCGGCCTCTGAGCCGGTTTTTTTGTGCCCTTTTCACGGGAAGCGCCGCAGGAAGAGCCGTGGATTTCCTCTCGCAGCGCAGGGAAAAGAAAAAAACAGGAATAATTCCTGATAATGGAATCATCCATTGTGCTGCGGAAAGGCGGCGTTTTCTCCCTGCGGGTTCCGGGTCAGGCGGGGAAGCGCCTGTACGCGAAGCTTTCCGTCCTGCAGAGGAAGGCTGGCGGAATCGCGGCATACTCTGGCATGCGCACGCCTCCGGGCATGTCCCGTTGCCGGGTGTTTTCCGGCAGAGGGGGCTTCTTTGTTCCGGCACGGCAGAGCCGGAGGGCCGTGAAGGGCTGCTCAGGGAAGGAAAAAGCACAGCCGGGGAGGCGATCCGGCGCATGGCGGAAAAATTGTGATTAAAAGGACAATAAAAAGTCCACCTTTTTCTCTTCCACGGGAAGAACAAGGTCCCGTCCGCGACCTTCGGCAATGCTCCTTGCGCGCTTTTTTTGCCGGAAAACCAAGGGAGACAGCGTCATGAGGTTTTTTTTGTTGACGGAGCCCTGTATTCCTTACTATATAAAGCATTATATGAGAAAAGGCCTGTGAAGGCTTTTTCCGCCTTTCAAGATAAGGTAATTTTTTCACAAAAGGAGCCTGCACATGTTGAAGAAATTCGGAGCAGTGGCCATGGTTCTCGCCCTGGGCGGCATGCTGGCCTTTTCCGGTACCGCCATGGCGGCCAAGGGGTTCAGGCATCTGTCCTTCATGGGCGGCTACATGGAAAAGCACCCCACCGTGGTCAATGTGTTCGTTCCTTTCATGAAGGCGGCGGAAGAGAAGTTCGACGGCAAGCTTTCCTTTGACTATTTCTCCACCAACGCCCTGTATCCGGAATCGGAATCCTTCTCTGCCGTCACCGACGGCCGTGTGGACATCGGCGAAGTGCGTCCTCCGCTTTTCCCCGGCAAGATGAACCTGCTGGGTGTGGTGGCGCTTCCCGGCATGTGCCCCAACGCCATTGTGGGCAGCCTTGTGGCGGAGGAGCTCATCCAGAAGTTTCAGGCCGTGCGCGATGAATTTCCTCCGAATTCCGTGCACTTCACATCCTGGGCCTCGGCCGCGTATCAGATCCATTCCCTGCAGCCCATCCGCAATGCCGAAGAGCTGAAGGACAAGAAGATCATCGCCTGGGATGCCACCACGCTGGAATTCGTGAAGGCTCTCGGGGCCAATCCCATCCGCATGAGTTCGCCCGATACCTACCTCGCCCTGTCCAAGGGCATGGCCGACGGCGTGCTCTGCCCCCTGGCTCCTCTCCGCTCCTACAAGATCACCGAAGCCACCAGGCATCACCTTATCCTCAATCTGGGCGTCAACACCTTCTCGCTGGAGGCGAACAAGGACCTGTGGGATTCCATGCCTGAGGACATGCGCGCCTGGCTCACGCAGGAAGGCGGCCTCAAGATGGCCGAGGCCTGCGGCAAGTCTCTGGAAGACGGCGCCAAGGAAGATACCGCATGGATGGAAAAGCAGGGGCATAAGTTCTATTATCTCAATGATGAGGAACGTGCGGCCATTCTCGCGCCGCTGGCCCGGTTCACCGAAATCTGGCAGACGGAGGAATGCGGCGGCATGGATCCCAAGCTCGTCGAGGAAGTGCTGAAGTTCGCCCGTGAACGCAGCAGCTATTATACGGAACAGGTCCGCGCGGGCGCTTTCGGCGACTACAAGATATAATCCGGCAGGGGCGGTTTTCCGTGCGGGGAAACCGCCCCCTCCCGGCGGAGTTGCGGGCACGCCGGGGCCGCAACTCCGGCAGAAAAGTGTGTTCAGGCCGCAGGCGGCCGGGGCGTTCCCTTTCTGAGAGGCCGGAGGCTTCGGAACATTGCGGAAAGCCGTGTCTGACGCCGGGGAAGTGCCGGGAGGCACAAGCCCTGTGCGGCAGGGGGCCTCCGGAGGGCAGGGCGCTTCTGCCAGAAATCGCGGAAGCTGTTTCGAGCTTTTTCTGCAACAGCGTATTTTTTCACATCTTTTCAGGGTGTTGCCGCATCCTTTGCGGCGGAGAAAGACATTTTTCAGGGCTGATCCGGAGGCAAACGCCGCATTTTTACGCTTTTTCCTTCCGGGAAGTTTTTCGGAAACGATATTTTTAAGGTAATGATTTCCTCACATTAGGGCATGGAAAACTTTTTTCCTATTGACTTAAGGTTGATATTTATTTTACTAGAACTCTAATGAATGAGGCTTTGAAGCTGTTCTTCGGAACGGCTTTCGGCAGATATAAGGACAATTTTCACATTACAAGGAGTCGGACATGTTGAAAAAATTTGGAGTTCTGGCAGTTGCTCTCGCCGTGGGCGGAATGCTGGCCCTGTCGGGCACGGCCATGGCCGCCAAGGGATTCAAACATCTGTCCTTCATGGGCAGCTACCTTGAAAAGCATCCCACGGTGGTGAACTACTGGGAACCCTACTTCAAGGCCACCGACGAGAAGTTCGGCGGCAAGCTGACCTTTGACTATTTTTCCACCAACTCCCTGTATCCTGAATCCGAAGCGCCTCAGGCCATCACCGACGGCCGCGTGGACTTCGGCGTGCTTCGTCCTTCCGTGTATCCCGGCAAGTACAATCTGCTGAACGTCGTGGCCATTCCCGGCATGTGCCCCAATGCCATCGTGGGTTCTCTGGTGCTTGAGGACATCATTCAGAAGTTCCCCGAAGCCCGTGCCGAACTGCCCGCCAACAGCGAACACTTCACCTCCTGGGCTTCCGCCGCATATCAGCTGCATACCCTGAAGCCCGTGAAGACCATGGACGACCTCAAGGGCAAGAAGATCATCGTGTGGGACGCCGTGGCTCTGGAACTCGTGAAGGCCCTCGGTGCCAACCCCATCCGCATGAGCTCTCCCGACACCTACCTTGCCCTGTCCAAGGGCATGGGTGACGGCGTCATCTGCCCCCTCGCTCCCCTCAAGTCCTACAAGATCACCGAAGCCACCAAGTACCATCTGATGCTCAACATCATGGTGCAGGCCTTCACCATGGAAGCCAACAAGGACCTGTGGGACTCCATGCCCAAGGACATGCAGACCTACCTCAAGCAGACCGGCGGCATGGCCATGGCTCTCGGCGTGGGCAAGTCTCTGGAAGACGGTGCCAAGGAAGACACCGCCTGGATGGAATCCCAGGGACATACCTTCTTCTATCTCACCGATGAAGAACGCGCTCCCTTCCTTGCTCCTCTCGGCCACTTCGTCGAAGAGTGGAAGGTGTCCTGCGAAGGTGAAAAGCCTGAAGTCATCGACGCCGTCTACAAGTATGCTCAGGAACGTTCCAAGTTCTATACCGAAGAGATGAGAGCCGGCAAGTACGGCGACTACAAGATGTAAGACATGCCGGGAGGGGGATCTGGGGTCTCCCTCCCGTGCCTCATCCTGCGGTAGTGTTTTCTGGCGTACTCTTTCCCGTGCGGTTCGCCCGGGGGGCGGATCGTGAAAAGCCGAGGTCTCCATGGCAGAACAACTTTCCCTTTCTCCCGCTTTGCAGAGCATCCATAATTTTCTTGAAAAATTCACTTCCAAGGTGAGCTGGCTGAGCTATGTGGCCATGGCCATCCTGCCTGTGCTCATTACCGTGGACGTATGCTGTCGTCTGTTCGGTTTCAGCGTGCCCGGCTCTCTGGAATTGCAGGAAAATCTTCTGGCGCTTACCACGTTCTCCTTTATGGCCGTGCTTCAGCTGCACGACCGCCATATGATGATCGACTTCATCTATGAGCGTATGTCCAAGGGGATGCAGCGCTGGTGCGACATGACGGTGTCCTCCCTGGTCCTCGGCATCATGGTTCTGCTTACCTTTGAAAGCTATGATGCGTTTCTGAGTAAGTTTGGCACGCAGTCCATGGAACTCTATGTACCGCTGGAGTTCTATTACTGGATGCCCGTGGTGGGCCTCTGCCTCACGGCCATAGTGGCGCTGTTCCAGTTCCTGCGCGATGCCGTCAAGTGCATCGGCACGGGCCACTACATTCCCTTCGTCCTCGGTGTGGCCTTCGCCTTCGCGCTTGCCTACCTGCCTTTCTGGTATCGTGAAAGCCCCTACGAAATTTCCAATCTTTTCCTCGGCCTCATCGCGTTCGGCCTGCTCTTCCTCTTCCTGTTCATCCGCATGCCCATAGCCTGGGCCATGAGCATCATCGGCGCCATGGGCATGGTGGCCATTTCCCGCAACGTGGTCGCCGCTCTGGCTGCCGTGGGCACCACGCCTTACGCCGCTGCCGCCAACTACAACCTTGTGGCCCTGCCGCTCTTCGTGCTCATGGGCTGCATGATCCTTTACTCCGGCATTTCCGTCGACCTCTTCAACTCCGCCAACAAGTGGATAGGCCACATGCCCGGCGGCATGGGCATGGCCGGCGTTGCGGGCTGCACGGGCTTTGCGGCCGTGTGCGGCGACTCGCTCTCCACCGCCGTGACCATGGGTTCCGTGTCCCTGCCTGAAATGATGCGCCTCAAGTATTCGCCTTCCCTGGCCACGGGCGCTCTGGCCGCAGGCGGCACACTGGGCATTCTTATTCCGCCGAGCTCCGGCTTCATCATCTACGGTATCGTGACGGAAGTTTCCATCGGCCGCCTGTTCATGGCCGGCCTGGTGCCCGGCATCCTGCTGGCCCTCATGTTCATGGCCTACATCTATTACATGGCCGTGCGTCATCCTGAACTCGCTCCCCGCGGTCCCAAGTACACCCTGGCGGAGAAGATTCAGTCCTCCATGGGCCT
>NZ_CALUWY010000033.1 GCF_944324615.1 uncultured Mailhella sp.
GGCGGAAAAAAGCGAGGAACTCAGCCTGCACGCAAAGGCCGACCTGAAGCTTTCCGACATGACATGGAAGGAAGAGGTGCCTGCCGCCCTTTTCGGCAGGGCATGCGCCCTTTCCACCACCGCCACGCTCCGCATGGGAACGGACAGTCTGACCGCCACGCTGGAGGAAGCCGCCCTGCTGGCGGAACGCCTTCAGGCAAAGGCCTCGGGAGAAGTCACCCTGCCCGGCAAGACGATCTCCCCCGATGCCCGGGTGACGCTCCATGCCGAAGGCATGCTGGAAGACAGCGCCGATCTTTCCCCCGATCTTTCGGGAGGCGCCTCACTTACGGCGGACATATCCGGCACCATGGACGCGCTCTCGACGCATCTCGCCCTTTCCGGCGAAAAGCTCACGCTCCCCGGCCTGAAACTGGAAAAGGCCCATGCCGCACTCGATGTCCCCCGTGCGGACATTCCCCGCCTGCTGGAAGAAATGCCGCGTCTTTTCGCCGGCGTGCAGGCACAGGGCGAAGCCGCCGCGCCGGAGGCCGGAAATGTTCCGCCCGCATCCCCCCTCCTTGCCGGAAACATCGATTCCTCCCTCCTGGCCAACGGGCAGAAGCTTCTGCTGAACAGTTCCTGGAGTGTGGAGGAAAACAGCGGCGACAAGGGGCCGGGCATGCTGCTCTCACTGGACAGGCTTTCCCTGCATCTGGAAGACAATGCGCTTGAAGGCTCCCTCCGCGCGCACATGCCCTTTTCCGCTCCTCTTCCGGAACAAGGCAGCGTGGCGGCGCTTGCGGGCATTCCCCTGCCCGACCTGGACGGAAGCCTGCGCCTTCAGGTGCGGCAATGGACTCCCCTTGCCCGTCTCTCGGGCATGACCATCACAGGTTCCCCCCTGAATCTGGAGCTGAAGCTCTCTTCCCGGCAGGGGCAGGGGCTGGACTGGCAGGGAACCCTTGAACGGCTGAACATCAAGGCCGACAGGGAACATATCGCCCTTGCGGGCCTGAAGACCCGTCTCAAGGCAAAGAATCTGTGGGGCAGGCCCGATATCGACCTTGACGCAGGCCTGCGTTCCTTCTCTCTTCCGGGGCTTTCCCTCGCCCGTGTCTCCGCCTCGGTGAAAGGCGGCGAAAAGGGCCTTCAGGCCCGTGCCGAAAGCCACGGCGACATCCGCTCCCGGGTAAGTCTGCGCTGGAAACCGGAAGAAATCTTTCTTCAGACGCTGGAAGCCGAAGTGTCGCCCGCCCTTGTCGGCGTTGCAGGCTCCGAAGGGGCGGGACTGCGCCTGAACGCTCCGGCCACCATCCGCTTTCAGAAGGAACGCGTGTCCTTCCCCTCCCTGTCGCTCTCTTTTCTTCCCTCCGGCACGCTGGCGCTTTCCGGCTCCTGGACGCCGAAGAAGGCCGACATCACGGCCTCGCTGCAGGGGCTCGACCTTGCACGCCTGGGCGCGCTTCTTCCCGATCTGCCCAGGGGCATGGTGGACGGCCGCGTCCGTGTTGCGGGCACGCTGCAGAAGCCTTCGGGAAACTTCATGTTAAACTTTAAAGATATCCTGATTCCCGGCTCCTCCCTGCCGCCTCTCGACGGGGAACTTGCCGGAAATCTTGCCGTATCCGGCAAAGGTCGCACCCTCAACCTCGCCTTCACCATGCCGGAAAAAAGCCGCAGTGCTCTGGGGCTGGATACCCTGAACGCCGACCTGAGCCTTCCTCTGGCCGCTTCCGGATCCGTGCCCATGCCCGACATGAAAGGCCGCCTGAGGGGAAACATCACCCTTTCCGGCGAACTGGCGCAGCTCTGGAAGCTGGTGCCCGTGGCGGATCAGCGGCTTTCCGGCAGTCTGCATCTGGATGCCGTAATTTCCGGATCACCCTCAGCCCCGCTGCTCACCCTTGCCGCCGATCTCGACAACGGAAGCTTCGCCGACATCGCGCAGGGCGTGGAACTGCGGCACATGCGCCTGCATGCCGCGGCCGACAGGCTGAATCTGAAAAAGGACTCCGGCAACAGGCTGGAATTCACCTTCTCTGCGGACGACAACCGCAAAGGTACGGTGAACCTCTCCGGCTGGCTCGAACCTTCAAGCCTGGCGCTCGACGTTCAGGGGCGGATCAACCACCTTTCGCCCCTGCGCAGGCAGGACGCAAGCATCATGCTCTCCGGCACGCTGGCCGTGACCGGCACGGCTTCGGCCCCCTCCGTACGCGCCGACATCACCGTGGACAAGGGGCAGGTGCAGCTTTCCAGACTCCCCGGCGGAGACATCGTCACCCTGCCCATCGAGGAGCCGGGAGATGTGAAAAAGGAAGAAGTCCCCGCGATTCCGGGCAGGCTCAACGTGCGCATCCACATTCCCAACCAGCTCTTCATCCGGGGCTACGGGCTGGAATGCGAATGGAAGGGCGACATACGCCTGCGCGGCCCCCTCACCCGGCCGGGGGTGACAGGAGGCATGCAGGCCGTGCGCGGCACGCTGGACATTCTCGGCAGGCGCTTCAAGCTGTCCGAAGGGGAAATCACCTTCGACGGCGGCTGGCCCGTGAGCCCCGTGCTGAACGTGGTCATGGCCTACAGCTCCAGCGATGTCACGGCCGACATCACCCTGAGCGGCACGGCCTCCCGGCCGGAAATCCTTCTTTCCAGCGAGCCGGAACTGCCCAAGGACGAAATTCTTTCCCGCATCATGTTCGGCAAGGAGGCAAACTCCCTCAGCCATGTCCAGGCCCTTCAGCTTGCGGCAGGCGCGGCGGAACTGGCCGGATTCGGCGGCGGAGGCGTCATGGACCTCGGCCGCAGGATATTCGGGCTGGATGTGCTCAAGTTCAATTCCGACAACGACGGTACAAACGACTCCGACACGTCCAGAACCTCGCTGGAAATGGGCACCTATGTGCGCGACAACGTGTATGTGGGCGTGGAACAGGGGCTGGGAAAGGAAAGTGAAACAGACGCCGTGGTGGAAATAGAACTTTTCCCCGGCGTGGAAGCCCAGGCCAAGACTTCCTCCACCAGAACGGAAGTGGGCCTGGAATGGAAGAAAAACTACTGACCCGCGCAAGGAGCGCGGAAGACATGTCCGGCCCGGGCAACCGGTCCGGCCTGCGATGAGGCACATCATGCCCGGAATATCCATCCCTGCGGACAACGCTTCCGAACTGCGTCTCATGGTCCGCTATGGAGAAATCGGTGAAAATGGCGTAGCCACGCTCCCTTCTCTGGGGAACTGGCTTCAGGAGGCGGCGGGAAGAAACGCCGACGCTCTGGGATTCGGCGAACAGGCGCTTCTTGCCTACAACCTCACCTGGGTGCTCACCCGCCTTGCCCTGCGCATTGCAAGGCTCCCCCGCGCGGGAGAAGAACTGTGCATCCGTACCTGGCCCTCCACCATGGACAGGTTCGGGCACCGTGGCTACGAAGTCTATGACGAAAAGGAAAAGCTCATCGTGACGGGCAGCAGCGCATGGTCGGTCATGGAACTGACAAGCCGCAGCATGGCGCATCTTCCCGAAGAACTCGCGCCCCGATACCCCTCAGCCCCGCGCCCCTGCGAGGCCTTTGCCTGCCGCGTCATCCCCCGCATCCGGCAGGAGGAGGCATCGTCCTGCCCGATCCGCGTGCGCAGGGACGATCTGGACATCAACGGCCATGTGAACAATACGCGCTACCTTGCCTGGATTCTGGAAAACATGCCGCCCGCCCCGGCCCTGCTCCACGGCTGGAAAGAGCCGCTGACACCGCGCCTCGTGGACATCACCTTCCGGGCGGAAAGCTTCCCTCAGGAAGAGCTGGAATGCCTGTGCGCACCCGCCGCCGTTCCCGCAGGCGCGCCGGAAACGGTGTTCGGCCGCCCCGCCCCCTGCGCCAGACTCCATTCCATACAGAGAAGCCCGGAAAAGGCGGAAGTATGCCGCGCCCTCACCCTGTGGGAGCGCGCTCCGGAAGAGGAAGCTTCCTCATAAGGCGTGATACTCATGCAGGACATGAGTATCATGTCCCCGCTCCCTTTCCCTTCTCCTTCTTTGCCGTATGCTGAACAAAAAGGAGAAGCCATGGAAAGCACGGACGCACTCACCGCCATTTTCACAAGGCGCAGCATACGCAGATTTTCCCCACGCCCCATCGACGGACACACGCAGGAAATCCTGCTCAGAGCCGCCTTTGCCGCCCCCGCTTCGGAAAACGCGCAGACCCGCCGCTTCATCGTCATTGCCCAGAGAGACAGGCTCGACCAGCTGCCCGCGCTCCATCCTTCCGCAGGGCCGGCTCGGGAAGCTCCGCTGGCAATACTGCTCTGCTGCGACACCTCGGCTTCCCCGCAGACGGTGTTCTGGCCGCAGGACTGCGCCGCCGCGGCGGAAAACCTCATGCTTGCCGCGCGGGCCCTGGGCATAGGGTCCCTGTGGTGCGGCATCCATCCCGTGGAAGCCAGAGAGCAAGCCTTCATGAAGGCCTTCGGCCTGCCGGGCATGGTGCGTCCTGCGGGCCTTGTGCTGCTGGGATACCCTCTTCAGGATTTCTTTGAAGAAAACCGCTATGATCCGCACCTTGTCCGCTCCGATACATGGACACGCGCCTATGAAACGGAATATTGACGCGGCCGCAGGCCCGCCGGGGCCGTCCCCCTGCCGCAAACCTCTGCGGGAGGCGCGCCGCCCGTGAAAAAAGCCCGTCCGCTCAAAAACGGACGGGCTTTTTTTACCGCATATTTTCAGGCCCGGCGTGAGGCCTGCTCATACACCTTCAGCGTGGCGGAAAGAAAATCCTCCAGCCTCAGGCCGCCCTGGAAAATGCGTTCAAGGCATATCCGGGCAAGTTCCCTGCGCCACTCTGCATCCAGCGCCTGTACCATGCGTTCCGCCATGGCCTGCGTATCGCCGGGAGCAAAGCTGCAGAAATCCGGCACAAGGTCGGGCATGACGCCCGTGGTGGAAGAGATGAGGGGCACCCCGCAGGCCATGATTTCCAGAGCCGCTCTGGCAATGGCCTCCGAACCGAGAGAAGCCAGAATGCCGAAATCGAGGGCGGAAATGACGGCTTCGGGATGTTCCACCTTTCCCGTCACGGTAACGATCTCTCCGAGATCCCCCAGGCCCTGTTCCCTTGTCCAGCGGGCCACGTCGGCCGTGCTGAATTCGGAATCAAAGCCGATGACAAGGAAGCGGAGCCGCTGCGCCAGAGGAGAAAGCTTTCGCGCAAGGGCAAGAGCCTCAATGCTTTCTCTTATGCCCTTCACGCTGTCCATGCGGCCGAGAAGGCCCATGACGATATGGTCTTCGCCGTAGCCGTAACGCTGCCGCATGAGCCTGCGCGCCGCTGCGTCGGCATGGAAGCGTTCCGTGTCCACACCGCCCAGAATGGTATGCAGGCGGGAGGAGGGAACATGCAGCACCTCGGCAAAATGCCGGGTCATGAGGCTGTTGGTGGCAATGACGGCATCGGCGGCCGAACAGTGCAGCCAGCGGTTCACCAGGCCGCCCCGGGGCAGACGGCGATCCCCTCGGGTACGCACCAGCGTGAAGGGATGGAGCTTTTTCATGAGCGCCCACAACACGAAGGCCTCGCCCCGGTGGCAGTTGACCACATCGGGCCTGAACTCGCGCACAAGAGAGCCCATGCCGCGCCAGAGTTCCGCCAGCCTGACCGGAGACTGGGAATTGAAGGGCAGCGCCACCACAGGCAGCCCCATTTCCTTCGCCTTTTCCAGCGGAGGCGTTCCGGCAAGCCCGGCCACAAGGGATTCATGCCCCGCCTTCTGAAGACAGTGCGCGAGCGTCACCCCGTACCAGGCGGTGGCATTGTACCAGCGGACATTGACGACCTGTATGCAGCGCATGGCGATACCTCGTCTTATGCGTCGAAAAGCATGGATGCGTAGACCTGAGCTTCCTTGATGGCAAAGGAGATGCGTGCGGCTTCATTGGGCGCGTGGCAGTTTTCAAAAATAAGCGACCACACCACGGCGGGAACGCCGCGTTCACGGAAGTTGACGGCCACGGTGGAACCGCCGATGCCGCCGCAGGTGCAGTCCACGCCCAGCACTTCCTTCACGGCCTTTTTCAGGCTCGAAACCACGGCGCTGTCTTCCGGCGTGGGAGCAGCCGCAGGTTCCTGCATGAAGGGTTCCACCTCCACGCGGACGCCGTACGTTCCGGCCACCTCATCCCCCAGCGCACGGAAGGCGGAAAGCACTTCCTCCAGCGAATAGCAGGGCAGCACGCGGCAGTCGATGTAAAACACTTCCCGGCCGGGAATGGTGTTCACATTGGGCACGTTGGCCTCATGCCGGGTGGGCGTGAAGGTGGAGCGGTCGGGCGAGAAGAGGCCGTCTCTGGCGGAAAAGCGCTTTTCCACGTCGGAGGCGCCCAGAATCATGGCGGCGGCCGCAGTCAGGGCGTTGTTGCCGTCGTCGGGGCGGGAGGCATGGCACTGACGGCCTTCCACGACGACGCGCAGCCACAGAATGCCTTTTTCCGCAATTTCAATGAAGCGGCCGTCGGCACTGCCGGAATCCGGCACCATGACAAGGTCGCCCTCGGCGATGAAATCGGGCTTTTCGCGGAAAAGATGCTGTATGCCGAAGGCATTGCCCGTTTCCTCATCGGAAACGAAAATAAGCCCCAGGCCGAGTTCGGGCACGATGTTCCTTTCCTTCATGGCCGCCGCAAGCAGGCAGCCGCATACAATGGCCTGCTGATTGTCTTCCACGCCGCGGCCGTAGATGAGGTCCGGATCCTTCTCATCGCGCGTCACGGTCCACGGGTCGGTATGCCACAGGCTTTCCTCCCCGGCGGGCACCACGTCCATGTGGCCCAGTATCCACAGCGTACGCGAAGTGCGGCCCGGAATTCTCACGATAAGGTTGGGCCTTCTGCCGGAAGAAACCCGGCTGTCGGGGGCGTCCACATGTTCAATGTCGTCAATGCCGAAGGAACGGAGCCACGTTTCAAGGTAATCGGCCTTGTTCTGTTCCCCGTCCCCGCCGTTGCCGGGGCCGAGGGCGCGCATGGCCGTCATGGCGCTTTGCAGTTCAAAAACACGTTCGGCACTGCCGGAAAGCGCCTCAAGCATCGCATTCTTTTGTTCCAGAGACATAAGAACTCCATTAAACGCCTAACACCGGGCATCGCGCATGCAATGCCCGGTGGAAAGGCCGGAAAGAAAAGGCGAAAGGCGCTTCTCCTGCACGGAAAAGCGCCGCGAGATGCACAGGGCACCCCGCCGCACGGCCGGATCAGGCCGTAAGGCCCTGAGAAAACGTGTACGGCCTAGTGACCCTTGGCGGCACGCTTGGAAGCCTTCAGAGGGTTGACCTTGGCCTTGGCGGCAACTTCCACCTTGATGTGGGTGGCGAAGTTGCACTTGCCGGAGGCCCACTTCTTGGCGGGCATGGGGTAGCTGGAGCAGAACTGCTGGCCTTCAAATTCGCAGACGCGATCGCAGCCGCTGCAGTTTTCGACGACGGGCTGAACAAGAATGCCGTTCACTTCAACACCGGCTTCGGTCTTAACGGCGTTCTGAAGAACTTTGCTCATAGGAATCCTCCAAGTAATTCCCCGCATGGCGGGGCTGGTTAGCGCAACAGGAACTCGAATAATTGTCCTGTAATCGCCTTTCTGTCAAGCCCCAATTGCACGGGGTCCGAAAAACCGGGAAAACTGGACATGGCCCGGGCATCCATAGTATGTTGCCCCATGCAAGAAGGAGTACCCCCCATGCCCCGTTTCCGCTCACTGAAAAACACGCTGCGCGCGTGGTTCCGCAGCGAATCTTGGTCCAAGGATCAGCCTCTTCCCCCGGAATGCGGCCAGGCCGCGCCCATTTCCCTGGCCAACGCGCTTTTCGCCTGCCTCACGGAAGGGGGAACCACGGCGGAACGCGCCGCCTTCGCCATGGGCGGAGTCATGGCCGACCTCTACAAGGTTTCCCCGGAAGATGCAAAAAACATCGTGCGCCGCTTCATGTGGCACATGAACGAGGAATCCGGCAACATAGGCTGGGGCATTCCCGAAGCCTTCGCGGAAACGCTGGCCCAGGTGCCGCCTCTGGCCGACACCTTCCGCAGGGTGCTGCTCCACTATATCTACGACGCGCCGGAGGAAAAGAGCACCGGGTTCTGCGACCATGCGCCTCTGCGCATTTCCTGCTATCACGCCATTGCCCGCCTTCTGGAGGCAAGGCCGGAGTTCGTGGCCGAGGCCATGCCCCTGCTGCGCCTTTCCGCCCAGAATGAAACGGACGAAGCCTGCCGCGACGCGGCCCGCGCCCTTGTGCGGAAGTACATGCTCACCGCTTTGTAGTACAGCCCGGCGCCTTGCCGCCCCTCTCCCCGGCCTCTCAGGCATGCCTTCCCTGAGGCCGTTTTTTCCGCAGCCTTCCCAAAAGCCGCAGCCCTGCACCTGAAGGCCGGTCATGTACCTTCGGGGCGGCACCGGCCCTTTCCCTGCCGCGCATTTTTTGCAGGCAACGTTTTTTGCACGACACTCCGGAAGGAGTAAAAAAAGAGCCTCCGGCATGGCCGGAAGCTCTTTTTTCATGCACAATACGGCGGAAAAACTACAGGATGAGGCCGGAGCCGCCCTGCTGGGGATTGGGGTTCAGGCCGCCGGAAGAAAGGGAGAGCTTGGAGCAGGCTTCCAGATACTTGTCCTGCACTTCCTGCGGGGTGTGGGAATATTCGAAGAGGAAATGCTTGGCCTCGATGCGGCCGTTGAATTCCTGATCGAAGGGATAGCCGTAGGGCAGCATCATGAGCTGGACGCCCTGCTGAGTGGGCACGGTCTGCATGATGGCGACGTCGGTCAGGGCGTTGGCTTCGGCGTCGAATTTGCCGATGATGAGTTCACCGGACACGATTTTTACAAGACGAATATCATAGGCCATAGCAGGACTCCTTGAATGGTGTGGTAGATAAGTAGGAAGTACCGGCCTTCTTGTCAAGTCGGCCGGGAGGCTATTGCCAATTGCTCCATGTAGGCCTATTTCTTTCCGGTACGAGGAGTTTGCCATGCAAAGGACCGCCTTTTCCCCAGACACGTTGAAACGCCTTTCGGAGCTTGAAGCGCGCCTCCGGTATCACTTTCACGACATTTCGCTTCTGGCCACGGCGCTGACCCACAGCTCGTGGGCCAATGAGCACAACACCGTTCACAACGAACGGCTGGAATTTCTGGGCGACGCCGTGCTGGAAGTCAATGTGTCCCATGAAATCTATCTGCGCTTTCCCAAGGAAAGGGAAGGCGGCATGACGCGCCTGCGCTCCCGCCTGGTGAGCGAAGGCAAGCTTGCGGAACTGGCCCGCGGCCTGGGCCTCGGCGAGATGCTGTTCATGGGCCGCGGCGAAGAGGCGCAGGGCGGACGGGAAAGGGCCGCCCTCATTGCCGACGCCATGGAAGCCGTGCTCGGCGCCGTGTATCTGGACGGCGGGCACGAGGAGGCCTCGGCCCTGATCCACCGCCTCTACGCAGGCAAATGGCCGGACCCGGAAAGCGACAAAAAAAGCAAGGATTACAAGACGCGCCTTCAGGAGGCCACCCAGGCCCAGCTGCATTCCCTGCCCGTGTACATGCCCCTTTCCAGCACGGGGCCGGAACACGCCAAGACCTTCCGCGTGCAGCTGGAGCTTTCCGACGGAAGAAGCTTCATTGCCGAAGGCGGAAGCCTGAAACGCGCCGAACAGGAGGCCGCGCGCCTGGCGCTGGCGGCCCTTGGCATCACCCAATGAAAACCTTGCAGAACGCATGTTCAGCCCCCGTGAAGCGGGGGCTTTTTTTCTTCCGGGAAGGCCCCTTTCCCTGACAGGAGCCCGTACCGGCCGCCTTGTGCGCGGCGCCTCGCGCCGCCATGCGGCCCGGACCGCCCTTCCCTTCCGTGTCCGGCGGCCCGCTTCTGCTGAAACCCCGTCCCCTGCGGAGAAAACCTTTCCCCGCGCTTGCCTTTTTCCGGCCTTTCCCTTATGGTGAGGTCGTTCGATTCCCTCAGGGTGTCTTGTATGGATACAAGGTCGACCTTGGCTATTGGTCTTGATATCGGCTCCACCACGGTGAAGCTTGTTGTTCTCGACCCGTCTACCCGCGTGCTTTATGCGCGCTACCAGCGCCATCTTTCCGATGTGCGCTCCACTGTGGCTCAACTCTTCCGTGAGGCGCTTGCCGACGGAGGGCTCTCCGGCCATACCTTCACGCTGGCCGCCACCGGTTCCGGCGCCATTTCCCTTACCGAAGAACTGGGCATTCCCTTTGTTCAGGAAGTCATCGCTTCGGCGGAGAGCATCCGCCGCCGCATTCCCGACGTGGATGTCACCATCGAACTCGGCGGGGAAGACGCGAAGATCACCTTCTTCACCGGCGGTGTGGAACAGCGCATGAACGAAACCTGCGCCGGGGGCACGGGCGCCTTCATCGACCAGATGGCGGCGTTTCTCAACACCGACGCCGCAGGCCTCAATGAGCTGGCCGCAAAAAGCCACACCATCTACCCCATCGCTTCACGCTGCGGCGTGTTCGCAAAAACGGACATTCTCCCCCTCCTTAATGAAGGCTGCGCGCGTGAAGATATTGCCGCCTCCATTTTCCAGGCCGTGGTGGAACAGGCCGTCAGCGGTCTTGCCTGCGGTCGCGCCATAGAAGGCAAGGTTGCCTTCCTCGGCGGACCTCTGGCCTTCCTCGGCAGTCTGCGACAGCGCTTTGTGGAAACTCTGGCCCTTTCGGAAGAAAATGCCGTGTTCCCGCCCTATGCGGAATACTTCGTGGCCATGGGCACGGCCATGCATTCCGTTTTTCAGCACGAGCTTCCCGGTGACGAGCAGCAGGTTGGAGAGCGTGTATGGACAGCCGAAGAGCTGTCGGCTCTTGCTGAAAAACTGACCACGGGCTCCCATGTCTCCGACGAAGTGTCCCTGCCTCCTCTTTTCAAGAGCGAGGAAGAACTCCGCGCCTTCCGCGAAAGGCACAACAATCATGTGGCCGAGCGCGTCACCTTCGACGATCTTTCCGGCAGCAGAGAGCACCCTGCTCCCGTCTATCTCGGCATCGACGCGGGTTCCACCACCATCAAATCCGTGCTGACCGACGAAAAAGGCCGCATTCTCTACCACACCTACGCTCCGAGTCAGGGCCGCCCGCTGGAAGCCGCGGTGCAGATCCTCACGGACATCTACGCCATGCTTCCCCCCCATGCGCGCATCGCCTCGGCGGGCGTCACGGGCTACGGCGGCGGACTGCTCCGTGCGGGGCTTCACGCCGACGTGGACGAGGTGGAAACCCTGGCCCACTGCAAGGCCGCGCAGTTCTTCCTGCCCGAAGTCACCTTCGTGCTCGACATCGGCGGGCAGGACATCAAGTGCCTCCATGTGAAGGACGGCATGGTGGACCGCATACAGCTCAACGAAGCCTGCTCCGCAGGATGCGGTTCCTTCATCGAGACCTTTGCCAAGTCCCTGGGCATGGATCTGCCCACCTTCGTGGATGAGGCCCTGCATGCCGAAAAGCCCGTGGATCTCGGCACGCGCTGCACCGTGTTCATGAACTCGCGCGTCAAGCAGGCGCAGAAGGAAGGCCGTTCCGTGGGCGACATCGCCGCCGGGCTTTCCTACTCCGTGGTGAAGAACGCCCTTTACAAGGTCATCAAGATATCCAGCCCCGAGGAACTCGGGGAACACGTCATCGCCCAGGGCGGTTCCTTCAAGAACGACGCGCTGCTGCGCGCTCTGGAACTCAGCATCGGCCGTGAAGTGCTGCGTCTGGACATCGCCGGGCTCATGGGCGCCTTCGGCGCGGCCCTCATCGCCAAGGAAAACGAATCCCCGGCCGGTTCCACCCTGCTTTCCCGCGAAGAGCTCGCCGCCTTCCATGCGGAACGCAACGTGACAAGGTGCAAGGGCTGCTCCAACCACTGCCTGCTCACCGTGAACCGCTTCTCCGACGGCTCGCGCTTCGTGTCCGGCAACCGCTGCGAACGCGGCGCGGGCAAGAGCGCTTCGGATGAAAGCCTGCCCAACCTCTTCGACTACAAGTACAAGAGGCTGTTCGGGCACTATACGCCGCTCACGCCCGACAAGGCCCCGCGCGGCACCATAGGCATCCCCCGCGTGCTGAACATGTATGAAGACTACCCCATGTGGTTCACGCTGTTCACGAAGCTGGGCTTCCGCGTGGTGCTTTCCGCCCCCTCCTCCAAGAAGATGTTCGCCAAGGGCATGGCCACCATACCGTCGCAGACGGTGTGCTACCCGGCCAAGCTCAGCCACGGCCACATCATGGACCTCATCCAGAAGGACGTGCACCGCATCTTCTATCCCTGCATCGCCTTTGAGCGGAAAGAATTCTTCACCCAGGACAACCGCTACAACTGCCCTGTGGTGGGCGGCTACCCCGAACTTCTGAAAAACAACGTGGAAAAACTGCGGGAACAGGGCGTGGAACTTATCTGCCCCTTCCTCCCCGTGGAACTGGACGGACTGCTCAACATGCTCCTCCAGCTCGATCTTTTCCGCAACATTCCGCGTGCCGAACTGCAGGAAGCGCTGGAAGAAGCCTTCCGCGAAGAGAAAAAGTTCAAGGATGACTTGAAGGAAAAGGGCCGTGAGGTGCTGGACTTCCTCAAGAAGACCGGCAAGATGGGCATCATTCTGGCCGGGCACCCCTACCATGTGGACCCGGAAGTCCATCACGGCATTCCCGACCTCATCACCGCTTCCGGTCTTGCCGTGCTCACGGAAGATTCCGTGGCGCATCTCATGCCCGATCCGGGGAAACTGCGCGTGGTGGATCAGTGGACCTTCCATGCAAGACTGTACCGGGCGGCGGCCTATGCCGCGCAGTCCGATCAGGTCTCTCTGGTGCAGCTCGTCTCCTTCGGCTGCGGGCTCGACGCCGTGACGGCCGACCAGGTGGAAGAGATCCTCGCCGGTTCCGGCAGGCTCTACACCCAGATCAAGATCGACGAGGGCGCGAACCTCGGCGCGGCGCGCATCCGCGTGCGGTCCCTGCTCGCCACCATGAAGGAACGCAGGCATCATCATGCTCAGACGAATCTTCCGGAATTCGCCACGGTGCTGCCCATGGCGCCCATGGAAGACGACAACTGGCTTCCCCCGGACTTCACGGAAGAAATGCGGGAGACCCACACCATCCTCATCCCGCAGATGTCTCCCATCCACTTCCAGTTCCTGCCCTCCATGCTCCACGCCTGCGGCTACAAGGCGGAACTTCTGCAGTCCGTTTCCCGCGAGGCCGTGGAAGAGGGGCTGCGCCATGTGAACAACGATGCCTGCTACCCGGCCATCACCGTCATCGGCCAGCTTCTCCACGCCATACAGAGCGGCAAGTACGACAGGCACCGCATTGCGCTCATCCTGTCCCAGACGGGCGGCGGCTGCCGTGCCACCAACTACATAGGCTTCCTGTACAAGGCGCTCAGGGAATGCGGCCTGACCGACATTCCCGTGATCTCCTTCAACCTGGCGGGCCTGGGCCGCAACCCCGGCTTCCGCGTCACGGGACGCATGCTTCTGCGCGGCGTGCAGGCGCTTCTGTGCGGCGATACGCTCATGCGCCTTCTGTACCGCACAAGGCCCTATGAAAGCAGAAAGGGCAGCGCCGAGGAACTGGCCTCGCGCTGGGCGGACGTGCTCGACAAGGACATCCGCGAAGGCGCGCTGCGCCGCACCTACCGCCATCTCGGCGAACTGGTGCGCGATTTCGACGCCCTGCCCCTCAGGGATGAGCCCCGCAGGCCCAGAGTCGGACTTGTGGGTGAAATCCTTTTGAAGTATCATCCCGACGCCAACAACAACGCGGTCAAGGTCGTGGAAGCGGAAGGCGGCGAAGCCGTCATGCCCGATTTCACCGATTTTATTCTGTACGGATTGTACGATGAAGTGTATCGTTGGCAGCACCACAACGGCAGCATGGGCCGTGCGACGATGAGCAACCTGCTGCTGCGCGCCCTTCTGACCCTGCGTCTGCCGCTCAGGTTCGTGCTTGCACGCAGCAGGAGATTCTCTCCCCCGCTTCCGTTCCGCAAGCTGCGCGAACAGGTGAACGGCGTGGTTTCCCTCGGGCAGCAGACCGGCGAAGGCTGGCTGCTCACCGCGGAAATGATGGAACTGCTGCACGGGCGCATACGCAACATTCTCTGCATGCAGCCTTTCGGCTGTCTGCCCAACCACATCACGGGCAAGGGCGTCATCAAGGAACTCAAGCGCCGCTTCCCCGAAGCCAACATCGCCGCCGTGGACTACGACCCCGGCGCGAGTGAAGTGAACCAGATAAACCGGATAAAACTCATGATGGCCGTGGCCAGGCAGAAATGTGCCGGAGGTCACCCGTCAGCATAGGATCTCATGATACAAAGCTCTCTGCCTGAACTTCTGGCTCCCGCCGGCGACATGTCCTGCTTCCTCGCAGGCATGGCCGCCGGCGCGGACGCCACCTACCTCGGACTCAAGAATTTCTCCGCCCGCGCGGGCGCGGAAAACTTCAGCACCACCGAACTCGCGCGCATGGTGGATCTGGCCAACAAAAACGGCCGCAAGATTTATGTGGCCTTCAACTCCCTCATCAAGGGAAGCGACATCCTTTCCGCCGGCAGGCTCATCAAGCGCCTCCAGCGGGATGCCCAGCCCCACGGCCTCATCATTCAGGACATAGGCCTCATCGACGTGGCGCGGCAGGCCGGTTTTGAAGGCGAACTGCACCTTTCCACCCTCGCCAACATCTCCCACCCCCGCGATCTTGAGGCCGTGCAGAAGCTCGGCGTGCAGCGCGTGGTGCTGCCCCGCGAGCTTTCCATCGACGAAATCCGGCAGATGGACGAGGAAGCCCCCGAAGGCATGGACTTTGAAATGTTCATCCACGGGGCGCTGTGCTGGTGCGTGTCCGGCCGCTGCTACTGGTCGAGCTATCTCGGCGGCAAGAGCGGTCTGCGCGGCCGCTGCGTGCAGCCCTGCCGCCGCATCTACAAGCAGAAAGGCCGCGAAGGCCGTTTCTTCTCCTGTCAGGACCTTTCGCTGGACGTGCTGGTCAAGACTCTGGCGGAAATTCCCCATGTCCGCAGTCTCAAGATCGAAGGCCGCAAGAAGGGCCCCCACTATGTGTATCATGTGGTGGCGGCCTACCGCATGCTGCTCGACGCGCTGGGCACTCCCGACTGGCCCCATGCCAAGAAGGACGCCGAAGCCCTTCTGGAAATGGCGCTGGGCCGTCCCGTCACCCGCGCCCGCTTCCTGCCGCAGAAGGACGCCCGCGTCTCCACGCCCGACGAACCCACAAGTTCCGGCATGCTCGTGGGCAAGATACAGTTTGAAAAGAAAAACGGCGTGCCTTCTCTGCCCTTCATCAAGCCCCGGCTGGAACTTCTGCCCAAGGACCTGCTCCGCATAGGCTATGAAGACGAACCCTGGCACGACACCGTTCCGGTGACGCGGCGCACGCCCAAGGCCGGAACCTGCACCCTGCGCCTTGCCCGCCACAAAATGCCCAGGTCCGGCGTTCCCGTCTTCCTCATCGACCGCAGGGAACCTGAGCTTGTGCATATTCTTCAGGACTGGGAAAAGAAGCTGGAGGCGTGCCGCAAGGTGGAAAGCCCCCTTGTGGAATGGACGCCGCACCTGCCCCGCCCCGTCCGCGCGCGCCGTCAGCAGGATTATCTGGTGCGTTCCAGCCTTCCGCAGGGCCGCGAAACGCGTTCCTCCCGCTCCGTCATGACGGCGCTGTGGATGTCCGCAAACACCGTGCGCGCCGTCTCGCGCACCGTCATGCCGCGCATTTCCTGGTGGCTGCCCCCCGTCATCTGGCCGGATGAAAGCGCCCTGTGGCAGCGCCTCATCGTGGAGGCCCTGCGCGGCGGAGCCACGCATTTCGTCTGCAACGCACCGTGGCAGGCCGGGCTCTTCCCCCTGGAGGACGAAAAGCGCCGTCCGCACCTCACGGCCGGCCCCTTCTGCAACGTCTCCAATCCTGCGGCCGTGGCCGTTCTTGCAAAGATGGGCTTTGAAGCGGCCTTTGCCAGCCCCGAGCTTTCCGGCGAAGACTATCTGGCCCTTCCCAGACAGTGCTGTCTGCCCATGGGCATGGTGCTTTCTGGATACTGGCCGGTGGGCATATCGCGCCACGGCATGAATCAGGTCAAGGCGAACGAGGCCTTCTTCAGCCCCAAGGGCGAAGCCTTCTGGGCGCGCAATTACGGGCACAATCTGTGGATGTACCCGGCGTGGCCCATGGACCTTTCCGCCCACAGGCAGGAACTGGAAGCCGCCGGTTATGCCTTCTTCGCCAGACTGGAGGAGAACCTCCCGCCCAACATGCCGCCTCTGCGGCGTACCAGCGAATTCAACTGGAACGGTTCGCTGCTGTAGATTATCCGAGCCGTGCCGGGCAACCGGCACGGCTTTCTGTCCTGTTGCAGACCGGCATTTTTTCCCCGGCCGTACCGGCTTTCTTCCGCATCCCTCTCTTCCGGCTCCTTACCTCTTGCATCGAAAGAGACAGGGAAATATACGCAGAACCGGGACGGGGGTCAGAATCCGTGCTCCCTGAGACACGAAGAACCTGTGCCGGCCGCCCCGCAGCGTCACCATTTCGTCAACGAAGGCGCAAGGCGCACTCCGGCCTCGCGCATCGAGCAAACCATGTCCGATTCCATCATGATGAACGGCGCCCCCCTCGCGGAGCCGACTCTTTTTCTGGATAACGGAAGCCGCCGCACGGCGGTTCTTCTCGCCCTGCCCGGCGTGGAACCTTCCGCCTGGCCCGGCGCCCTTCTCGCGCCGGAACAGCCTGTGGCCGGCGCGCTGGAATTTCTGAAACAATCCGCCCTGCCCATGCCGAAGCTCACCCTTGTGTGCAGCATGAACGACGCCTCCAACAAGGAAGAAGCCCGCGCGGCGCGCATGGCGCGCTGGAGGGAGGAACTGCACCGGACCGGAGGATGTGCGGAACATTTCCTGAGGGACAATGCTCCCGGATGGGAAGCGGCCCCTCTCATGGCCGAGGCGGAAAAGGTCTTCGGCCCCGTACTCGGTGCGGACAGCGGCGCGGCCGCCGTGCTCTGCGCCCTGAGTCTTGAAAGAGTGCGCGACCGCTCCTGGCAGGAAGGCGTGACCGTTCTCTGGGCCGGGGAAAAACACATTCAGGCCTTCATGATCTATCAGGAAAAACTTCTCGGCCTCTACGAACAGCATGCGGGCATAAGCCGCGATGCGCTTCTGGCCGATCTGAATGATCTTCGCCTGAACTGGCTCCCCGATGAAAAGGTGCGCGCGGAAGGCGGCCACGGCTGCATCTGCGGAGATTTTCCCGCCGAAGCCGAGGGCTTCCGCCCTACATGGATATTCGGGCCGCAGAGGCAGGCGCTGCAGGGCATGGGAAGGCTGGTCTCCCCCTCAAGAGAAGGTTTTGAGCGCTGCTTCGGCCTCTGCTTCGGACTTTCGCAGAAGGCCGGGGCATGAGCGTCTTTTTCGCCACTCTTCTTCTCCTGGCCCTTTTCATCTGCGTGCTGCTCAACCTCGTCACCCTGCCCGGCAACTGGGCCATGGTGGCGCTTGTCGCGGCATGGGCCTTTCTTGTCCCTCAAAGCGGGCTGGACACCCTGTTCTTCCTGCTGTTCATCGGCCTTGCCGTGGCCGGGGAAGTGGTGGAATTCGGCGCACAGCTCTGGGGGGCCAGAAGATACGGTTCCTCAAAAGTCTCCACCATCTGCGGCATGATAGGCACCATTGCGGGCGCCGTGCTGGGCGCGCCCTTTCTCCTGGGACTGGGGGCGGTATTCGGCGCGCTTCTCGGGGCCTGGACAGGGTGCCTGCTGGCCGAGCTTCTTCTGCGCCGCCAGCCCTGGGCTCCGGCCCTGCGGGCCGCGCAGGGCGCGTTCGTGGGCAGATTTCTCGGCATGGTCATCAAGTTCGGTCTGGGCATGGCCATGCTGGCCCTCACGGCCGCGCACATCTGGCCTGAGAGCGTATAAGTGCCCCAAAAGCCGGGGCCGGCATGCTTTTGCATGAGGATTCCCGGATGTTCCCCTCTTCAACCATAACAACGCATCCATAAAAAAGGAGCGGGCCTTCTGCCCGAAAACACCATGAAATCAGCCTCCGACATCGCCGCCATGATGCAGAAACTGCGCCTCGTGCTGGTGCGCACCAACTTCCCGGAAAACATCGGCATGGCCGCCCGTGCCTCCGCCAACTTCGGACACGCCCCCCTCTACCTTGCCGAGCCGCGCCGCTGGGATTACGACAAGGCCCTTCCCACGGCCACGAGTCAGGGCCGCCCCCTGCTCGACTCCATCACCGTCACCTCCTCCGTGCACGACGCCGTGGCCCCCTGCACCCTGGTTGTCGGCACCACGGCCCGCACCGGGGGCGCGCGTCAGCAGCTCATCATGCCCCGGCAGGCTGCGGCGGAAATTGCAGAGCGCCTCGCTCTGGGCGAAGAGGTGGCCATCATGTTCGGCCCCGAAGACCGCGGGCTCAGCAATGAAGACCTCGAACACTGCGGCAGGCTCGTCACCATTCCCACCGCGCCCGACGCCTCTTCCCTGAATCTCGCGCAGGCGGTGCTGCTCATGATCTATGAATGCTACCTGGCCCTGCCCGATACCGCGCGCATCGACAGCCACCCCAGCCTGTCCCGCCGCGTCACCGGTGAGGAGCGGGAATTCTTCTTCCATGCCTTCAAAAACATGCTCATGGATATAGGCACCATTCCCAGAGACAACCCGGAACATTTCTTCCTGCCCCTGGCCCGCTTCTTCGACAGGGCGGATCTGCGCCGCCATGAAATGGATATCTTCATGGGCATCTGCCGGCAGATGGCGCATCTCGTGCAGAAGGATTTGAACACGAAGTCCTGAGCCTCCCGGCAGATCTGCAGAATGTCCTGCGCCTTTCCCGGTACCGACGGCGGAGCGTCGTATCCGCCCCGGGGCAGGCTGCAGCAGGCGGGCAGAAAACGCCGACACCGCGTGCAAGCTTTTGAAAGAAAATAGTTCCGCATCTTCCTTGACAGGAAAAATTCTCTCTTCGTATAGATGATAGAGTAATCCCTGTAAATTTCGCCAGGAGTGCCCATGTCCGCTCGAATTCTCCTCTGCATTGTCTGCGCCGCGCTGCTTTCTGCCTGCTCCGGCGAAAAACGGGAAGCCCAGAAACCCGCTGTACGTTCGGCGCTGGTCACGCTTGCCGTCTCCGAAACCAAAGATGTGCCCTATATGATAGAAGCCGTGGGCACGGTGGAACCTTCCGCCACGGTCAACATCGTTTCGCGCACGGGCGGGGAACTGCAGAAGGCCCTTATTCAGGACGGTGAACGCGTGCAGCAGGGGCAGCTTCTTTTCGTCATCGAAAAGGAGCCGTATGAAATCGCGCTCCATCAGGCCCAGGCAAGACTGGGAAGCGACAGAGCCAAGCTTGCCAAGGCTCAGGACGACTATGCCCGTTCCCTGAAAATGAAGAAAGGCGGCTTTTCCAGTGCGGCGGAAACCGACGCCACCCGCGTGACCATGGTGAGCGCCCAGGCCGACGTGAGGGAGGATGAGGCGGCGCTGGAAAAGGCCGAACTCGACCTTTCCTATTGCGAAGTGCGCGCCCCCATGAGCGGAAGAGCGGGCGACATCAAGGTGGACACGGGCAACGTGCTCACGGCGCAGACGCTGCTTGTGGTGCTGGATGCCTTCCAGCCTGCGGACATCACCTTCAGCATTCCGGAAAAGCATCTTCCCCTCGTGCGGCGCAACGTGCGCGACACGGGGCTTCAGGTTTCCGCCTCCAGCAAGGACGGCAAGCCCCTTCAGGGTGATGTGATCTTTGTGGGCAACGTGGATCCCGATACCGGCACCGTGCCCCTCAAGGCCCGCTTTGCCAACAGCGACACCTCCCTGTGGCCCGGGGAATTTCTCCGCGTGCGTCTGAAGCTCGACACCAGAAGAAACGCCGTCACCGTACCGAGCCGTGCCGTGCTTCTCGGTCCGGACGGCCCCTTCGTCTATGTGGTGGGGGAAGACAAGACCGCGCGCGTGCGTCTTGTGAACACGGACGTGGAAAACGACGGCGTCACCGTCATATCCAAAGGCCTTGCCAGCGGCGAATCCGTCGTGCTTGAAGGGCATGTACGCCTGAAGGACGGCATGCCCGTACGCCTGCAGGAGCCCGCTCTCGTGCCCGCCGTGGGAGAACGCTCATGAACATATCCGCCCTGTTCATCAAAAGGCCCGTCGCCACCACGCTGCTCATGATGGGCATACTCATCTTCGGCTGGATGAGCTATCTGCGCCTGCCCCTGAGCGAAAACCCCAACATCGACTATCCCGTCATCATCGTTTCCGCCACGCTGAGCGGCGCTTCGCCGGAAACCATGGCCACCTCCGTGGCCAAACCGCTGGAAAAACAGATTTCCACCATTTCCAGCATCAAGAACATGACCTCCACCAACAAGCTCGGCCGCACCATGGTCCGTGTGGAATTCGAGCTTGACAGAGATATCGACGGCGCGGCGCTCGACGTGCAGTCGGCCATTTCCATCGCCTATTCCCGCATGCCGGAAACCATGACGCAGATGCCCCGCTTCATGAAGCTGGACCCTGATTCCCTGCCCGTCATACAGATAGCCCTCACCTCCAACACCCTCACGAGGCAGCAGCTCACCGACTACGCGGAAAACTATGTTTCCCAGCGCCTTTCCATGGTGGCCGGCGTTTCCAAGTCGGACGTGCGCGGCGCCAAGCGCTACGCCGTCCGCGTGAACCTCAGGCCCGACCTCATGCAGGCCCGCGACATCAGCGCGGAGGAAATCCGCAACGGCATAGACGCGGCCAACGTCACCCTGCCCACCGGCAAGCTGGAAGGCACGGACCGCATCCGCAACATCAAGGACAACGGCTCCCTGGTCAAGGCCGAGGACTTCGCCAAAATCGTGGTTGCCTGGCGCAACGGCGCTCCCGTGCGCCTGAGCGACGTGGCCGACGTGGAAGAAGGCGTGGAAGAAACCAATCAGGCCAGCTTCATCAGCGGCGATCCCGGCGTCATCGTCCAGGTGACGCGCCAGCCCGGCGGCAATACCGTGCAGATCGTGAGCGATATTCTCGACATGCTCGCCGACATTGAAAGCACCCTGCCCCCCTCCATCAACATGGATGTGGTGGAAGATACCTCCATCCCCATCAAGGAATCCGTGGAAGAGGTGGAATTCACCCTCCTGCTCACCATACTGCTGGTGGTGCTCGTCATCTACATCTTCCTGCGCGACGGCATGGCCACCATCATTCCCAGCCTCGCCCTGCCGCTCTCCGTGGTGGCGGCGTTCCCCCTCATGTTCTTTGCCGGGTTCAGCCTCGACAACATGTCGCTCATGGCGCTCATTCTGGTGGTGGGCTTTGTGGTGGACGACGCCATCGTCATGCTGGAAAACATCATACGGCACAGGGAAATGGGCAAATCGCCCCTGAACGCGGCCATGGACGGCGCGGGGGAAATCGGCTTCACCATCCTTTCCATGACCATTTCCCTGGGCACGGTGTTCATTCCGCTGCTCTTTCTGCCCGGCACGGCCGGCCGCATGTTCTTTGAATTCGCGGCGGTCATCATCATCGCCATTTCCATTTCCTTCTTCATTTCCATCAGCCTCACGCCCATGATGAGCGCCATCTTCCTCACGGATCAGTCGGTGCATCTCAAGCATTCCGGCATCAAGGCCGCCATGGAAAAGGTCTTCTTAGGCCTGCTTTCCCTCTATTCGCGCAGTCTCTACTGCGTCATGCGGCACAAGTTCCTCACCTTCCTGGGATCGCTTGCGCTCATTGCGGCCACATGGTGGCTGTCCACCCTGGTGCCCACAGGCTACTTCCCGGCCATCGACGGCGGCCGTATCCGCGTTTTCGCCAAGGCCGAGGAATCCATTTCCTTCGACGCCCTGACCCGCGCCGTGCAGGAACTGCACCCCATCATTCTGGCCGATCCCGCGGTGCGAAGCTTCACCACCACCATAGGCGGCGGCACCAGAGCCGATACCAACACCGCCAACATCATGGTGCGCCTGAAGCCCATCTCCGAACGCGAAAACATCAATGTGGTCATCGAACGCCTCAGAAAGGCGCTCAGCAACAACCCCACCCTCATGGTTTCCCTGCGAAACGCCAACATGCAGGGCGCAGGCGGCAGCAGCACCGGCATCTACAACTACACCCTCGTGGGCAGCAACACCCAGGAACTGTACGACGCGGCCCGCAAGGTGGAGGAAGCCCTGCACCATGTGAAGAGCGTGCGCGACGTCGGCTCCGACCTCCAGCTCATGAACCCTTCCATCCGCCTCATTGTGGACAGAGACAAGGCCACCATGCTGGGGGTGACGCTCTCGCAGATTGAAAACTCCCTCTATTCCGCCTTCGGCACGCGCGAAATCTCCACCATCTACACGGATGTGAGCGACTACACCGTGAAGATGGAAGTGCTGAGAGAACTGCAGGACAGCGCCAGCATTCTGGACGGCATCTACCTGCGTTCCAGCAAGGGCAAGCTGGTGCCTCTGGAAACGCTGGTCACGCGGCAGTTCGAGGCTGGCCCGCTTTCCGTCAACCACAGAGGACAGTTCCCGGCCGTGAGCGTTTCCTTCAACGTGGCCGGAGGCTACGCCATGGGCGAAGCCATGGCCGATGTGGAACGTGTGGCAGGGGAACTTCTGCCCGCCTCCGTGTCCGGCAGTCTTACCGGCACGGCGCAGGACTTCCAGGATTCCGTGCGCGACATGATCCTCATCATCATCGTGGCGCTCATCCTCATCTACATCGTGCTCGGCATTCTGTATGAAAGCTTCATACACCCCATCACCATCCTTTCCGGTCTGCCCTCGGCAGGCTTCGGAGCGCTGTTCTGTCTCTGGCTGTTCGATTCCGAACTGAACATGACGGCCTTCGTGGGCATCATCATGCTCATCGGCATCGTGAAGAAAAACGCCATCATGGTGCTGGACTTCGCCCTTGCCGCGGAACGCAGCGGAAGCATGAGCACGGAAGATGCCATCGTGCAGGGCTGCCTCATCCGCTTCCGGCCCATCCTCATGACCACGCTCGCGGCCATCATGGGCGCTCTGCCCCTGGCCTTCGGCATCGGTGCAACGGGTGCGGAAGCCCGTCAGCCCATAGGCATCTGTGTGGCAGGCGGCCTTGTCTTCTCCCAGCTCGTCACGCTGTACATCACCCCGGTGTACTATGTGTACCTCGACCACTTCGGCCAGTGGGTGGGCCGCCACATGCGGCGCATCTTCCACAAGAGCCTGGCCGCTCCGCAGAACTGACGCTTTCGCCCCGTGCCCCGCACGGGGCGAAACCATATCTGCCGCCTTCCGGCATGCCGCGGCCCGCGCCAGACCAAGTTTTTCCTTGAAACGGAGCGTTTTCCAGGGTTACTCTGCCCGCGCCATCAACGGGCATCCCTTCCCCGGTGCGGGAAACGCACGGGGCCTTTCTGCTGAAACCGTCTAGGCCGTATGACCGGCGGCTTCCTTTAAAGATGCCGCCTTCAGGCAACCTCAACCCTGTCGCAGGAGTTTCCATGCTGAACGAATATGAAAACCGCTTCCTGTCTTCGGAAGTGCCCGCCCGCCCCGCCGGCGAGGCGCGCTTTCACGTCATCCCCGTGCCCTATGAAGCCACGGTAAGCTATGCGGGCGGCACGGCGCACGGCCCGGAAGCCATTCTTGACGCCTCCGATCAGCTGGAACTGTACGACGGCACGAGCTTTCCCGGAGAACAGGGCATTTTCACCCAGCAGCCCGTGGACTGTTCCGGCACCCCGGAAGAAGTCATGAACAAAGTGCGTCTGGCCGTGCTCGCCGCACTGGATGCGGGGGCCATGCCCGTGGTGCTCGGCGGGGAACATTCCCTCACCTACGGAGAAATGGCGGCCCTGAAGGAACGTTTCGGCACCTTCGGCGTGGTGCAGTTCGACGCCCATGCCGATCTCAGGGACAGCTATGAAGGAAGCCGCTGGAGCCACGCTTCCGTCATGCGCCGCGCCGTCTCGGATCTGGAACTGCCCCTCGTGCAGCTCGGCAACCGCATTTTCTGCAAGGAAGAGCTGGAAGCCAGAAAAAAGCACGGCGTCGTTGCCTGGGATGCCCCCCTGCTCTGCCGCAAAGGCATGCCCGAAAACATCCTGCCCGACGATTTTCCGGAACATATCTTCATCACCTTCGACGTGGACGGCCTTGATCCTTCCATCATGCCGGAAACAGGCACTCCCGTTCCCGGAGGGCTCGGCTGGTATCAGGCCCTGGAGCTTGCGGAAAAAGTCGTGGCGGGCCGCACCCTGCTGGGTTTCGACATTGTGGAACTCGCCCCCAGAGAAGGACACATCGTTTCGGATTTCACCGCCGCAAGCCTGACCTACGCCCTCATGGGCATTGCGGAACGCTCCCGCAGGCGCTGAAAGGACAAAAATGCCCGGAAAAAGGAGCCCCCTTTCCGGGCATGCGGAACATGCTCCTGCCCTGCGCGGGCGGCACTTCCCGCCTGCGCAGGGCAGCTGAACATGGGCCGGCAGGAATCCGGCTTTTTCTTCTCCCCGCCAGATAAAACAATGCGGCTCGCAGGCAAGGCCCCACGCCTTCCGCCCTGCGGCAAGGCCTTCCCCACCGGTGCAGGCGGCACCGGACAAGAAGAAGGAATCCGTCCTCCGTGATGCCGTGCCGGGTGTAAGCTGAGCGCGGCATGGAAAACATGCGCGTCTCTTTTGCCGGAACATGCGCGGCAGACGCCCCGCCTCTTTCTGCCGGGAGAACCATGTTCCCGGAGGCCCCTTCAGGCCCTTCTGCCCGGGCGGAGGCGTACGATATCCTTCCCGCCGCTCTACAGAAACTTTTCCAGGTTGCCTTCCATCTCCGCCAGCACCTGCATGCACGCCTCCCGGCGCTCTTCGGAAATGGACGCAAACAGCCTCTTTTCCAGCGTGGCATAGGCCCTGCGGAACTGCACAAGCGCCTCGCTTCCGGCCGGTGTAAGCCCCACAAGATAACTCCGTCCGTCGCCGGGGTTGGGCTTCTTGAACACATAGCCCCCTTTTTCCAGACTGTCCGTGGCCTTGGTGATGGACGACTTCGGCCTCTTCAGGGCAACCACCAGTTCCGTCACCGGCTGGGCCATGCCCGCCTGTTGCAGATGTTCCAGCACCGCTCCGTGGGAGGGAACCAGATCATCCACTCCCTGCCTGAGCAGTTCCACCTGAATGACGCGATGCGCCCGGACAAGAATACGGCTGAGCCGGTCGACGGAATCGCTGTAATCCATGACTTCCCCCTTGCGCGGACGCGCGGTCCGCGGAGATTTTCGCCTGCAAGCAGGTCCTCTCCGCCATCCTTGCCTCTTTCCGGGGTACTGGTAAATGATAATTTCCCTTTTTCCCCTTCGTCCCGCCGTCCTCCCATCTTTACGGAACGTGAGTTTTTTGATATCTTGGGAGAGGAAAAACGGTTGATTGTTTGCTCAAACAGTATTAGTTTTCATCCGTGCGATCGCAGGGCATGCGAGATGAGCCTGCCCGTTCCTGTTGCGTTCGCCTGATTCGGCATACTACCGCGTTTTCACGCGGGCATTTTTCCGCCGCATGGCGGGCATCCTATGAGGAGGACTTTATGGCTAAACACATGAAGACTATGGACGGCAATACCGCCGCCGCGCACGTTGCCTACGCCTTGAGCGACGTTGCCGCCATCTACCCCATTACGCCCTCGTCCGTCATGGGCGAACTGGCCGACGAATGGTCTGCCAAAGGCCAGAAAAACCTTATGGGCCAGACTGTCGCCATCCGTGAAATGCAGTCTGAAGCCGGTGCCGCCGGTGCCGTGCACGGCTCTCTGGTTTCCGGTGCGCTGACCACCACCTTCACCGCCTCTCAGGGCCTGCTTCTCATGATCCCCAACATCTACAAGATCGCCGGTGAACTTCTTCCCGGCGTCTTCCATGTTTCCGCCCGCGCCCTGGCCTCCCACGCCCTGTCCATCTTCGGCGATCATCAGGACGTCATGGCTGCCCGTCAGACCGGCTTCGCCTTCCTCTGCTCCAACAACCCCCAGGAATCCATGGACCTCGCTCTGGTGGCTCACCTGTCCGCCATCGACTCCAGCGTTCCCTTCTGCCACTTCTTCGACGGTTTCCGTACCTCCCACGAAATCCGCAAGATCGAAGTCATCGACTACGAAGACATTCGCAAGGTGGTGAACTGGGACAAGGTGCAGGAGTTCCGCGACAACGCCATGAACCCCGAACATCCGCATCAGCGCGGCACCGCCCAGAACCCCGACATCTACTTCCAGAACCGCGAAGCCTGCAACCCCTACTACAACGAAGTGCCGGCCATCGTGGTTGACGCCATGAAGCGCGTTGCCTCCATCACCGGCCGCAACTACAAGCCCTTCGACTACTACGGCGATCCCGAAGCCGACCGCGTGGTCATCGCCATGGGTTCTTCCTGCGACGTGATGGAAGAAGTGGTGGATTACCTCAACGCTCAGGGCGAACGCGTCGGTATCGTCAAGGTCCGTCTGTTCCGTCCCTTCAGCGCTCAGCACATGCTGAACGTGATGCCCGCCACCGTGCAGACCGTGACCGTGCTCGACCGCACCAAGGAACCCGGCTCCCTCGGCGAACCTCTGTATGAAGACGTCTGCACCGCCTTTGTGGAACACGGCGATCAGATCCGCGTCTTCCCCAAGATTCTTGCCGGCCGTTACGGCCTGGGCTCCAAGGAATTCACGCCTGCCATGGCCAAGGCCGTGTTCGACAACATGCTGGTCGCCTCTCCCAAGAACCACTTCACCGTGGGCATCAATGACGACGTGACCAACCTGTCCCTCGAAGTGGGCGCCGACATCGACACCGTGCCCGCCGGCACCGTGCAGTGCAAGTTCTTCGGCCTCGGCTCCGACGGCACCGTGGGCGCCAACAA
>NZ_CALUWY010000034.1 GCF_944324615.1 uncultured Mailhella sp.
CGCCCGTGCTTCCCGGGCTTGTGGGCGGCTCCGCCGACCTCAGCGGTTCCGTGGGCACGGAATTCAAGGGTGCGCATACCCTGAATGTCGAGGATTATTCCGGCAACTACATCCATTACGGCGTGCGTGAATTCGCCATGGGTTCGGTGATGAACGGTCTGGAGCTGCACGGCGGCTTCCTTCCCTACGCGGGCACGTTCTTCGTGTTTTCCGACTACGCCAAGAGCATCATCCGTTCCGCGGCCATCATGAAGCGCCGCGTGATCTGGGTGCTCACCCATGATTCCATCGGTGTGGGCGAAGACGGGCCCACCCATCAGCCCGTGGAGCAGATTGCCGCGCTGCGCATGACGCCCGGCATGCAGGTATGGCGTCCGTGCGACAGCCTGGAAGCCGCCGTTGCCTGGACCGCGGCCGTGGAGTACAAGGAAGGCCCCGTGTGCCTCATCATGAGCCGTCAGGGACTGCCCCAGCAGCAGGGCGGACTCTCCCGCGAGGAAGGCATACGGCGCGGCGGTTATATTCTGAAGGACTGCGAGGGGCAGCCGGAACTCATCTACATTGCCACAGGTTCCGAAGTGCAGCTCGCCGTTCAGGCTGCGGAGGCCCTTACCGCGAAGGGTCACCGTGTGCGTGTGGTGTCCATGCCCTGCTGCGAAGTGTTCGACAGGCAGGACGCCGCCTACCGTGAAGCCGTTCTCCCCCATGCGGTGCGCGCCCGCGTGGCCGTGGAAGCGCAGAGCGCCGCCTGGTGGTGGAAGTATGTGGGGCTTGACGGCCGTGTCGTTGGTATGGGAACATTTGGAGCTTCCGCTCCGGCGGGCAAACTGTTCCCCTATTTTGGCTTCACCGCGGAAAACATCGCGCAGCAGGGCCTTGACCTGCTGTAAGGAAAGGAGATCACATTATGAAAGCACTTACCATGAACGATGTGGACATGAAGGGCAAGCGCGTGGTCATGCGCGTGGACGTGAATGTCCCCATCCACGACGGCGTCATCACCAGCGACAAGCGCATCCGTGCCGTGCTTCCCACCATCAGGAAGGCTCTGGACGCGGGCGCGGGCGTCATCCTGCTCGCCCATCTCGGCCGTCCCACCGAAGGCGTGTTTGAAGAACAGTTCTCTCTGCGCCCCGTGGCCGCCCACATGGGCAAGCTCCTCGGCATGGAAGTCGGCTTCTGCGCCGATCCGCTGAACGGTGTGGAATGCAAGCCCGGCCAGGTGGTGCTGTGCGAGAACGTGCGCTTCTTCAAGGGCGAGAAGAAGAACAATGAGGAACTCGCCGCCAAGTACGCCGCCATGGGCGACATCTACGTCATGGACGCCTTCGGCGCGGCCCACCGTGCCCAGGCCTCCACGGAAGGCGCTCTGCGCAAGGCTCCCGTGGCCGTGGCCGGCCCGCTGATGTTTGCGGAAATGGAAGCCGCCACCAAGCTGCTCGACAAGCCCGAACGTCCTCTCTATGCCATCATCGGCGGTTCCAAGGTGTCCACCAAGCTCACCGTGCTGGAAAACCTGCTCAAGCATGTGGACGGCCTCATCGTGGGCGGCGGCATTGCCAACACCTTCCTGGAAGCTGCGGGCTGCAACATGGGTTCCTCCCTCGTGGAAAAGGATCTCATCCCCGAAGCCAAGCGCCTCATCGACATGGCCAGGGAACGCAACGTCATTCTGCCCCTGCCCACCGACGTGGTGGTGGCTCCCAGCTTTGAACGCGCTTCCGAAGCCGTGACCAAGAAGGTGTCCGAACTTTCCGCTGAAGACTGCGCCTTCGATATCGGCGAAGAAACCGCCAGGGAATACGCCCGTCTGCTGGCCAACGCCCGCACCATCGTGTGGAACGGCCCCGTGGGCGCCTTTGAAACCGTGCCCTTCGACAAGGGCAGCCGTGCTCTGGCCGACATTCTGGCCGACTGCAACGCCTACACCCTGGTGTGCGGCGGCGATACCGTGGCGGCCGTGGAATCCTTCGGCGTGGCCTCCAGGATGGGCTACCTGTCCACCGGCGGCGGCGCGTTCCTGGAAGTGCTGGAAGGCAAGACCCTGCCTGCCGTGGCCGCTCTTGCGGACGCAGCTTCCAAGTAAGCGTACCGGCCTGATCTAAGATACAAAGCCGCCTTCGGGCGGCTTTTTTTGTGCATGAGGAACATGTTTTTTTAGCGCGGAAAAGAGGGCTTTTCCCGCAGGAGAAATGCCCCAGTCACCGGTGTTCCCTATAAGGCGTGGCGCCAGAGGGTAAACGTATCCTCAGGGGGAGAATAAAAGCCCATGGACTCAAAGCTGCAGTTGGGAAGGCAGGGCATGCTGGTCAGTACGCCCTGGACGCGATCGAGCCATGTCGAGTGAGGCCCCAGATGATGGATAAAGAACCAGAGAACGGCAATGAGTGCGGCAAGACGAGCATGTCCATCCGGTGAGAGAGGCGCACTTTGAAAATAGGGGATGTCTTTGGGAAAAAGAACAGACATGCCGCTTTGATTCCATATTCTGCCGTGATGAGCACAGCGGTTGCGCAGAATATTAAGAGCCTGAAGCCAGTTTGTGAGTATGTTCGGCGTCAGTGCAGGGCATATTTCGTGACACACGGCATTCTGATACCGACCTTTCAACAGAGAAAAGTACTTTGAAAGCATACCGAAATCCCAGACCTGAACACTTACCCACATGGGGATGTCGGCATGTTCGTGATGATACCATAATATACAGTCTTCTTTGCTTTTTCTGACTTGTTCTGTGAGTTTTGCACACCATCTGTTCCAGATGGACGGCTGACCTGGCATGCTCTTGGTCCATTTGGGATTGATGAAGGAAACATCCTTGTAAGCGCAGGGATGATATTTTCCCATTTCGTGTGCAAGGAGAACACGCATGAAGATTTCGATCCGTTCAAGGGCATCCAGCATCAGAAGACGTAATTTTTTGTCAAAAAGATACAGTGCCAGAACATTATCGAAAGAAGTTCCTTTCAGAAATTCCTCTTCTCGACGCATTACTTTGGGATTGGCGGAAGAAGGAAGGAAATTTCCATGCTCATCCAGGAGAAATTTTCGGCATGGATACCAGAAGCCGCTTAAACGATAGTAGCCGATGTCGCGAAGTTTTTTCAGCGCACGGGCCTGATTCTCAACCGCCATCCCCCGGGATATAAGCAGTTGAAGCTGTTCGTCATATGTTTTGAATGGCTTGTCTGACATAGAAAGGCGGCGATCCATGAAAAAGAAGGCCCGTTCTTGAGAGAATGGCTGAGCCAGACTCACAGAGGAACGGGCACGGTTACTTTTTTAATAGTCATCTTCTGGATTTTTGTCAAAGAACAGGTGTGCCGGACCCGGCATGTCTGAACATGATATCGAAAGGCAGTACTGCGGCAGGCCTGCCTGTCATGCCGACAGGTTCGGTACAAAAGAATGAAGGCGAGGCCTGTTGTTCCGGGCGGGAGGCGTGACGCGGGACCCCCTTCCGGAGGTTCAGCACGGACAAAAGGAAAGCCCGCCTGAGCGGTGGCTCGAAGCGGGCGGGGATACGGAAGCGCAGGGCTGAGGCAACGCGGGGGAAGGGACACGAGCCTTCCTTTTTCCGGCGTTACTTCTTTTCCACGATGAACAGGGTGATGTAGGCGTTTCTGCTGGTCTGCACAAGGAAGCGTTCCACCACGCGCAGGGGGGAAGGTTCGTTCAGCACGGCGGGCGGGGTGGTGTCGGTATCGAGGAGCAGAAAGCGCGTTTCAGGCACGTTGTCGAGAGAGGTGATGTGCGTGGTGTCCTTGCCGGTTTCCCATTCCTCCGTGGGGCCGAAGCCGTCGAAGGAATAGCAGGGCAGTTCCTGCAGCCGGGGCAGGGAACGCAGCTCTTCCAGAGAGCAGGTGGGGGGCGTTTTCTGCACCACGGGCCGGGTGGAGCCCATGCGGAAGGCGGCAAGCACCACGCAGAGCACCATGAGGCAGGACACGGGCACGAGGCGCGCGGGCTTTTTCAGGCCGAGGAAGCCGAGGCCCAGGCAGAGCAGGGCAAAGAGAAGCGCCCAGGGGAGGTAGGCGCTGTGGCTCCAGCCCACAAAGAGGCACAGCCCCACGGCAGCCGCCGTGCCGAGACCGAGATGCACGGTGACAAGGCGCTTTTCCCAGAGGTTCAGCGTGCCCCGGGTCAGCCCTTCCGTCCAGTGGCGCAGGGTGGCGGCGCAGAGCAGGGCAAGGGGCACCATGGCGGGCATGAGATAGCGTTCCTTCTTTTCCGGCACCAGAGAAAGAAGCAGCAGGGAGAAGAGGAACCAGAGCAGCAGCACCTTGTTCTTTTCCCAGTGTTCCCTGTCGAGACGGCGGCAGGCGAAACCGGCAAGGGAGGGCAGGGCCCAGGCGCCGGCAAAGGCGGGGAAGGAAAGATAGAAGAAGAAGGAGGCGAGGTGCCGGCTGCTCCAGGCGGACACTTCGCCCTTTGCCACTTCCGCGGCCACATGGGGCACGGCAAGGTACACATAGACATACCACAGCGAACCGAGGATGCAGCCGCCGAAGAGGATGACGGCAAGGCGTTTCCACGGCACGGGGCGCCTGCAGACAAGCAGCGCGGCCACAAGGGGCAGCAGCATGGTATAAAGCTGCACCGGTCCCTTGCTGAGGACGGATGCGGCCATGAGGAGCACCCCGGCGACGAGGGCGCCTTTTCCCTGCCGCAGCAGACAGACCAGCGCGCCCGTCATGAACACCACGGAGTAGATGTCCCAGGAATTGGCGGTGCCGAGCTTCAGGGTGAGCAGCATGGAGGCGGCCGCAAGTCCGGCGTAGAAGGCTTCCCTTCTCTGCCCGGAAAGCGCCCTGTGCAGATCGAAGGCGAACACGCCGAGCAGCGCGGACACAAGGATCACCGGAAGGTGCAGGGCGAACATGGAGGGATGGGGGGAGAGGAGAAACACCGGAGCCGTGAGCCACACGGGCAGCGGCGGCTTGTTCAGGCGTATTTCGGTGTAGAGGTGGGGGATGAGCCAGTCGCCGTCCAGCGCCATGGACTGGGCGGAAATGAGGTTGCGCGCCTCCATGATGTTTGTGCCGAACACATACACGAGGGGCAGCAGCAGGGCGAGGCCGAACAGGTACAGAAAGACCCGCAGCGCCGCATCGGGCACACGGGGGAGGAAATCCTCCTGCCCGGGAGCCTGCGGCGTCTTTGTTTCCACGGGAGCCTCTTCCGGAGCCGTTTTTTTCTGCGGAGTGCTCTTTTCCTGCCTGTCGCGGAGTCCGATCATGATGTTGCGCACATAGGCGCACAGGCCGAGGGCCTGACCGAGAATGAGCACGACATCGAGCCGGATAAGGCCGTAGAGGCAGATGAGCACGGAACCGGTGAGGCTGATGACCCAGAAGCCCATGGGCAGCACGGAAATGCGCCGGGCGCGGCTGTACCACCACTGGTACACGAAGCGCAGGGTGAAGAGCGCCTGCGCCGCGCAGCCGAAGAGAAGCAGCGGCAGGGGGATGTCGGGGTTGTCGAACAGCGTCCTTGCGATGTCCGCGCCTCCCGCCGCAAGGCTCAGGGCGGCGGCAGGGGGAATGAAGGTGATGATCAGGCGCAGCCACGGCACGGTTTTCTGCCAGATGCCGTTGGCATTGAGGTTCCAGATATAGATGTAATAGGAAAGAAACTGCCCGAGGATGATGGCGAAATCCTCCCTGAGCCAGCCGTAGAGCATGAGCAGGCAGGAACCGCAGATGCTGAACACCCAGAACAGCGACGGCGATATGATTTTCTTCGCCTTTTCGGTTTTTATCCACTGGTGGAGCATGCGCAGGGAGAAAAAGCCCTGGGCGAGAAGGCCCACGCCCGTGACGAGCAGGTATTCTTTCATGGATGATCCTTGCGTGCGCCGGAGCCGGTGCGGCGTTCTGCGGCGCGGTCATGGAAAAAGCGGCCTCACGCCGCAGGCGCATGCCGGCAGGAGGCCGCGTTCATGCGGTCTGATGGGGAAGGGGCCTTTCTTCGGAACCCCCTTTCCGGCTTACTGCTTTTTGAGGTTGTCTTCCTTCACCTCATAGCGGATATGCCGCTTCTGCATCCAGCGCACGGCAAAGCAGTCCATGAGGGGGGAGATGAGCCTGTTCCACAGGTGGAACTTGGAAACGCCCGCCACACGCGGAAAATGGGACACGTCCACCTGCTTCACCCTGCCGCCCTCCATCTGCACCAGAGCGGCGAAGAAGCGGTGCATGCCCTTGAAGAAGGGCAGGCGGCGGGCCATGTCGCTGTGCATGACCTTGAGCGGGCAGCCGGTGTCGCGCGCGCCGTCCTTCACCATCATGCGGCGGAAGCCGTTGGCCACGCGGGACTGGAATTTCTTGAAGGCAGTGTCCTTTCTTTTGGCGCGCACGCCGGTGACGAGTTCGTACCGGTCAAGGTAGGGCGTGAGCAGATCGAGTTCTTCGGGAGCGGTCTGAAGGTCGGCGTCGATGTAGGCGATGTACGGGGAAAGGGCGGCGTCCATGCCCGCCTTGAGCGCGGCGCTCAGGCCGCAGTTGCGGGTGAATTCGAGGAAGAAGAAGTCCTCATGTTCCCGGCAGGCCTCGCGGATGAGCGCGCCGCTTCCGTCGGTGGAGCCGTCGTTGATGAACAGCACGCAGGAGCGCTTTCCTGCGCCGGGCAGGTAGGCGGAAAGGCGCGCGGAAAGGGCGCGCATGTTGTCTTCCTCGTTGTAGACGGGGACAAGGATGGTCACTTCATAGGATGCGGTGGCATTGCTCTGAATGGTCATGGGTCTTCCTCCGGCGGGGTGCGTTTTCCGCCCTAGAGTTCTCTGAGCGGGTTGAGCGGAGAATCGTACCACGTCGCAAAGCGCCGTATGCCTTCCTCAAGGGGCGTGGAAGGGGCAAAGCCGGTGAGCATGCGGAGTTTCGTGGTGTCGGCAAAGGTCTGGTACACGTCGCCCTGCTGCATGGGCAGCATGTGCAGCGTGGCCTTTTTCCCGAGAGCATGTTCCAGAGTGCGGATAAAGTCCATAAGCTGCATGGGATGCCCGCAGCCCACGTTGTAGATGTCGGTGGGTTCGTCGCCTTCGGGGGCGTGGTCCATGAGGCGCAGCACCGCTTCGATGATGTCGTCGATATAGGTGAAATCCCGCGAGAGATTGCCGTTGTTGAACACGTTGATGGGCTTTCCGGCAAGGATGGAGCGGGCAAAGAGCGAGGGCGCCATGTCGGGCCTGCCCCAGGGGCCGTACACGGTGAAGAAGCGCAGGCCCGTGGAGGGAATGCGGTAGAGGTGCGCGTAGACGTGGGCGATGAGCTCGTCGCAGCGCTTGGTGGCCGCGTAGAGGGAAACGGGGGTGTTGACCGGATCGTCCTCATGGAAGGGCGTTTTTTCGTTGCCGCCGTACACGGAACTTGAGGAGGCGTACAGCAGGTGCCGCACGGGGTGGCGGCGGCAGCATTCCAGCAGGTTCACAAAGCCGAGCACATTGCTCTGCACATAGGCGCGCGGGTTTTCCAGAGAATAGCGCACCCCGGCCTGCCCCGCGAGGTTGACGACCATGTCGAAGCCGTGGGCCTCGAACAGCGCTTCCAGCCCGTTCTGATCTTCGAGGTGCATTTTCACGAAGCGGAAGCCTTTGTGCTCTTCACTCGGCACTTCCACGCCGTCGGGCGTTTCCCCGCGCACGCCGAGTTCTGCCAGACGGGCCTTCTTGAGCTGCGGGGCATAATAGTCGTTCAGCTCGTCGAGTCCGACGATGTCGTGCCCCTGTTCCAGGAGCCTTCTGGCCAGAAAGAAACCTATGAATCCCGCCGCACCGGTAATGAGTATCCGCATGTCACTCTCTCTTTCAAAAAAGGAGCGCCTTCACGGGAAAAACCGGAAGGCGCGAAAAGGCCGTCAGGGGGCCGTTCAGCCTATTCTGTACAGGGTGAAGCCCGCGTTCTTCGTTTCTTCCACCCCGAAGATGTTTCTTCCGTCGAAAATGACGGGGGCCTGCATGAGATCGCGCAGCCGCGTCCAGTCCGGCAGGCGGAACTGTTCCCATTCCGTGACCAGCGCAAGGGCCTCGGCCCCGCAGGCGGCATCGTACATGTCGTCGGCAAAAAAGACGTCATGGCCGAGAAGGGCGCGGGCCTTTTCCATGGCCACGGGGTCGAACACGCGCACGGAGCAGCCGGCATCGAGCAGGGCGCGTATGAGCGTGAGCGAGGGAGCCTCGCGCATGTCGTCGGTGCCGGGCTTGAAGGCAAGGCCCCATACGGCCACGGTCCTTCCCGCGAGGGCGCCGTGGAAGTGCCGGGAAATCTTGGCAAAAAGCACCTTTTTCTGCGCTTCGTTCACCTTTTCCACGGCTTCCAGCACGGAAAGGGAACTGCCGTGCCGCGCGGCGGTGGCAATGAGCGCCTTCACGTCCTTGGGAAAGCAGGAACCGCCGTAGCCGCACCCGGCCTGAAGAAAGCTTGAGCCGATGCGCCTGTCCATGCCTATGCCCATGCGTACCATGTCCACACTGGCGCCCACCTTCTCGCAGAGGTTGGCAATGTCGTTCATGAAGGAAATGCGCGTGGCCAGCATGGCGTTTGCCGTGTACTTGGTCAGTTCCGAAGAGGCCCTGTCCATGATGAGCAGGCAGTCCTCCGAATGCAGGAAGGGGCGGTAGATGGCGGCCATGAGGGCGCGGGCGCGTTCGCTTTCCGCACCGACGATGACGCGGTCGGGCACCATGAAGTCGTTCACGGCATGGCCTTCCTTGAGAAATTCCGGGTTGGAGGCCACATCCACGCAGAAATCCGCCCCGCGCAGGTCAAGTTCCTCATGAAGGATGTTCTCCACCTCTGCCGAGGTGCCCACGGGCACGGTGGATTTCACCACCACCACAAGGTCGCCCGTCATGAGGCGGCCCACGGAATGGGCGGCATTGCGCACATAGCGTATGTCGGCGCTGCCGTCTTCGCCTTCGGGGGTGCCCACGGCAATGAAGGCGGCCTCAGATCCGGAAAGGACTTCGGCAAGGGAGGTGGAAAAATGCAGCCTGCCCTCTTCTGCGTTTCGCCGGAGAAGTTCGGGAAGCCCGGGCTCATAGATGGGACAGAGGCCGGCGCGAAGATCGGCTATCTTGGCTTCGTCCATGTCCATGCACCACACGTCGAGCCCGGTTTCGGCAAAGCAGGCGGCGGTGACAAGCCCCACATAACCGGAACCGATCACACTTATCTTCATGAAAATTCCTTTGTTTCCCTTCAGGCGGGGCACGGCCACGGGACACCGTGCTGGGGAAGGGATGTTGCGAAAAGGGCGGCGGAGGCCCTGGGCGCAGGCTTTTCCGTGCCCGCGGCAAAGGACGGCCCGGGTGCGGAAACTGGCCCTGTTCATGGTTTTGCCGCGCAAAACGCGGCCGGCCGCTTTTCAGTGCAAAGCGGTCGGCCGGGAAAAATCTTGCGTTGGCTCCAAGAATAATGGGGGGGAAACATCACTGTCAACGGCTGTTACAGTCCGTTACCATTATTTTTTTCACTTGGCTTTATCCTTGGAAAGGGGCGCGGGAGCCGCTTTTTTCAGTGCGGCAGGGCGGGCGCAGCCGTGACAGGGGATCCTTCAAAAGGAAAAAGGGCGGCGGAAGCCAGAGCGCGGGCGTTTTTTCGCCTTTTCAGGCTTTTTTCTCCCTGCTCAGGCCCTGTTTCCGGAAGGCCTCTCAGCCCTCAGGCTCTGTTTCAGCGCCTCGGCCACAAGAGCGCCGGAGGCAAAGGCCCAGTGTATGTTGTAGCCGCCGAGAAGCCCGGCCGCATCCACCACTTCCCCGCAGAAGAAGAGCCCGGGCACCACGAGGCTTTCCAGACGGCGGGAGAGGGAATCGAAGGATACGCCGCCCGCCGCGGCTTCGGCCTTTTTCAGACCCTCCGTGCCTGCCGGACGGATGCGGAAGCGGTGCACCGCCTCCGCAAGGCGCAGCCTGTCCTTCCGGGAAAGCTCGGCGGCCTTGCGGCGGGCCAGCTCTTCGGGGCAGAGGGCGTCCGCGAGGCGTGCGGGCAGGTGCCGGGCAAGAATGTTGCGTGCCAGCATCTTTCCCGATTCCCGGGCGTCCAGAAGTTCGGTGACGGAAAGTTCGGGCAGAAGGTCGAGAAGAAGCTCGTCGCCTTCGCGCCACCAGCAGGAGATGACCAGCGCGGCCGGGCCGCTGATGCCTCTGTGGGTGAAGAGCAGGGGGCGTATGCCCTCGGGGTCGGGCCACAGCTCCTGTCCTTCGCGCAGAAGGCCGGCCCTTGCGTTGAGGCTTATGCCCTCAAGGCCTGCCAGAGGCCAGTTCTGCGGCATGACGAGGGGGGTGAGCACGGGGCGGAAGGGCACGATGCTGTGCCCCCAGCGCGCGGCAAGCCGGATCATGTCGGTATTCACGCCCACGGAGGGAAAGGCCGGGGAGCCTGTGGCCGTCACAAGGCGGCGGGCCTCGATGCGCTCCCTGCCGGCAAGCAGGGAAAAGACGGCGCGCCGCTCCTCCTTCCGGCCGAAGGCGGGGGCGGAGGAGGCCGAAGGCGGGGTGATGTCCCGCGCGGTGCTGCCCAGGTAGAAGTCCACGCCCGCGTCGTCGCACTGCACGGCAAGGCGTTCCGCCACAAGAAAGGCCGGGCGCAGGCCGAACATCTGCCCGAAGTCCCTCTCCTCAAAGGGCAGGGAAAGTTCGCGCATGATGTCGAGCGCCTGCTCGCAGCCGAAGGAGCGCAGCACGGCGCGCACCCGTTCGGGGTGTTCGGAAATATAGCGGTTTTCCGCAATGATGCGGTTGGTGATGTTGCCGCGCCCTCCGCCGGCGAGGGAAAGCTTGGCTCCCGGGTCCTCATGACTGTCGATGAGGGCGACGCGAAGATTCGCGCGGGCGGCGTTTCTGGCGCAGAGCAGGCCTGCGGGGCCTGCGCCTATGATGGCGGCGTCGTAACAGGGCATGGGTGTCTCCGGTCGCGTTGAAAGGGGAGGGCGGGCCTTCGGCGTATGCCGAGGCCCGTGCCGGAAAGGGGGATTACCGCGCCGTATGCCGCGACGGGGCGGGAACCTCGCGCAGGGCGGTGACGAGGGCCACGGCCTTGATGCCCCGGAGCTCTCCGGTGAAGCCGAGTTTCTCTTCCGTGGTGGCCTTGAAGGCCGTGTGTTCCAGCGGCAGGTCGAGCAGGCGGGCGATGTTGCGGCGTATGGCTTCGGCGTGGGGGGCAAGCCTGGGCTTCTGGGCGATGACGGTGAGGTCGGCATGAACGAGGCGCACCTTTGCCTCCGCCGCCAGCTGCAGCACATGGTCGAGCATGATTGAGGAGGAGATGTTCTCGAAGGCCGGGTCGTTGTCCGGGAAAAGGCGGCCGATGTCGCCCCCGCCGAAGCAGCCGAGCACGGCATCCATGAGGGCGTGCATGAGCACGTCGCCGTCGGAATGGGCGCGGATGAGGTATTCCCCGCCTATTTCCACTCCGCCGAGCACCAGGGGGCGGTTGCCGCCGTAGGCGTGCACGTCGTAGCCGTAGCCGCAGCAGGGCAGGGGCATGGTACGGGGCAGAAGCAGGGCGAGATCTCCGGGATGTGTGATCTTCACGTTGTTTTCTTCTCCTTCCACCACACGCACGGGCCTGCCGCACTGTTCCATGAGGGAGGCGTCGTCGGTGACATTCCAGCCTTCCGCTTCGGCCCGGGCATGGGCCTCTGCCAGCTCTTTGGCAAAGAAGGCCTGGGGCGTCTGCACGGCGCGCAGTGTTTCGCGGGGCGGGGTGCGCGTGATGCGTCCGTTCTCGTCGGTTTCCTTGATGGTGTCGGTGACGGCAAGGCCGGGAACGGCCCCGGCAAGGCCTTCCTCATCCAGCGCAAGGGCGAGTCTGGTGACCAGGGCCGTGCTCACGAAGGGGCGCGCGCCGTCGTGCACGAGTACCTTCACGCAGCTTTCGGGCAGCACGGCAAGGCCGTGCCTGACCGAATCCTGACGCCTTGCGCCGCCTTCGGCAAAAAGAAAGGGCACGCCGCAGGAATGTTTTTCATTGAGGCTGAGCGCCTCGCTCCTTGCCTGTTCCAGCCTGCCCTGAGGAAAGACGAACACCAGACCGTGCACCAGCGGGGAAGCGGCCATGGCTCTGGCCGAACTCCACCACAGGGGAGCGCCCTCATAGGGCAGAAACTGCTTCGCCTCGCCTCCCGTGGCCTGCGCCATGCGCGTTCCCTGCCCGGCGGCAAGGATGACTCCCCAGCATTCCTGTGGCATGCGTACCTCCCGGATTGGCCGCGCAGGCAGTGAAAGGGGCCGCCCCGCGCGGAGGGAGGGCCGCTTTCCGGCAGGCTCTGCCGGACGATAAAAACGCGCCCGGCGCGCGGAAAAGGCCCCTCAAGGGGGGACGGCGCGCCGGGCAATACGGCACGGGGAGGGAGCATAAGCCCCCTCCCCGACAAAGAAGGAGCCGGACTGTAAGCCGGGTTTTGTACCGCCGAAACGGCGGCGGCTGTCATTCCTCTAGAGACGCGGTTGCCCGCGCCTTCAAGCAACCTACCCGGAAACCATGGGCCGGGCCGGCCGGTTTCCCTATTTGGTCTTGCTTCGGATGGGGCTTGCCTGGCCTGACGTGTCGCCACGCCAGCCGGTGAGCTCTTACCTCACCGTTTCACCCTTACCGTCCCGGAGAACGGCGGTCTGCTTTCTGTTGCGCTTGCCAGCGGTCACCCGCTCTGGCTGTTAGCCAGCATCCTGCCCTGCGAAGCCCGGACTTTCCTCCCCGGACCGTGAGGTCCGCGGCGACAGCCCGTCCGACTCCATGATGTTTTCCCCTCGGGGAACGTATTATTCCGCGTTTTCCTCAACACGGGGCTGAGGCCTGGGCGCGTCGGGGTCCTGATAGTCGTGGGCCCAGTACATGAGGCGCTGGCAGTTGGGGCAGCTCATGATGTGGTTGCCGCGCTGCAGGTCGATGAACACCTGCGGAGGAATGGCGATGTGGCAGCCGGAGCACACGCCCGCTTCCACGGAGACGATGACGGGGTGGCGCAGACGGTTGCGGATGAATTCATAGCGGCTGAGCACGGGCGGGGAAATGAGGGCGCTCACTTCCGCACGCTGAACTTCCAGAGCTTCCAGCTTCGTGCGGCATTCGGCGAGGCGCTTTTCCAGGTTTTCGCGCTGGCTTTCCAGTTCGGTCTTGAGCTCGTTCCAGGTTTCTTCCACGGAATGGAGATTGCTTTCCTGCAGGGAACGTTCCTCCTGCAGGGCCATGCGCTCTTCCTCGCGGGTCTGATTCTGGCGTTCCATGGTGTCCATTTCGCGGATCATGGCCTGATATTCGCGGTCGTTCTCCACCTGCATGAGCTTGTTCTTGCTGTTCACGAGGCGGGATTCGTCGTCCTGAATGTCGGCGTCGAGGCGCTTCTGCTGTTCCTGGATGTGCTGAAGCTTGTCCAGAATCCAGTTGCGCTGGGCATCCTGGGAATTGAAACGCTTCTGCAGGTTCTCCACTTCCATGGGCGCGGCTTCAAGCTCGGCGTTGACGGCGTGAATGCCGTCGTCCACATGCTGCAGAGCCACGAGCTGGCGGATCTGTTCGATATAGAGGCTCACGACAGTACCTCCGGTACTTCAGAAAGAAAGGTCATGGGCAGGAAAGGGTCCCTGCCCGGCAAAAATGTCACGTTCACGCCTTCAAGCTTCTTCTGCAGAAGAAGCGCGAAACGGCGCGTCATTTCTTCTTCCAGGGAAAAATGCCCCACATCGAGCAGCGCCATGGGGCAGAAATCCGGGCTGCCTCCGCTCTGGCGGGAATGCAGCGCAAGGGCGTCGTGATACTTCACGTCGCCCGTGATGAACACGTCCGCCCCGGCGGCAGCCGCTTCCTCCAGAAGGGAGGAGCCGGAACCCGTGCACACGGCCACACGGCGGACGAGGCGCGAAGGATCGCCCGTGAGGCGTGCGACGGAGCACATGCGTTCCAGCGGCAGGTGGGCGCGCAGGGCAAGGCACAGCGCGGCAAGGCCCACAGGTTCGGGCAGCTCTCCGGCACAGCCGAAGCCGCCTTCCGTCTGCGTGCCGTCCGGCGCGGTGAACAGGCCCGTTTTTTCCAGAATCACGCGGCCGGTGAGGCCCAGTTCATCGGCAAGCCAGGCACTCGGGCCCAGAGGATTTGCATCCAGCGTGGTGTGGCTTGCGTAGAGGGGCACATCGTGGCTGTACAGAATGCGGAGCGCCTCGGTATAGCCGTTCCGCCGGTCGGTAAAGGCCGGACGCATGGTGAGCGGGTGATGCGTGAGCACCATGTCCGCACCGGCGTCCACGGCGGCCTGAAGCTGTTCCGGCATGGGATCGAGGCATACGGCAAGGTGCCGTATCACTTCGCGGCCGGAAGCCACCTGCACGCCGGAATGATCCCACTCTGCCATAAGCGAAAGCGGGGCCGTCTGTTCGATGATCCTGATAAGTTCGCTCTGAAGCATGGTATCGCCTTCCCTGCGTGATGTTTCACCCCATGCCGGAACGGAAGTGCCGAAAAAGCATGGGGCTGCCCTCCCGAAGGGCGGGACAGAAGGCGCGCAGGCCCGGCCGGGGCCGCGCCGCCCTTCCCCGGAGAAGAGTCCGAACCCTGAAGGAAGGTTGACGAATATGCCGGGGAATTCATATTTCTAGGGAAAGTTCTCTGCTTCGTCAAGGGCGCATTTCTCCGCCCACCGCGCCCGGAAGGGCCTTTTTTCCCGCCTTTTCTGCGAAAAAGGGGCGGGGAGGCGGCTTCCGCCTGCCCGGGGCGCTCCTTTTCCGCAGAAAAGCCCTGCCGCGCCTCTGCCTTTCGCCTGCGTGCCTGCGCTTGAAAATGCGTTTTTTCCGGCGTAGGGTGCGTGACGGATCGCCGGGGAGCTTTCCCTCTTTCCTCTGGGTCGCTCCGGGCGAAGGCTCGAAGGGCCCGTTTTTCCCACCTCATCCCTGCAAGGGGAAGTCATGCCGTTTTTCATCTATATCACCGATGTGTTCTGCCCGTGGTGCTTCGGCTTCGCTCCCGTGATGCGGAAGATCTCCGCCGCGCATCCCTTCCCCGTGCGCGTTCTGTGCGGCAATCTTGTGGACGAACCGGCGAACACCTCCACCATGGGTACGCCGCGCCTCAGGGCCTTTTTCCAGCGCCTTTCCGATACCACGGGCCGCACGCTGGGCCAGGGCTTTTTCCGCCTGCTGGACGAGGGGCAGGGCGTGACCATGGATTCCTCCCGCTCCGCACAGCTCATGGCCGCCCTCAAGAAGCTTGCGCCCGGACATGCGCTGGAACAGATGGAAACCTTTCAGGAGGCCTTCTACAAGGAAGGTCTCGACGTGCTCTCCCTTGCCGATGAGGCGAAGGTCGCCGCGCGCTGGGGCATAGGGGAAAAGGAGCTTGAAGACATGCTCCGTTCGGACAAGGTGCGGGAAACCGCCTCCCGCGACATGGCCGAGGCCGAAGACATTCTCGGCGACTTCGTGGTCTATCCCTCCCTTTTCGTCAGAACCGACGACGGCACGCTCCATGCCGTGGCCCGGGGCTATGCGCCCTTTGAGGAGGTGGAGGCCAAGATAGAGGACGCCCTCGGCCGGGGCGCCTCCCTTGATACCGTGTCCGCCGATGCCTGCGGGCTGGATGGTTCCTGCTGCCGCTGACATGGTGCCCTGCCTGCCCGGCAGGGCTTTTTTTTTTCCGCAGGCCGCGTGACCATGCGCCCGGGAAAGGCCCCGGCCGGGCCGTCTCTCTTCCTGTTCCGTCGCCGTTCCGGGTCCTGACGGGGCCGTCCCCGCGAGGGACTTGAAGAAAATGTAAAAACAAGTTAACATGTTGTGAACATGTTGATTTAATAACGGATCAACCTGCCGGTGCGCCTGTCTGCACCGGAAGGAGCGCGTCAAAAGGCGCGTTCCGGGTGACGTTCTTCCACCTTCCCTGAAAGCCGCCGCCTTGTCAGATACAGCCTTCTGCGCCGGGCGCAGGCCCCTGGTGCGCCGGAGGCTTTTGCTCAGGGTTCTGCCGTATGCTGAACCCTCACCGTTCTCCCGCATGCCTGCCGGGCAGCGCGGGGGCAGCTTCCTTTCCGGGCTGTTTTCTCAGCTTCCGGAAAGGGGCGGAAAGAAGGATGTCTCCATGCTCACATCCCGCGATATGCTCACCGGTCTTCCCGTCATTACGGCCGCGGCCTTTTTCATGCAGATGCTCGATTCCACCATCCTGAATACGGCTCTGCCCTCCATAGCCGAGGCCATGCACCGTTCCCCGTTTTCCATGCAGCTTGCGGTCATAAGCTACACGCTTACCGTGGCCCTGCTCATTCCCCTGAGCGGCTGGCTGGCGGATACCTTCGGCACGCGGCGCACCTTTCTTTCGGCGGTGACGCTGTTCACGGTGGGTTCCGTGCTCTGCGCCATGTCCGTTTCCCTGCCGCAGCTCGTGGCCGCGCGCGTGGTGCAGGGCATAGGCGGGGCCATGATGGTGCCCGTTTCGCGCCTCACCCTCATGCGTGCCTACACGCGCGAGGATTTCGTGCGGGTGTTCAACTTCATCACCATTCCCGGCCTGGTGGGCCCGGTGGTGGGGCCCATCATCGGCGGCTGGCTCGTCACCTACGCCTCGTGGCACTGGATATTCCTCATCAATCTTCCCCTGGGGCTGGTGGGCCTTGTCTACGCCCTGCGCGTGTTCCCCGACTTCAGGCAGCCGCGCGGCCGCTTCGATGTGGCGGGCTTTCTGCTCATCGGTCTTTCCGTGCTCGCCCTCACGGCCGGGGTGGAACTCACCGGCGGGAAAAGCGCCTCCCTCACGCCCGTCTTCGTGCTTGCAGGCACGGGCGTTCTTGCAGGGGCGGCCTATGTATACCACGCGCGGCGCTTCCCCACACCCCTCATCAGCCTGAAGGTCTTTGCCACGCGCACCTTTTCCGTGGGCATTGCGGGCAACATGGTGGCCCGTCTCGGCATAGGCAGCATTCCCTTCCTGGTGCCGCTCATGCTTCAGGTGGGCCTGGAATACTCCGCCGATGTCGCAGGCCTCATCATGCTTGCCCCGGCGCTGGGTTCCATCATGACCAAGACCGTGGTGCTGCGCCTGCTCAAGCGCTTCGGCTACCGCCATGTGCTGCTTTTCCTCACCCTGGCCATTGCGGGCATCTTCATGCTCATGGGCCTGCAGCAGCCCGGCTGGCCCCTTTCCCTGCTCGTGGTGCAGCTTCTGGTGCAGGGCATGCTCATGTCGGGGCAGTTCACGGCCATGAACACCATCACTCTGGGCTATCTGCCTCCCGAACATGCCAGCGACGGCAACAGCCTGCTCTCCGTTTCGCAGAATCTCTGCATCAGCTTCGGCGTGGCCATCAGCACGGCCCTTCTGCGCTTCTACTCCGGCGGCGCAAGCGAACTGCACGCCCTGCATTCCACCTTCGTCACCGTGGCGCTCATCACGGCGGCTTCGGCCTTCGTGTTCATGTTCCTGCGGCCGGATGACGGCGATCATCTGCTCGGAAGGGGCCAGGCGGCCGGAAAGAAGGCCTGAAGGCGCCGGTGAAGGGCCGGATCACCTGTTTCTGGTGCAGGGATTGTAGACCGTGGAACGGTCCACTTTTCTCACCACCATCTCGCGGGTGAAGTGCGTCAGCATTTCGCGCAGGTAACTGTCCACGGGAGAATCGGAGAGCCGGGCAAGAACACGTTTCTTCACCTCCGCAGCCTTGGGAGAATCGGCAAGCATCAGGGCCAGAAGGTATTCATCGGCATCGTCGCCGGTGCGGCCCGTGCGTTCGCAAAGATCGGCCACACGCTGGAAGCAGAGCCTGCTTTCTTCCAGTCCCGTGCCGGTGACTTCGTCGACAATGCACTTCTGCATCTGAAAATAGGGGCTTTCGGGGTGCCTGTCGGCCAGCGTATCCACATCCGGCTTTGCGGAATACGGATCGCCGAGAGCGCCGAAGGCGGAGATGCGCAGTTCGAGCAGCTTGTCCTCATCGGGGTGCAGCGCAATTTCCTGATTGATGCGTTCCATGGCGTTGCACATGCGCTCCGTATGGCCGAAGGACTGATGCAGCAGCTTTTCCAGCTCCTCGACGTCGGCTGCCGGGGCCGCAGAGGGACAGAGGGTGAGTGCCGCGAGGGCAAGCGCGGACAGGACGGCTTTCATGACATGTTCTCCTTGGAAGATGCCTGCCCGGGAAAGGCGGCGTTCTTTCCTATACCACAGGCCGGGGCGGGCGTGAACAGGGCCTTTTTCCCCTGTCCCGGCATCCCCGTGCACCGGCCGGAAAAGGCGGCTCCGGGGCGGAATGCGGGCCTTTTTCCCGGTTTTTCACGGTGCGTCGGGGCGCCTGCCGGAAGGCGCGGATTTTTTCCCCTTGATGGGCGCGGAGCGTTCATAGTACGCTCGGCAGGCTTCGCCCGCCTGTTCCGGGCAGAGCAAACATCGAGGATGCAGCATGAAGAAAAAGCTTACCGTGGCCCGCGCCGTGGAGGCGGCGGGCATACTTTTTGAACTCAACACCAAGGAATCCGGCGTGCTTGCCATGGCGCAGAAGGCGGGCCTGCCCTGTGCGACGGCGGAGGAGAAGAGCCGCCTCATGCTGGAATGGCGGGCCTATGTGCACGCGGCCGTGCTCTACGGCCTCATGGTGCAGGCGCCCAACGTGGTGGTGGTGGAATACCTGCGCGTCACGCAGGACATGCTGCGCAGGCTGGGCTACAGCCCGGAAGAGGCCGGGGACTTTGTGGACGGAGCCTTCCGTTCCTATGTGGATCCCATGGTGAGAACGCAGACGCAGGAATGCCCCGCCGTGTTCTTCCGCCGCCTTATGGACAGGAGCGTGGAGGAGGTGCCCCCGGCCACGGCGGCCATGGTGTCCGCCGTCATGGCCATGATCATGTCCGCCGTGCTGGACAAGCTTGAGCAGTACGAGTTCGGGCTGGAGTAGCTTTCCGCCTGAGCGCATGCAAAAAAAGAGGCCGCGTGGAAGCGGCCTCTTTTTTACCTTAAAGGCGGAGCGGAGTTTCCGCCTTCAGCATCAGTAGCGGGGCTGTCTCTTCAGCTTTTTGCCCGCCCATGCGGTCACCGAGCAGATGACCACGAAGAAGGTGGGGATGAAGAAGATGCCGAGCGCCGTGGCGCACACGGTTCCCCAGAACACGGCCGTACCCACGGCGTGCTGGCTGGCCGCGCCGGCGCCCGAGGCGGACATCATGGGAAGCACGCCGAGACCGAAGGCCAGGGAGGTCATGAGGATGGGGCGCAGACGCAGGCGGCAGGCTTCCACCGTGGCGTCGAGGAGGCTGCGGCCTTCCTCCATGAGGTTTCGTGCGAATTCCACGATAAGAATGGCGTTCTTGGACGAGAGGCCCATGACGGCCAGAATACCTACCTGGAAGTACACGTCGTTGGTCAGGCCCTTGAAGTAGGTGCCGAGCACCGCGCCCAGAATACCGAGGGGAATCACGAGCAGCACGGCGAAGGGGATGGACCAGCTTTCATACAGGGCGGCGAGGGCCAGGAACACCACGAGCACGGAGAGCGCGTACAGCATGGTGGTCTGAGAACCGGCCATTTTTTCCTGATAGGAAAGGCCCGTCCATTCCATGCCGAAGTCCTTGCCGAGCTTTCTCACTTCCTCTTCCATGATGGACATGGCGATACCGGAAGCAACGCCGGGCACGGGTTCGCCCTGATATTCCAGAGCAGGCATGGCGTTGTAGCGCTGGAGCACGGCGGGGCCGAAGGTCCAGTTCGTGGAATACACGGCGTTGAAGGGCACCATTTCGCCGTACTGGTTGCGGAAGTGGATGCGGTTCAGGCTTTCGGGGTTGCGGCGCACGGAGGCGTCGCCCTGCACATACACCTTCTTCACACGTTCGTTGTGCACAAAGTCGTTGACGTAGGAGCCGCCCAGCATGGTGGACACGTCGGCGTTCACGCTGGAGAGGGTGAGGCCCATGCTGGTGGCCTTGGCGTTGTCGAGGTTGATGTTGAACTGCGTGATGTCATCCATGCCGGTGGGGCGGATGTAGGCGATCTGCGGGTTGGCGAAGGCCGCGCCCATGAGCTTTTTGCCCGCTTCCACCAGCTTTTCATGACCTACGCCGCCTCTGTCCTGCAACTCCATGGTGAAGCCGTTGGTCATGCCGAGGGAGATGATGGCCGGGGGAATGGCCGCGATGAGCTGACCGTCGAGGATGCCCGCAAACTTCTGGCGGATGCGCGCGGCCACGGAGGCGGCGTCCTGCCCGGGCCTGGTGCGTTCGGCGTAGTCCTTGAGCTTCACAAAGCCCATGCCCGTGTTTTCCGCTACGCCGCCCATGCCGTAACCGGCGACGAACATGTAGGATTCCACGTTTTCCTTTTCATCGTTGAGCACATAGTCGGCAACCTTGTCGAACTGCTGCCGGGTCTGCTCCAGCGTGGCGTTGGGGGGCATCTGGAGCATGGTGATGACGGCGCCCTGGTCTTCCGAAGGCAGGAAGGAGGTGGGAAGCTGCTTGTACACGAGGCCGAGGCCCGCCACGAGCAGCGCATAGATAATCATGAGCCTGCCGCCGCGCTGCACGAGGCTGTACACGCCGCCCGCGTAGCGGTGCTGGTTCTTGGTGAACATGCGGTTGAACCAGCCGAAGAAGCCGTGCTGCGCGCCCTGACTGTGGGGCTTCAGCATGCTTGCGCACAGCGAGGGGGTAAGGATGAGGGCCACAAGCACCGACAAGGTCATGGCCGAAACGATGGTTACGGAGAACTGCCGGTAGATCACGCCCGTGGAACCGCTCATGAAGGCCATGGGCAGGAACACGGCGGAGAGCACCACGCCGATACCGATGAGCGAGGAGCTGATCTGGTCCATGGATTTTTCCGTGGCCGCGACGGGGTCGAGGTGTTCTTCCTCAATCACGCGCTCCACGTTTTCCACGACCACGATGGCGTCGTCCACGAGCAGACCGATGGCAAGCACCATGGCGAACAGTGTCAGGGTGTTGATGCTGTAGCCGAAGGCCAGCAGTACGCCCATGGTGCCGAGCAGAACGACGGGCACGGCGATGGTGGGAATGATGGTGGCGCGGAAGCTCTGGAGGAAGAGCCACATGACGAGGAACACGAGGATGATGGCTTCCACCAGGGTTTTCACCACTTCTTCGATGGAGGCGATGACGGGGGGCGTGGTGTCGAAGGCCAGCTCATAGGTCATGCCGTCGGGGAAGTAGTGGGAGAGTTCCTCGATTTTGGCCTTCACGAGGTTGGCGGTTTCGAGGCCGTTGGCGCCGGGGGCCAGGGTGACGCCTATGCCCGAGGCGGGGTGCTTGTTGTAGTAGCTGGTGATGCCGTCCATTTCCGTGCCCATGCTTACGCGGGCCACGTCGCGGATGAACACTCTCTGGCCGTCTTCGGTCACCTTCAAAAGCACGTTCTCGAATTCTTCGGTGTTGCGCAGCAGGCTCTGCGCCTTGATGATGACGTTGAGGGCCTGATCGTTCGTGCCGCCGATCATGTTCGCGCCGAGCTGGCCGGCGGTGACTTCCGCGTTCTGGGCGGAAATGGCGGTGCGCACGTCGGAGGGAGTGAGCTTGTACTTGGCGAGCTTGTCCGCATCGAGCCAGATGCGCATGACGTACTTGCCGCCGAACACCTGCACGGTGCCCACGCCCTGGGTACGGCTGATTTCGTCCTTGATGTTGGTGCTGATGTAGTCGGCAAGGTCGATGTTCTCCTGGCTGTCGTCAGGCGAGAACAGCGAGATGACCATGAACATGTTGTCGTTGCCCTTGGAAACGGACACGCCGTAGCTCTGCACGGCGGTAGGCAGCTGCGACTGCACCTGCTGCACCTTGTTCTGCACCTGCATGTGGGCCACGTCGGGGTCGGTGCCCACCTCGAAGGTGAGGGTGATGGTGGACATGCCGGAGGAGTCGGACTTGGACGACATGTAGATCAGGTTGTCGATGCCGGTCATGTTCTGTTCAATGACCTGCGTGACGGTCTGGTCCACGGTGGTGGGGGAAGCGCCCGAATAACGGGTGTTGATGCGTATGGAAGGCGACGCCACTTCCGGGTACTGCGATATGGGCATGGTGAAGATGGCCAGCACACCGAAAAGCATGGTGACGATGGCCAGCACCCATGCGAAAATGGGGTGATGGATGAAAAAGCGGGAAAGCATTATTCAGCGCCTCCGGATTCCTGCTCGGCCTTCATCTGCTCTTCGGAAATTTCCTGCACCTTCATGCCGCTGCGCACGTTGTGCACGCCGTTGAGCACGATTTTCTCGCCGAGTTCGAGGCCGTCGGTCACATACCAGTCGTTGCCGATGGCGTGGCTCAAGGTGATGAAGCGGCGTTCGGCCACGCCGTCCTTGTTGACCACATAGACGTAGGGCTTGCCCTTCAAATCGCGCAGCACGGCCTTCTGCGGGGCAAGGATGGCCTTGGTGTCCTCACCCATGACGACGCTCACGCGCACGAACAGGCCGGGCAGAAGCGAACCGTCGGGGTTGGGGAACTCCGCACGCAATGTGATGGTGTTGGTGGTCTGATCCACGTTCACGCCCGTGAAGTTGAGGTGCCCGGCGGCGGGATAATATTCCCCGTCGTGCATGGTGAGCAGGGCCTTGATGTTGGAGGGGTCCACGCTCTTCATGCCTTCGCCCTGAGCGAACTGCTTCTTGAGGGTGTAGAGGTCGTCGGAAGACTGGGAGACTTCCACATACACCGGGTCGGTCTGGTAGATGGTGGCAAGGGGCGAAGCCTGGCTTGCGGTGAGCAGCGCGCCCACGGTGTAGTTGCTGAGGGTGATGCGGCCGCTGATGGGGGCGCGCACCTCGGTGCGGCGGTAATTGATTTCCGCCGAATCCACGGCCGCCTTGCAGGCCTGCACGGAAGCCTCGGCCTGGCGCAGGGTGGCCTTCACGTCGTCGTAGTCCTGCTGGCTCACGGATTTGGTCTTGAGCATGCTGGCCGTGCGGCGTTCGCGAAGCCTGGTCACGTTGAGGTTGGCCTCGGCGCTGGCAAGGTCGGCTTTGGCCTTGTCGAGCGCTGCCTTGTAGGTGTCGGGCTCGATGCGGTAGAGAACGTCGCCTTCCTTGACCATGGCGCCTTCGGTAAAGCAGCGCTCTTTCAGGATGCCGCCCACCTCGGGGCGTACTTCGGCCCAGCGGTAGGAACTGGTGCGGCCCGTAAGCTCGCGCTGGATGTCCACCTTGTGCGGGGTCAGCTCCACGCAGGTCACGCGCGTGACGCGCGCCTGGGGAGCCTGGGCGGATTCCTTTTTGGAAATAAGGCCGCTCAGTTGATCGCAACCGGCAAGAAGGAGGGGAAGCACCAGCAGAGCGGGCGCGAGGGTATGAAGTCTGGACATTATGATGTGCTCCTTGAATACGGATGGAGTGGTAAGGTTATTCCTGCCAGCCGCCGCCGAGGGCGAGGCACACTTCGGCGATGCTCACGAGGTGGTTGGCATGGGCCACGGCAAGGGACTGCTGGGCGGTGAAGAGATTGCTTTCCGCGGTGAGCAGGTCGAGATAGGAGGCGAAACCGTTGTCGTAGCGGGTGCGCGCGTGCATGACCGCGCGGGAAAGGTAGTCTACCTGACGGGTGAGCGCATCCACGGAATGGGCGTACTCCAGTTGGGAAACGAGAGCGTCGCGCACGTCCTTGAAGGCGTTCTGCACCGTGAGCTCATAGGTGGCCACGGCGGCCTTCTTGGCCGCTTCGGCGCTGTCCACGGTGCGCTTGATGGTCCAGAAATTGAGGGGCAGGCTTATGCTTCCGCCGAGGCTCGCGTACTGGTTGGAGCTTCTGAGAAATTCGTTCAGCTCAAGGCTGGCTCCGCCGAGAAGCCCGGTGAGGGAGAAGGAGGGGAAGAACGAGGCGCGCGCCGTGCCGATGTCGTAGTTGGCGGCCTGCAGGTTGGCTTCGGCCTGACGGATGTCGGGGCGCTGTTCCAGCAGCTGGGAGGGCATGCCGGAAGGCAGGACGGGCGTCTTGTCCAGCGATTTCATGAGGGAGGGCTTGGCCGTGATGGCGTTCTTCTTCATAATTTCCGCAGGCGAACGGCCGACAAGCACGGCAAGGGAGGTTTCGGCCGCGTTCTTGGCGATGCGGGCCGTGGCCAGCGCGTTGCGGGCCGTTTCCACGTTGGCGCGTATGCTCAGGATGTCAAGGTCGCTGATCTGCCCGTTGTCGAAGCGGTTCTGATAGATTTTCAGGGAGGCTTCGCGGTTCTTCAGCACTTCCTCGGCGATTTCTTCCTGCCAGGTGTAGGCGCTCAGCCAGAAATAGGATTCCACCGTGCTTGCGGCCACGGTGAGAATGACGTTGTCGCGCGCGGCTTCGGTGGCCACCAGGGTGGAGCGGGCCGATTCGGCGGCGTTCCAGTACTTGCCCCAGAAGTCCAGCGTCCAGCTTGCGGCAAGGGCGCCGGAGAAGTTGTGCGTGTTCTTGCCGCCGTTCTGCAGGGCGACGGGCGAGGTGGAGGAACGCGCCATGGTGCGCGTGCCGTCCGCCGAGGCCGCGGGTACGGGCAGGAGCGCGTCGCGGGCGATGCCGAGTCCGGCCTGGGCCTGATCCACGTTGGCCATGGCCTGGGCGATGTTTTTGTTGTTCTTCAGCGCTTCTTCCACCAGCGCATTCAGCGTTTCATCGTGGAATCTTTCCCACCATTTCATCTGGAGGGCCTGCGACTGAGATTCTTCCCATGTCTGCGGGATATCCATTTCCGGTCGCTGATAGTCGGGGGCGAGGCTGCACCCCGAAAGAATCAGCATGAAGGCCGGGGCAAGAAGCGACAGCATTTTGATCATAAAGATGCTCCTGTATCCTTTATGATGTTCAACATGTTGAAATTATACAAATTCTCCTGGACGGGCAGGGGGTGTGTCCCGCAGGAACGCCCCGGGAAAACTGCCTTTCACGGCGAATATCCTTCAATATGCCGTGTGGACATACCGTATATTTCTTGTTATAAAAAATCAAGAAGCATCAATATTTTGATACAAAAAGAGACTTATGTTTCCAGAAGGAGGAAACATGAACTGGACCATAGAACAGCTGCGTGCCTTTGTCACCGCTGCGGAAAAAGGTTCCTTTTCCGCGGCCGGTCGTGCCATGGGCAGGGCGCAGTCGGTGGTGAGCACCCATATCGCCATGCTGGAGGACAGCCTCGGGGTGGAGCTTTTTGACCGCTCTTCCCGTTCCCCCGTGCTTACCGAAGCGGGGCGCGCGCTGCTTCCCGAGGCGCACGCCGTGCTTCGGCAGAGCTACCGTTTCGATTCCTGCGCCGTGGCTCAGTACAACGGCGATGCGGTGAGGCTGAACGTGGTCATCAGCCACGGCATACCTTTTCAGGGCATTTCCGAGGGGCTGGCTTCGCTTTCGGAGCAGTATCCCTTTCTGAGCGGCTCCTTCCACATCGTTTCTCTGGATGAGGTGTGGAATCAGGTGAGCGACGGCGGGGCACACATGGGGCTGGTGCTGGGGCAGCTGCCCGAAATCAAGAAAAACTGCGAAATGATGTGCCTCGGGCAGATGCGGTACTGCCTCGTGGCTTCCCGCAATTCCCCGCTGGGGCAGAAGAAGCATGTGGACATGGACGATCTGGCCGGGCAGCGGCAGATACTCTTCAACACCTCCCGCGCGCAGCGCTACCTGCTCAATTCCCAGTACTGGGAGGTGAACGACGTGCTCGCCGCCATTTACTGGGCCTCGCTGGGCATCGGCTGGACGGCCGTTCCCCTGGGCCTTGCGCGGCGCATTGCGCGCGATGAATCCATGAAGAATCTCGTCATCCTGGACATGGACAACATGGCCCTTGCCACCCACAACATCTATCTCATCTGGAACAATTCCTTCAGCCGGCGCGACATTCTGGAAACGTTGTGCCGCGATCTCAAGGACTACTATCAGCGGGCCTTCGAGCAGGAAGACAATATGTTCTGATCGCTCCCGGCTTTTCCGCAGGATAGTGATGATGCGCGCTCCGGCATACCGGACGCGCATTTTTTTTGCAGGGCGGGGCGTTTGGGGGAGATGGGGGGGGCGGAGCCTGTCTGTTTCCCTCCGTTTTCCGGAGTCGGGCTTTTTTTTGAGAAAAAACGGGAGGCGGGGAGCGCGGCCCTGTTTTCCCCTGCCGCACCCATGGAACAGAGCCGGGAAGCCGTTCTGCGGAGGGTGCGGGATACCGCAGGCCCCCGGCACTGGCCCTTATGCTGCGCGGAGCATGCGGACAGAGCTCAGGGAGCGGTGCAGAGTGCAGGAAGGGCGGAGGCCTGCCCGGAGCCCCGGCAAAGAGGGCGCGATAGCGTATGCCGGGGCTCCGTCAGGCAGGGAAGACTCAGGGCGCCCGTCGTCCCTTCCCCAGGTCCGGCATACCGGACGCGCATTTTTTTTGCAGGGCGGGGCGTTTGGGGGAGA
>NZ_CALUWY010000035.1 GCF_944324615.1 uncultured Mailhella sp.
ACAAGCACAGAGAGTTTTGGTGACATTTTATGCCCCTCAATGTGCTATAACTCATTGAAATATAATGGCGGTAGGCGCATGTAAAACGGCTTTCACGATGCCTTCGCCCCTTCGCGCCGCCTGCTCATTGAGGAAGAAGAGGGAAATCTCATGGCCTTTGCGGAAATGGCCCTGCCTTCCGGGAGAATCATTTTCGTTCCTGTGGAATCGCACTGGATTTCCGGCTGTCCGCTCCTCGGAGCGGAGGCGGAAGAACTGCTCGTCCGTTTTTTCCGTCGCATCCTTCAAAGCCCGGGCGCTGTTCCGCCCGCCTTTCTCATAAGCGGGATGGAAAGAGGCAGCACGCTTCTTCTGCGGCTTTATCAGAAACTGGGACGCTTCTGCCGCTTTCTGGAACAGCCCTTATCCCTGCAGCGCTGCGCTTCCCTGGAAGGCGGCATGGACGGCTACCTTTCCCGGCGCTCGGCCAACTTCCGTTCAAAGATGAAAAAAGCGCGCAGAAAGGCCCTTGAACAGGGCGTCGTGTTTGAGCGCCACACGCCCCTGTCCCCCGAAGAAGCCGACAGGCTCTACAGCCGCATGCTGGCCGTGGAGGAACAAAGCTGGAAGGGACGGGACCACTGCGGCATGACGGAAACGCCGTCCCGGGAATTCTACCATGCCATGATACGCCGCCTTTCCCTGTACGGCGGGGCGCGCGTCATGTTCGCCACTCATGAAGGCAGGGATATCGGTTTTATTTTCGGCGGCATGGCGGGGCCGTACTATCGCGGCCAGCAGTTCAGCTATGCGGCGGACTGGAAAGCCTTTTCCATAGGCGACCTGCTCCAGATGGAACAGATTCTTCAGCTCTGCGACGAAGGCGCCGTACGCTACGACATGGGTATGAGCGACCACCCCTCCATGGCCTACAAAAGCCACTGGGCGGAACAGGAACAGGTATTGCAGGCCGTTGTGCTGCTCCCCTGAGGCAGGCAATCAGCACGATGCCTGAGGGCTTTTTCTGCATGCGTGCAGCAAAAGACGAGGGCGGAGCGGGAAACTGCCGGGGGCCGGGGCGGGAATTTCCCCTTGCTGAAGAAGAATGATGCCCGGGGCGACTTCCCGCACTTTTCGCAGGAACTTTCCCTGCGGCAGAAGAAATGAACTGAAGAAGTCCGCTAGCGGAGCCTTGTTCCGCATCGCAGAAAAGACGGAGACATAAAAGCGGACAGAGCCGCACAAAAGCTCCGGCAAAACGCCATCGGCCGGGTTATCCTGAAAAATCAGCCCTTCAACTCTGCCTGAGGGGAACGCTTCGCATCGTATTCCATGCGCACGTCGTCCGAACCGAACAGCTCCCGGGCCGAACGGCCGGCCAGCCTTCTCTGCATTTCCATGAGCACGGCATACTCATAGGCATGGGCCATTTTCGCACTTCCGCCGTTGCCTTCTATGGCGGCCATGGCAAGCTGCGTCTGTTCCCAGAGGCTCATCAGCTCCTGATCGGGCAGAAATTCCAGTTCGGCATGCACGGACACTTCGCCCAGCTCAAACGGAGAGGCGGAAAAAAGGGGAACCATGGGGCCTCCTGATGGACATTAAAAACGCTCGCGGCGTATGATTTCACGGAGCGCGCCCGCCGGTATTCCGGCATGGCACCGCGCGGCAGAAAAACGGAAAAATCTTCAGAAAATGCGCTGTTTTTTAAAGAAGAAGCCCGGCGCTAGCTTCCGGGCTTCTTTTAGAAGAGGCAGCTCGACTGCCCTTTATCTAAACTCCCCGTAAGGAGAGATTTACCAAACCGTTATGTGGCTTCACCGTGGATAAATTCAGATTTGGATGTTTCTTATACGCTCTTTTCTTTTGACAGGCAAGCAGATTTTCCCCGCATTTCTGCGTGACCGGCTCCCTGCCGCGCAGGAGAAAAACGCCTTCCGCCGTTTACATGCTCCCGCCCGGCGCAGAAGAAAGAAAAGGACCTTCCGACGCAATACTGCCGAAGAAGACGCGCCATGCAACGGAATATACGGAAATATTTTCTGTAATTCCGGGGGAAGAAACAGGGAAGCCCGGCGAAAGCCCCTTGACAGAAAATGTCACGGCATTAAAAAATACAGAAATTCTCAGGGCGGGGTGCAAGTCCCCACCGGCGGTGAACCCCACAGGGGCAGCCCGCGGGCGCGTTTTCAAGGGAAAAGGCGCAGATCCGGTGAAAGTCCGGGGCCGACGGTAACAGTCCGGAAGAAAGAGCATGGATCTCAGTATTCTGAAGCACTCTCCTCTCTCCTAGCGCCTCTTGCGGCCCTGATGTTGACATCTCCAGGGAGTTTGTCATGCGTCAGTCATCTTCTCTTTGCTCCATCGAACAGGCTATCAGCGATATCCGCAACGGCAACATGATCGTTCTTGTGGACGACGACGATCGTGAATGCAGCGGCCATCTGGTCATGGCGGCCGAGCGCGTGACCGCCGAAGCCGTCAATTTCATGGCTCGTCACGCCTGCGGGCTGGTATGTCTGGCCCTTTCGCCGGAGCTGGCCGACAAGCTTGAGCTTCCCCTCATGCCTGCAAGCATGCCGGGGCACGGTTCCGCCTTCACCGTATCCATTGAAGCGCGCGAAGGCGTGACCACGGGTATTTCCGCCGCCGACCGCGCCGTCACCATACAGGCCGCCGTGGCCGACGGCGCAGGGCCGGAAGACATCGTCACCCCCGGCCACGTCTTCCCCCTGCGGGCAAGAAAGGGCGGCGTGCTCACCCGTGTGGGCATAGCCGAAGGAAGTGTGGACCTCGCCCTGTTCGCCAACATGAAAGGCGCTGCGGCCATCTGTGAAATTCTGAAGGAAGACGGCTCCGTGGCCCGCATGGACGACCTTGAAGCCTTTGCGGAGGCCCACAATCTGCATATCGCCGCCATACGCGACATCATCCGCTATCACATCCGCTACGGCAAGCTGGCCGTACGCCGCGTATCGGAAGCGCACATGCCCACCAAGTACGGCACGTTCCGCATCATCGCCTATGAAAGCGATGCCTCTTCCGACACCCATATCGCCCTGGTCAAGGGGGACGTGGATGAAAGGATCGATCCTTCTCCGGTGCTTGTGCGCGTGCACAGCGAATGCCTCACCGGCGACGCCTTCGGTTCCCTGCGCTGCGACTGCGGCAATCAGCTTGCGGCCGCCCTCATGCAGATTGAAAAGGAAGGGCGCGGCGCCCTGCTCTACATGCGGCAGGAAGGGCGCGGCATAGGCCTTGCCAACAAAATTCGCGCCTACGCCCTGCAGGAACAGGGCTACGACACGGTGGAAGCCAACATCAAACTCGGTTTCGCCCCGGATCTTCGCAATTACGGCGCGGGCGCGCAGATACTGCGCGATCTCGGCATAAGCCGCCTGCGCCTCATGACCAACAACCCCCGCAAAATCGTGGGTCTGGAAGGTTACGGGCTGGAAATCGCGGAGCGCGTGCCGCTGGAAATCGGCCTGTGTGCCACCAACGAACATTACATGCGCACCAAGCAGGAAAAAATGGGGCATATCCTCCACTTCGGCAAGAAGAAGTAAGCCCTGAGCATACGGCTTTCCCGGTCTGCCGGAAATCCCGTGCAGACCGGGGCAACGCCCCCCCTCTTACGCCGAAAGAGAAAAACGCATCATTTTCCCGGCTTCTGCCGGAGATTCCCGCAAAAATCCGCAACGGCTCCTGCGGAACACGAACCCGTCACAGCATGCCTTGTGCAGGACGGAGGATCAGCATGGACATCATTGCCCTGAACGGCAGGGCCTGGGAAGAAAAAGTACGGCAAAAGTCGCCCTGGACCGTACCTGTGGACAGCGAAACCATCGCCCGCGCACGACGGGGTGACTGGAGCATCGTGCTCACCGCATCGCGCCCGGTTCCCGCCGCATGGTTTCCCCCGGTAAGGGGAAAACGCATCCTGTGCCTGGCCTCCGGCGGCGGTCAGCAGGGGCCCGTGCTTGCCGCGGCCGGGGCCGAAGTGACGGTGCTCGACAGTGCAGAGGCTCAGCTTGAGCAGGACAGAGCCGTGGCCGTGCGCGAGGGGCTCGACCTGCAGACGGTATGCGCCTCCATGACGGAAAGCGGCATCTTTGAGGCGGAATGCTTCGACATCATCGTGCACCCCGTGTCCAATCTGTTCGTGCCGCATGTCCAGCCCGTATGGAACGAGGCCTTCCGCGTGCTGAAAAAGGGCGGCGTGCTCATGAGCGGCTTCATGAATCCCGTGTTCTATCTGTTCGACTGGGAAAAGCTGGATCAGGGCATTCTTCAGGTACGCCATCCCCTGCCCTATTCCGACCTCGACTACCGGAGTGCGGAAGAACTTGCGCAGAACAACGAGGCCGCGGAATTCGGCCATACGCTGGAAGAACAGCTGCAGGGGCAGATGGCGGCGGGCTTTGTTCTCACAGCCCTGTACGAGGACACCTTCGGAGGCTCCCGCCTGCAGGACAGGTTCTTCCCCTCCTTCCTGGCCACCCGGGCCGTCAAGCCGTAACGCCGCACCGAAGACGGAAAAGCGCCTTTCCCGCCCCGAGCATCAGGCCGGAGAAATCCTTTTCCAGAGCGGAAAAAAGGCTCAGCGCCTGTCCGACTGCGAGAGAAAAAGGCCCGCCAGCGTCAGCGCCGTTCCCAGAGCGGAAAGCAGGGTAAGCCTTTCCCCCAGGACGACGACGGAAACCGCCACGGTAATGACGGGGACAAGGTAGATATACAGACTTGCGCGCACCGTTCCCAGAGAACGTACGGCCATGTTCCATGTGGTGAAGCACATGGCCGAGGCCACCAGCCCGAGGAACAGCAGATTGCCGAGATTGACGGGCCGAAGGAAGCGCTCCAGCTCCCAGTCAAAGCCGAAGAAGGCCAGAAAAGGCAGCATGAACAGCATGCCCCAGCCGAAGGTGATGCGGGTGATCTGTATGGGATTGCAGCCCCACATGCCCATGATGCGCGTGAAACAGGCATAAAAGGACCACACAAAGGCCGCGCTCACGGCCAGAATGTCGCCCACGGGATTCAGGGAAAGCTGCGAACCGTTGAAGGAAATGAGGCAGATGCCCGTCATGGCGACGATGAACCCCAGATAGAAGCGCAGACCGAGCCTTTCCTCTCCCCCCAGCACGAAACGGGCCACCAGGGCGGTGAACATGGGCGTTGCCGTGAGAATGACGGCCACGTTGGAAGCCATGGTATGGGCGAGGGCGATATTTTCCAGAAGATAATAAAGACAGATACCCGTAAGCCCGGCGGCGGCCGCAGTCAGGTGACGGCGCGGCGTCATGCCCGGCAGGGGGCCGGGACAGGCCGCATACAGCGCACAAAAGGCCATGGCGAAGCGCAGAAACAGAATTTCCACGGGCTGGAAGTCCACAAGCAGCACCTTGGTGCTCACAAAGGTGACGCCCCATACGAAAACAGTGAAAAAGGCCAGGGCGTGACCGGAACATACGCGGGAAACATTCATGACGGCACTCGGCAGAGCTTGTTGTGGTGAATGGGCTCCCGGTTCTTTCCGGGAATCGGTCCGTGGACGACATCAGAGGGGCTTGCGGACATTCCGGGAAGGCCTGCTCCTGACAGGCGCACAACATCCAGCCTGCATCCGGCCCCTGGAACATGCCGGGGCAGATTCTCCCCCAGAAAAGGCATGGTTCTTCCGGCACTCCGCGTACCGTCAGGCGCCTGCGCAACGCAGATCATGCATGCCTGGCGCAGAGAAGGCCTCGCCTGACCGCACAGCTCCGCCCGCCCCTCTTCGTTCGCGGGCCTTTACAGGCTGTACGGAGTCTTTCCGTGTTTCATGGGGCGAGACAAAGGAACCGGCCTTTGACCGAAGCCGGGAAACGGCGACGGCAGGCCGGTGATAAGTACAGAGCAGGCGGAAAAAAGCCCGGAGAATCTCCCGCAGAGGATACGCCCCCGGGCCTCTTCCCGCAATGGTGGAAGAATCGCGCCCCTAGCGGATGAAGTTCGTGCGGACGATGGGTTCCATTTCCGGCTGAGGCACACCGGCGGCACGCCCCGCCTCAATGCAGCGGAGCATCCATGCCATGTTGCGGGCCAGGTGACGCATGGTCTGCAGCCCTTCGGCATCCTGCAGCACTTCCTCGGGAGTATTGCCGTGCACCTGGTTCCAGTAGGTGGAGGTGACTATGGGCATGTTGTTCATGCCGAAGTATTTGTTCACCTGCTCAAAGGCCGCGGAAGCGCCGCCTCTGCGGCAGCTCACCACCGCCGCGCCGGGCTTGTTGGCAAAAAGCGAGGAACCGCAGAAAAAGAGCCTGTCCATGAAGCTTTCCAGCTGACCGGAGGCGGAGGCGTAATACACGGGCGTACCGAAGATGAAGGCATCGAAATCGGGCACCAGGGCAAGGGCCTCGTTGACCTTGTCGTCGCGGAAGCAGCGGCCCGTCTTGCGGCACATGCCGCAGGCGAGGCATCCCGCCACGGGCTGCGTGCCCAGCTGAAAGATATGGGAACCTATGCCCTGTCTTTCCAGTTCCGCGGCCACTTCGGAAAGGGCCGTCCACGTGCAGCCCCTGGCATGGGGGCTGGAATTGATGAGAAGAACCTGCATCTTGTCTCTCCTTAAGAAAGGTTACGCAGAAACGGCGGACATGAAGATGACCGCCATGGAGCACCCTGGAAAGCAAAGAACGGAGACAACGCCCGAAGACGTGCTCCGTTCAACGCTTTTCACGGCATGTTCCGGCACATGCGGCCTCCGACTGCGGAAAGTCCCGCGCAGCTTCTGCCGCAGCGCACCGGGATCAGGGCGCTACCGGGAAACAATGACGCGCGCCGGGCGCAGAAGATGCTCGTTGAGCCTGTAGCCCTTCTGCATGATGCGCACGATAAGTCCCGCTTCCATGCCTTCGGCCTCTTCCTGGCCCACGGCTTCGTGGTCGTTGGGATCAAAGGGCTGACCCACCTGACCCACGGGTACAAGGCCATGCTTCTTCAACGCATCGAGCAGCATGGTGCGGGTCATTTCCACGCCCACCATCATGTTGCGGCTCTCTTCCGACTGACCGCCGTACTGGAGCGCAAGGTCGAGATTGTCCAGCGTGGGCAGAAGATCGGCAAGCACCTTTTCCGCCGCATAGCGGGCCTGTTCTTCCTTTTCGCGCTGAAGACGTTTTTTGAAATTGTCCATTTCAGCCAGGGCGCGGAGCTTGACGGCATTGGCTTCCGCCGCCACGTCGCAGGCGGAGCAGAGCTTCGCGCGGCATTCTTCAAGCTGCTCTTCTTCCGTTTTTTCCCTGACGGGGGCTTCCTCTTCCCGGGCTTCCTCCCGGGCTTCGAGTTCCGCTTCCTCGTTCATGGATTCCTTATGTTCAAATTCCTGACTCATGAATGACCTCCATAATGGTAAGCGAAAAGTAGGAACGAAGAGCCGCCCTGTCAAGGTTTGGAAGAAGTGCGGCGCACCACGTCATGCACGCCGCAGGCCATGGCGTCCAGAGCCAGCAGCGGATTGACCTGCGCCTGAAGCGCGTCTTCCGTTTCGGAAAAAAGTTCATCAAGCTCAAGAAGCCATGCCTCGGGCAGAGGCCTGAATACCGCGGCAAGCGCTCCGCCTTCGCGCCCGGCAAGGCGGTCGGCCAGGGCCTTTCTGCCTGCAAGCACCACCTGCTGCGCCTTTGCCGCATCCAGCCCGTTGCGGAGCTGCGAAAGGTCGAACCAGCCCCGGCCTTCCACGGCAAAACGCGCCAGAGCCTGATCCCAGAGGCCGAGTTCCCCGGAAGGCGCTCCCCCCGGCTGCGGCCAGGGAAGCGTGATCACCCATCCCCGGGAAACCAGCGTCGGCAGAAGGCGCTCCCTCTGCGGTGCGGTAAACACGAAACAGGTGTCGGGACACGGATCTTCCAGCACCTTCAACAGGGAGTTGGCCGCCTCCACGCCCAGAGCCTGCGCCTCGGCAAGCACCACCACGCGGCGGCGCCCGAAGCGGGGATGTTCGCCCAGCACGGGCCGCAATGCCCGCACATCATCTATTTTTATGGAAGACACACGCCCGTCGAGCAGAAAAAGATCGGGGTGCATGAGCGCCCCCGTGCGAAGGCAGGCGGGGCACTCCAGACAGGGCCGGGGTTCCGGCCCCTCGCAGTTGAGCAGCGCGGCCCACCAGAGGGCGAGTGACACACGGGAGGAGACATCCCCCCCTTCCAGATGCAGAAGCTGCGGGGGATGTTCCAGCATGGCATAGAGCAGCGAACGGGGCCGCTCCAGCTCGGAAGAAAGTGCAGAAGACAAGGCGGCGCGCGCCTGCTCCACGCCGGGCAGTTCCACCTCGGCCGCAGAGCGCGCCGCGCCCGCCTTTTTCGATTCCTTTCCCGCCGCCATATCAGCGCCGGAAGGTCTGTTTCCTGTCGGGGCCGACGGAGATGAAGCCCGCCTTCACGCCCAGAAGTTCCTCCACGCGCTCGATGTAGCGGCGGCAGTTTCTGGGAAGATCATCCCAGCCCTCACAGCCGGAAAGATCCTCATCCCAGCCGGGCAGCACTTCAAACACGGGCTTGGACTGTTCCAGACCGCGCGGAGTCTGAGGCGGATACTTCACCACCTTGCCCTCGTATTCGTAGGCCACGCAGAGCTTGATTTCCTTCAGCCCGCTCAGCACGTCCACCTTGGTCAGCGCCATGGTGGTGGGGGCGCACAGGCGGATCATTTCGCGCAGGACCACAAGGTCGAGCCAGCCGCAGCGGCGGGGTCTGCCCGTGGTGGCGCCGTATTCTCCGCCCTGACGACGCAGAAATTCGCCCGTTTCATCAAAAAGTTCCGTGGGGAAGGGACCGGAACCCACGCGGGTGGTATAGGCCTTCACAATGGCGATGCGCTGATCAATGATGCCGGCATTCACGCCGGAACCGATGGAAGCGTTGTCGCACACCACGTTGGAGGAGGTCACGAAGGGGTAGGTGCCGTGGTCGATGTCCAGCATCACGCCCTGCGCGCCTTCAAACATGATGTTCCTGCCCGCTTCCTGAGCATCCATGATGAGCGTGGAAACGTCGGCCAGATAAGGCACGATGCGGGGTGCAATGGCCATGAGATCGTTGAACACGGTTTCGGGATCCAGCGCAGGCAGACCGTAAAGCTGGGTGAAGAGCACGTTCTTTTCTTCCAGCGCACGGGTAACCCTGGCCTTGAGCGCCTCGGGATCGGTGAGATCACCGGCACGAACGCCCACGCGGGCCTTCTTGTCCTCATAGCAGGGACCGATGCCGCGACCGGTGGTGCCGATCTTGTTCTTGGAGGCTCCCTCACGCGCGCCGTCGATGATGCGGTGATAGGGCATGATAAGGTGCGTCTTGTAGCTGATCTTCAGCCGTTCGGGACTCACGTCCAGCCCGAGGCTCTGCAGAGCGTCTATTTCTTCAAGGAAGTTTTCCGGGTCAAGCACGACGCCGTTGCCGATGATGCACATCTTCCCGGGGTGAAGAATGCCCGAGGGGACAACGTGCAGGACATACTTCTTGCCATCGACAATGACCGTATGCCCGGCATTATTGCCGCCCTGGAAACGGACCACCATATCCGCTTCGGAAGTGAGCAGATCGACGATCTTGCCCTTGCCCTCGTCGCCCCACTGCGCACCAACGATAGTCATGTTCGACATATATTTCTCCTTTCGGACGCACCTTGGAAAATAAAAGGAAGACCGTTACGGCCTTTCTGAAAAACGCGCCAAAGCCATTTTTATAAAACCCTTTGCCGGCCTCGTCAACAAGTAATGGGGGCCCCCGCATGAGCGGCGCTACAGGGCCGCATCCTCCGGAAACATCCCGGGAAATTCCGCCCTGTCCCTCTCAAGTTCATCACGCATCCAGCCGAAAAAGGCCTTCAGCCGCGAAGAGTGCGCGGCTTCCACGGGGCATGCCGCAACATAGCGCCGCTTCACCTCCGTGGACGGCGCATCCGGCGCCGTGAGACGCCCGGCCCGCAGATCCTCCGCCACAAGAAGGGAACTTCCCAGCGCCGCACCCCTCCCTTCGGCGGCGGCCGCAAGCGCCATATAGGTAAACTGAAACATAGGCCCGAAGCTGAGGGAAGGCCGCTCCCCGAAATGGGAGAACCAGCGCTCCCAGGCCTCTTCTCCCCCTTCGGGGGAACGGAGCAGGCGGTCGTTCTTCCAGTCCTGCCCCCGCTGGCGCAGATAGGCCGGACTGAATACGGGAAACTGCCTTTCGCCGGGCAGAACCAGACGGTACAGCCCCGGAGAGGCGGGCATGTCCCGACGGATGACGATATCCACCTCGGGCCCCAGCTCCGGCAGGCCGGGATGCGGCGCGATGCGCAGATCAATGTCGGCAGCCCTCTCACAGAAACGGCTCAGACGGGGAGCCAGCCACCGGTTGGCGAAGCTCGCTTCCGCCACCACCACAAGCTGCCCCGCGCCCCGCCTTATGCGCGCACTTTCCAGACGCAGCGATTCCAGAGCCGCGGAAACCGTACGGTAATACCGTTCCCCGTCCGGCGTCAGACGTACGCCCGGCGCACGACGGATGAACAGAGGCACCCCGAGGTACTCCTCAAGGTGACGGATGTGCTGGCTTATGGCGGCCTGAGTCACACACAGTTCCTCACCGGCACGGGTGAAGCTGCAAAGCCTCGCCGCCGCCTCAAAGGCGGCAAGCGCATTCAGCGGAGGCGTATCCAACATAAGAAAAACTTATCCCGACCAAAAAATATTCTCGTTTGCACACGGGCCTTTTCCGGCGCAATGTTCCCTTTCTTCCCGGGGCCCGGCCGGGAACGACGAGGAAAAAAGGCATCACCGGGCACGCCTCACGCTCTTTTCACGCCCCCTGCCTTCCGCAGGGCGCACCCAAAGACAACACGGCGCGCTCCGGCGCGCCCGGAGCCTTTCCATGTGGAATATCTTTCTCCTGCTCTCGCCGGTGTTCATTCTGCTTTTTCTGGGCATGCTGGCAGAGCGCTTCCAGCTCGTACCCCCGTTCGGTCAGACCACGCTCAACCAGTTTCTCGTCAATCTGGGACTGCCGTCCCTCATCTTTCTTTCCATTGCACAGTGCCGGGCGGAAGATCTGCATCACGGGGCCTTTCTCGCCGGATTCAGCCTGTGCCTCTTCGTCACCTTCGGCCTGCTCATCCCCGCCTTCCATCACCTGCATCCGCAGGAAGGCTATAAAGAGGATGTCATGCTGTCAATGCTGGCAAGCTTCCCCAACGTAGTGCTCGTGGGCCTGCCCGTGCTCATGGCGCTCTACCCCGGCAACGCCTCCGCCGTGCTGGCGAGCACGCTCACGAATATTCTGGAAATCCCCATGGTTCTGATCACCCTCTTCATTCTCGTGAACAACGGAGCCAAAGGGCGCCACCCCATACGCACCGTGGCGCTTGCCCTCATCACCAACCCCGTGGTGCTCGCAAGCATCGGCGGCGCGCTGTTCTATCTTACGGGAACGGCCGTCCCCACCATGCTGGAATCGGCATGCCGCGCTCTGGGCGCATCGGTCATGCCCTGCGCTCTGGTCTCTTTGGGCATCGTCATCAGCGCAAGACTCCGCCATCACAGTGAAGGTGTCTTCCATCCGGGCAGGCAGGGCATTCTCTTCTTCGGCAAGCTCCTGCTTCAGCCCGTCATCGCCATGGCCGCCCTTACTGCTCTGGGCGTGGAGGAACCCTGGCGCTCCATGGGCGTGCTGCTTTCCGCCATGCCCGTGGGAACGCTGGCCTACGCCATGAGCGATTCCTACAAGGTGGCGGAAAACGACGCATCCTTTGCCGTCATTTCAAGCACCCTGCTTTCGCTCATCCTGCTTCCCCTGCTCGCGCTCTTTCTGCACTAGGAAAGACGAAAGTCCCGTTCCGGGCGGAACGTGCCGACCCAAAAGACTGTTCTTCAAAAAGCCGCTCCCCTCTCCGCAGAAGGCGGAAAGGATCATTTCCCGGAAGAAACACTTTTTCTGCGGGGGGAGGCAGGCCCGGGTTCGGGGGAAGGCAGATCCTGCACAGGCAGCTCCGGCACATGCTCCTCCGCTTCCTTTTTAAGAGAGGACAGGGAAGCCTTCACGCGGGCCGCCCCCCTGCGCCACTCCACATCCAGCCCGGCGAAACGCCGTTTCATGACGTGTATGGCCTCAAGGTTGCTGTCCACCAGCAGGGCGTTGCGCCCGAGTTGAAACGCCGATTCCCCCAGGGTGCCACTGCCGGCGAAAAAATCGCACAGTACATCCCCCGGCCGGGAATGCACCTTGACGATACGGTCGATGATGGCGCGGGGCTTCTGCGTGGCATAGCCCGTCTTTTCCCTGCCGTTGGGGCTGACTATGGTGTGCCACCATACATCCGTGGGCGTTTTGCCGCGGGCCGCCTTGCTCGGCCCCACCAGTCCGGGAGCCATGTAGGGGATACGGTCCATGGCCTCGAAATTGAAGGTGAAGGAATCCGGGTTCTTGGCATACCAGAGTATGTTGTCGTGCTTGGCGGACCAGCGCTTTTTCGAGCGCGCCCCGTAGTCATAGGCCCAGATGATTTCATTAATAAAGGAGGCACGGCCGAAAATGCCGTCCAGCATGACCTTGCAGTAATGGATTTCCCGGTAGTCGAGATGAAAGAACAGCGATCCTTCCGGGCGGAGAATACGGTAGGCTTCCTGCATGCGCGGAAAAAGAAAACCGAGAAAGTCGTCGAATCTGTCGTCGTAGCCGCTGGTTCCGCCCCGCACGGTGCGGTAGAGCTGGCCCTTGAACCCCACCCTGTCGCCGTTGTCGTCACGGATGGTGGCTATCTGCGTGCGCCGCTGCACCTTGCCGGTATTGAACGGAGGATCGATGTAGATAAGATCGATGCAGGCGTCGGGCAGCGCTTTCAGCACGGCGAGATTGTCGGCATGAAATACGGCTATTCTGGGCATGAGGCTCCTTCCCCGCGCCTTCGGCACGGACGGAAGGACTTTAATCGTTTCCTCATGCCATGGCAAGGCTTCCCCGCCTGTGCCGCAGGCCTCCGGGCCTTCTCGGAGCACAAAAAACAGCCTCCGCTCCGCTTCCTTTCCCTTTTTTGCGCCGCCGCGGCGTTATCATGCGCAGAAAAGGCTCCATCTTCTGGATTTCCTTTCCGCTTTTTCGTACCATACAGGCAAGGACGTTCCGTTTCACCCATTCTTCTGCTCATGGAGGTTTCCATGAAAAAATGGCTCATCGTTCCGGCTGTTCTTGTCGTGATCATCGCGGCGGCTGCGGTCGCCCTGCTTGTTTCTCTGAATTCCGTCATCGAAAAAGGGGTGAACACCATCGGCCCTGAACTCACGGGTACCGCCGTGCATCTGGAAAAGGCCGACGTTTCCCTCTTCTCCGGCAAGGGCGTTTTCTCCGGCTTTACCGTGGGCAACCCGGAAGGCTTCAGCAAAAGTTCCGCCGTCAGCGTGGGCGCCGTCAGCGTGGCTGTGGAACCCGCCACCGTACTTGAGGATACCATCATCATCCCCAGAATAGAAATCGACCACCCGGCCATTCTCTACGAACTCAACAAGGAAAGCAGCAACATTGAAACCATTCTGAAGCATGTCCAGAGCCTGGCGGACAAGGAAAAGGCCGCCCCCGGCGGCGGACAGCAGGCCGCCCCGGAAACGGCGGACAAGTCCCGGAAGAAGGTCATCATCGACGAACTTATCATCCGCGACGCCCAGGCCACGCTGCTCATCCCCCTGCTTCAGCTTTCCGTTTCCGTCCCCCTGCCGGAAATCCGCCTCACCGGCATCGGCCGTGAAGGCGCGGGCCTTTCTTTCGCCCAGACCGCCGCTCTCGTGCTGAAGGAAACGCTCCGTTCTCTGGAAGCTTCCACCGTAAAGCTCAGGGAAGTGCCGCTCAAGGATGCGAAGGATGCTCTGCTCCGTCAGGGCAGAAACACGGAGGAAAAGGCCAGGAACCTGCTGAAGGAAGGCCTGAACTTCCTGAAGCGATAAGCTTCTCTGAAAAAGCCGCCCGCTGTTTCCAGGGGCGGCTTTCTTCTGCGCCGCCTCCTCTGCGCCTTTCCCCGCGGAAGGCTCCGCAAACGGAAGGCGGCGGATACAGGCAAAAAGCGCCGGTGTCCGCCGCTTTTCCCCATGCCCGGAGACTTGCTACACAAGGCGCCATGGCATACCATGCGGCATTCCCTTCCCGGCCTGTGCCGGGCAAACACCAAACACGCCTCATTCCCTGCCATGGACTACAAAAAAATATCCCTTCTCTCCCTGGGGCACCTTTCCTGCGACCTTAATTCCCACGCTCTGGCCCCGCTGCTGCCCTTTCTTGCGGCGGCGCACAACTTTGACTACCAGACCTGCGGCTTTCTGGCCTTCGCCTATTCGGTGGTGGCATCTCTGGTGCAGCCCGGACTCGGCCTTCTGGCCGACAGAATGTCCAAAGGATGGTTCATCCCCCTGGGTATTCTGATGGCCGGCATCGGCATAGGCGCCACGGGCTTTCTTTCCAGCGAATACACCATGTTCGCCTTCCTTGTCTTCGGCGGCATAGGGGCAGCCATGTTCCACCCCGAGGCCGCGCGCTATGCCAACATTGTTTCCGGCGACCACAAGGGGGTGGGCCTCAGCATCTTTTCCGTAGGCGGCAACGGCGGCATGCTCATGGGACCCGTCATCGTCATACTGGCGGTGGGCGGCCTGCCCGGTATGCCCGGCTTCGGACTGCACGGCACCGCGGCCTTCATCATTCTTGCCGCCGTGATGGCGTCCCTGCTCTTCTGGCGCATCCGTTCCTGGGACATGGCGGCGGCAGGCCCCGCCTCCAACGGAACAAATACCTCCGCCTCCAACGACTGGAGGGCCTTCAGCATTCTTTCCGGCTGCCTGCTCTCCCGCACGGGACTCACCGTGGCCTTCACCACCTATCTGCCCCTCTACTGGCAGGGCGTCTTCCACCAGACCGCCGTCACGGGCAACCTCATGCTTGTTCTCTTCTCCCTCTTCGGCGTGATCAGCAACCTTTCCGGCGGGGCCGCCGCCGATCGCTGGGGCTTCCGGCGCGTCATACGCTGGGCCTCCGTACTCACCCTGCCCATGCTCGCCGCCTTCCCCTTCATCACCAATCCCTGGATCGCCGGAGCGCTGCTTGCGCCTCTGGCCGTGGGACTGTTTGCGCCCTTCAGTTCCCTGGTGGTGCTGGGACAGCGCTACCTTGCCCGGAACATGGGCTTTGCCTCGGGCATCACGCTGGGCGTGGCCGTCAGTGTGGGCGGCGTCTTCGCCCCCGTGCTCGGATGGGCGGCCGACGCCTGGGGCGGACTTTCCCCCGCCATGCACCTGCTCACCCCCCTTGCCTTCATCGGTGCCGTGTGCGCCTTTTTCCTGAAAAAGCCGCAGAACGCTGACTGAAAAAACGCCGCATCACCCTGAAGCTCTGCTTCACGACATGAAAAAACGTCCGCCCCGTGCAGTACGGAGCGGACGTTTCTGTTTCACGGAAAAAGCCTTACGCGCGGCCTTTTCTTCTTCTCGTCTTGAAGCTGTGTTCGGCAAGCCACCCCAGTTCGCTGAGGCGTTCATCCACCTTGTAGAAAAGCGTGTCCTTCGGGAAGGAGCCGTCCTTGCGGCGGCGGCCCACGGGCATGCCGGTGAGCAGCTCCATGGCCTCCCCGATATGGGTCACGGGATAAATGGAGAACCTGCCCTCGCGCACCGCATTGATGACCTTTTCATCGAGCATGAGGTGTTCCACGTTGTCCCGGGGCAGAATCACACCCTGTTCCCCGGTGAGACCGCGGCGGGAGCACAGCTCGAAAAAGCCTTCTATCTTGCGCGTCACACCGCCCACGGCCATGATCTGACCGGACTGACTCACTGCGCCGGTAAAGGCAAGGGAAAGGCGCAGCGGCACTTCTGAAATAGCGGAAAGCAGGGCCGCAAGCTCGGCACCGGAGGCGGAATCACCCTCTATGCCGTTGTAGCTCTGCTCGAAGCACAGGCTCCCGGAAAGCACCAGAGGCTTGTTGTGCGCGAACTGCGAGGCCAGATAGCTTTTCAGAATCATCATGGCCTTGGTATGAATGGGGCCGCCGAGTTCCGCCTCGCGCTCAAGGTCGATGATGCCGCCGTGGCCCACACCCACGGTGCAGGAGATCTGATGCGGCAGGCCGAACTCGTAATCGCCGCTGGTGGTCACGGCAAGGCCGTTCACGCAGCCCACTTCCGAACCGGAAGTGCGCAGTTTGATCACGTCGCGGTCGTATTCCTCCATGAACAGCTCTTCCACCAGATCGGAACGGTTGCGCCGCGCCTTCAGCGCCGCATCCAGGCTGGCCTTGTCCACCATGGACTTGCCCGCCATGGCCGCCATGGCCGAAGCTTCGATAAGCGTTTCGCGCATGAGCGGGAAGCGCAGGGAAAGCTTGCGGTGATCCTCGCACAGTTCGGAGCCGTGATCCACCAGACCGGCCAGACTCTCCCTGTCGAAGGGCAGAAGGTCGGCCTCGTCCATGATGCGCGCAAGCTGGCAGAGCCATGTGCGCACCGCAGGAGCCGTGCGCTCCGTTTCCGAATTCATCTGCGCCTTGATCTTGAACTGCTTGGCAAAGCGCTCGTCGCGCTCCAGAAGCACTTCATAAAGCTCGTCCTCGCCTACCAGCACCACCTTCAGATTCAGGGGCATGGGTTCGGGTTCTATGCCCTTTACCCGCGAGGTATCGTTGAAATCCGGGTCCTCGATGCGGGCCACCCCGGAACGGAGCGCCCTCATGAGCCCTTCCCAGGCGGGACCGTTGGCCAGAAGATCGTTGACGTGCAGAACAAGGTATCCGCCGTTGGCCCGGTGCAGGGAACCGGCCTTGATGAGCGTGAAATCCGTGACCAGCGCGCCCATTTCCGATTCCCTCTCCACACAGCCGAGGAGATTGCCGTAGGTGGGGTGATCCTCCACCACCACGGGCGCGCCGCTCATGTCTCCGTTGTCCACCACCACATTCACGCCGTAGCGGTACAGATCCGGCTCCTGCGGGGCGGAAGCGGCGTCTGCATGGGCGGAGGGAGGCGTATCCCTCGGAAGGAAGAACTCCAGATGATCCAGAACATCCGCGCGCAGATCGTCAAAGAAGGTACGCAGCGCGTCGGTTTTCTCCTCACAGCCGGAAACGCGGCAGGCCTTTTCCGCCACAGGCGCCACCAGACGGTTGAACAGATATTCGGCAGCCTCGCGCTCCAGCTCATGTTCCTTTTTCTGGAAGCTCTTTTCCAGTTCCCCCATGCGGCGCACCAGAGGGGCCATGCGCTGAAGAAGCTGATCGGCCCTGCGCTTGAACTCCTGCCGTTCCGGGGCGGCCAGAAGCGCCACCTCCTCATCGCTCAGGCGCTTGCCCTCCTGCATGGGGAAAAGGGAGAGCGCTCCCTGTTCCTCGGCATCCAGGGCAAAGCCCTTTTCCGCCGCCATCTGTTCCAGCTCCTTCACCACCACGGAGCGTTCCTCGCGGAACTGCTCACGCCCGGCGCGGCGCTTGCGCAGAAAAACGTCGGAATCCAGACGGGCGGGAAGCTCCTCGCGCATCTGCCGCAGGGCGTCCGCCAGGGAATTTTTCAGCTGCACGCCCTGACCTGCCGGAAGCTGTATGAGCACCGGCCTGTCTTCATCCTTGAAATTGTTGACATAAATAATGTCCGGCGGCGTGGGTTCCTTGCGGGCCAGAGGTTCGAGAAAATCGCACAGCATATAGGTGCGCCCGAGGTCGGGGGAACCGGCAAGGTACACGTTGTACCCGGAATTGCGGATATGCACGGCAAGCTCCAGCGCAGCCAGAGCCCGGGGCTGGGCCGGACGGCGGCGGCCGCCGCGCGGTATGGCACGGCTGTCCTCCCACGGAATGCGGTCCACGGGCCAGGTGGGGCGCAGCCTGTCGGCCGGAAGGGATGCAACGGTTTTCAGCGCGGGACTCATATCAACCCTCTTGACCTTCGTAAAGTTCAGCAAGAATGTCTGCCGCTCCCCTGCCGAGCATATCTTCGGCCAGAGCGCAGCCCGTGCGTTCGGCCTCTTCCCCGGTGGCGTCGCAGTCAAGCGATCCGCGGATCACCGTTCTGCCGTCGACTCCGGCAACCAGCGCCTCAAGGGAAAGCCTTCCGCCTTCAAGCACGGCATGGGCCGCAATGGGCACCTGACAGCCCCCGTCCAGGCGGCGCAGGAAGGCGCGTTCCGCCATGACGCAAAGACGCGTGGGTTCATGCTCCAGAAAGGCCAGAAGCTCCCTTACGTCCTGCCTGTCCTCCCGCATCTCCACACCCAGGGCGCCCTGTCCCACGGCGGGCAGAAAGTCCGGCGGGGTGAGATCCTGCTGGAAGGTCGCGCCGAGGCCGAGACGTTTCACGCCCGCACGGGCGAGAATAATGGCGTCGTACTGCCCTTCCTTCATCTTGCGCAGACGGGTTTCCACGTTGCCGCGCAGCATGGACACCGTGATGTCGGGCCGCATGGCCAGCACCTGCGCCTGCCTGCGCAGGGAACTTGTCCCCAGCACCGCACCGGAAGGAAGATCGGAAAGCGAGGCGTACTTTTCGGAAAGGAAAAGGTCGTTGCACACTTCCCTTTCGGGAACGGCGCCCAGGGTCAGCCCCTCGGGCAGGACCATGGGCACGTCCTTCATGCTGTGCACCGCGATATCCGCCGCGCCGGAAAGCAGGGCATCTTCGATTTCCTTGACGAAAAGCCCCTTGCCGCCCACCTTTGCCAGAGGCACGTCGAGGATGATGTCGCCTTTCGTCCTGAGCACGAGAAGTTCCACTTCAAGCCCGGCATACTGCGCCATGAGGCGCTGTCTGACATGTTCCGCCTGCCACAGAGCAAGCTGGCTGCCGCGCGTGGCGATGATCACTTTCTTCATACAATCTCCCAAATATTCCTGCCGGAAAAACGCACGGCGCAGGGCGTTTTCTGAACATTCCCGAAAGGCCGGACCTGAAAAGGCGGGCCTGAACAGACTTGCGGCGCATCACGCCATGAAAACGGAAAAACTCCGCAGAAAAAAAGCCGCCCCCTCCCGGGGGCGCGGACACGGGGCAGAAGCTGCGGGCGCTCCCGCAGGGAACACGGGCCGGCTTTCCCCAGCAGGGCATACGCGCAGAGTCTGTGCAGGCGCCGTCTTCATCACGGCGCCTGCGAAACATGAACGCGGCAGGGGAAAAGGCCGCGCAAAAGGCGCTTTCCTTCCCCTGCCTCTGGTGACAACCGGATCAGTGCCCGCAGCTTGCGCAGTTGCCGCCGGAGCATCCGGCGCAGCCGCCGCCGGTGGACGGCGCGGAAGGCAGATCGAAGGAATCGGGCGCTCCCCCGCCGAGACGGCAGGAGCAGCGGGAAATCATCTTTTCCGTATCTGCGGAATGGCACTTGGGGCAGACGGGTGTTTCATCACCGAACACAAGGTCCTCGAACGTATGGTTGCAGGACTTGCAGCGGTATTCATAAATAGGCATGGAATCAGGCTCCTTTCGGGCCCTCGCTGAGGGCCTGGACGTTTTCGAAAAGATAATGGTCGATGAGCTGGCACAAAAGGTGCATGCAGGCTTCGTGCATTTCCTGTATCAGCGGGGTATGGGAATGGGGTACGTTCAGAAGATGGTCGCACATGGAAGCCATGCGTCCGCCGCCCTTGCCGGTAAGCCCCACCACGGCCATGCCCTTCCCGCGGGCGGCTTCGATGGCCTTGATGACGTTGGCACTGCCGCCGGAGGTGGAAAAGGCCACCAGCACGTCGCCGGGGCGGCCGAGACCGCTCACCTGACGGGCGAACACTTCCTCGTAGCCGTAATCATTGCCCACGGCAGTAAGGGTGGAGGTATCCACATTGAGGGCCACGGCGGGCAGGGAAGGCCTTTCCATGAGGAAACGACCGAGCAGTTCCCCCGTCATGTGCTGGGCATCGGCAGCACTGCCGCCGTTGCCGCAGACGAGTATCTTGCCGCCGTGGGCAAGGCTCCGGGCCATGCAGCGGGCCGCCGCGTCGAGAACGGGTGCGCAGTCGGCAAGGAAGCTGCGGCGCAGCTTCGCGCCTTCTTCCGCGTGTTCCTGTATGATTTCAAGAGCTGTTTTCATAATGCTCCATCGCTTGCCTGTGCGGCTATGCCGCAATGTTTCAAACCATGAATCATACTCCAAAGCCTCCGGCCTGACAATGGCAAAGCCCCGGGGCGGGGCGGCGGGCCGAAGACACCTTTCTGGAAAAATAACCTGTCCTGCGACTTCGGCAAGGGGAACGACGCCTTTTTCCTCTGTTTTTCCCTCCTGTCCCGCCCCTGTGCCCGTTTCATGCGCCGCAGCATGGATGTTGCGGGCAAGGCCGCGCCCCGCTTCTTCCGCCTCCCGGCCCCGGCGCATCCGGCAGAAGACGCGCCCTTTGCAGGCGACAGGAAGGGAGCGGGATGAGTTTTCCATTGCGCGAGCTTGTCCTTTGGCGTACAAAGTACCCATATCCCTTTTCTTGCCGGGCCTTCCACGAAAAAGACCGGAAAAGGGAATCATCTTGCCGGGCCTGCGGCCCGAAGGATTTCCATGCCGCCCATTTCCCGCCTTCTCATACTTCACAAGGACAATCCGCAGCCGGAAGAAACCGGCCGCGCCCTTCTCCCCTGGCTGCACGAACGCAAGGTCGACGGCGTGCTGCACCCTGCAGGCGTCGACGCCATCACCATGCGTGCCGAAGCGGCCGCCAGCGACGCTGTTCTCGTTCTCGGGGGCGACGGCACCATGGTGGGCGTGGCGCGTCGTCTGGCAGGCATACGCACGCCCCTTGTGGGCATGAATTTCGGGCGTGTGGGCTTTCTGGCCGGTCTTCCGGCCGAAGGCTGGGGCGCGCCTCTCACCACCCTGCTGCAGGGCCGCTGGAAGCTGGAAAAGCACCTGACCCTGCACTGGCGCATACTCCGCCGTCACGGCGGCAACCTCAGCGTGCTCAACGAAGGCGTGGCCATCAACGACGTGGTCACCGCCCACGGCGTGGTGGCCCGCGCGGTCTCTTTAAGCCTGCACATCGACGGCGTGCATCTCAGCACCCTGCGCTGCGACGGCATCATTGTTTCCACGCCGCTGGGTTCCACCGCCTACACGGCTTCCGCCGGGGGGCCGCTCACCATTCCTTCCATGAACGCCCAGCTCGTCACGCCCATCTGCCCCTTTGCAGGGGGATTTCCGCCTCTCGCCCTGCCCGCCTCCTCGCTCATCCACATCGAAGCCTGCCGTCAGGGCGATCAGGTGCTGCTTTCCGTGGACGGGCAGGAAAATCTGCCGCTGGAATTCGGCGACATTCTGGAAATCGAGGGGATTCCCGATCAGCTGCACATGCTGGTGAGCGATCCCAACTGGTACCTGCGCCGTCTCATCGACCGCGGCATCGTCACTTCCGGGCCGGGCAGGAAGGAAAGACTCTGATTTTCCCCCGCCCCCTTTTCTGCCGGCAATGCGGCAGACGGGAAACCGGACGCGCGAAGGCCCCAGGCCCGTTTCGCTTGAGCCTCGTTCCTTTTCATGATAGGAGTACAGATTCCTCCTGCGGGAGGCACTCTTTTATCCGCTATCATCAAGGGAGTCCCCATGTCCGCATATGAAGCTGTCATAGGGCTGGAAGTACATGTGCATCTGGCCACTGCCAGCAAGCTTTTCTGCTCCTGCCCCAATTCCTTCGGCGATGAACCGAACACCAACGTCTGCGAAGTCTGCTCCGGCATGCCCGGCGTTCTGCCCGTGCTGAACCGCAAGGCCGTGGAATACGCCTCGCGCATGGCCCTTGCCATCCACGCGAAGATCAATCAGCGTTCGCGTTTCGCCCGCAAGAACTACTTCTACCCCGACATGCCCAAGGACTACCAGATCTCGCAGTTCGAGCTTCCGCTGTGCGAACACGGCTGGCTGGACATCACGGTGAACGGGCAGAAGCGCCGCATCGGCATCACGCGCATCCACATGGAGGACGACGCGGGCAAGAACATTCACCCGCAGGGCGAAAACGTAAGCTATGTGGACCTGAACCGCGCGGGCACCCCGCTCATTGAAATCGTGAGTGAACCCGACCTGCGCAGTGCGGAAGAGGCCGTGGCCTACCTCAAGAAGCTGCATGCCATGGTGGTGAGCCTCGGCATCAGCAACGGCAACATGGAGGAAGGCTGCTTCCGCTGCGACGCCAACGTGTCCATCCGCCCCAGAGGCGAAACGAAGCTCGGCACGCGCACGGAACTCAAGAACCTCAATTCCTTCCGCAACGTGCAGCGCGCCATTGAATTTGAAATAGCACGGCAGTCCGACGTGCTCGACGACGGCGAGCAGGTGGTGCAGGAAACCCGCCTCTACGACGCGAACCGCAACATCACCGCGCCCATGCGCAGCAAGGAAGACGCGCAGGACTACCGCTATTTCCCCGACCCCGATCTTCTGGCCGTGGTCATCACCGACGAGGAACTCGCCTCCTGGGCCGCCACGCAGCCGGAACTGCCGGAAGCGCGCATGGCAAGGTACATGGGCGATTTCCAGCTTCCCGAACAGGATGCGGAACAGCTCTGCGCCGACCCGCACCTTGCCGCCATCTTTGAAAAGGCGGCCACCCTCTGTTCCCAGCCCAAGAAGGTGGCCAACATCATGCTCGGCATGATGATGCGCGAAATCAACCAGAGCGGCATCGACAGCTCGCAGGTGAAGATGTCCGCCGAGGCTGTGGCCGAACTTGTCACCCTCATCGGCAACGGCACCATTTCCGCCAAGATCGCGGCCGATATCTTCCCCGAACTCATGAAGGGCGACATCATGCCTGCCGCTCTGGTGAAGGAACGCGGCCTTGTGCAGGTTTCCGACACGGGCGCCATCGACGCGGCCGTGCAGAAGGTGCTCGCCGCCAACCCCGCGGAAGTGGAAGCCTACAGGGGCGGCAAGACCAAGCTCATCAGCTTCTTCGTGGGGCAGGTCATGCGGGAAATGCGCGGCAAGGCCAACCCCGCACTGGTCAACGAAGCTCTCGCCCGCCATCTCGGCCAGGCGTAGACCTTTTCCGGCGCGCGGATGAACACCGCGCGCCCTTCCTTTTTCAACAAAGACACTCCGGGGCGCAGCCCCCTGCAATGCCATGAGCAATAACAACTGGAACGACGATGACGGCCTGCTCGATCTCGGCACTCCCGAGCCTGGCGGAAAGAAAAAAAGAGATGCTGCACGCGCAGATGAGGACGAACTGCTCTCTCTGGACCGGCCCGGGAAGAAGCGGAAGAACCCGAAGAGACGGCGCGGCTGTCTGGGCACCATCCTCTACTTCTTCGGTGTGATCATTCTGCTCGGCGCGCTGTGCGCGGCGGGCGGCGGCTACATGCTCTACCAGTGGGTGTCCGACGATCTGCCGAGCTTCAGCAAGATTGCCGACTACCGTCCCCCGCTTGTCACCACCGTGCTTGCGCGCGACGGCAGTCTCATAGGACAGTTCTACAGGGAACGGCGCTTCCTCGTCACGCTGGATCAGCTGCCGAAGTTCGTTCCCCAGGCCTTCCTCGCCGTGGAAGACGACCAGTTCTACAATCACCCCGGCGTGGACATCAAGGCCATCATCCGCGCAGCCATAGCCAACTTCCAGCACGGCGGCACAAGGCAGGGCGGCAGCACCATCACCCAGCAGGTGGTCAAGCGCCTCATGCTCACCCCGGAAAAGAGCTACGAACGCAAGCTCAAGGAAGCCATCCTCGCCTACAGGCTGGAAAAGCAGCTCAGCAAGGACGACATCCTCAACCTCTATATCAACCAGATCTTCCTCGGCAACAACGCCTACGGCGTGGAGGCTGCGGCCCGCGTCTACTTTGCCAAGAACGCCAAAGATCTCACCATAGCGGAAGCTGCACTCATTGCGGGCCTCGGCCAGTCGCCCTCGGCCTACAACCCCTACCGCAATCCCTCCGCTGCAGAGACGCGCCAGCACCATGTTCTGCGCCGCATGCGCGACCTCGGCTGGATCAACGATGCGGAATACGACCAGGCCATCAATCAGAAGCTGGAATACAAGGCCATGCCTTCTTCCAACCCCGACGGCGGCTGGTATCTGGAAGAAGTGCGCCGCCTGCTGGTGGAGATGTTCTCCGAGGAAAACTGCAAGCAGAACGGATACGACTTCGGCCTGTACGGCGAGGACGCCGTGTATGAACTCGGACTCACCGTGCACACGGCCATGGATCCCGTGCAGCAGCACGCCGCCAACGAAGGGCTCCGTCACGGTCTGGAAGACGCCACCAAGCGCCACGGCTGGCTCGGACCGGTAAAGCATCTGGAACCTTCGGAGTACAAGGAATTCCTCAAGAAAAAGGATTTCCAGCTTTCCGACCTCGACAACGACGGCTGGGCCCTTGCCCTGGTGACGGCGGTGAACAAGTCCGGCGCCGATGTCATGCTTTCCGAAAGTCAGCGCGGCCATGTGGACGTGCGCACCATGAACTGGGCGCGCAAGCCCAACAAGCGCGTGGCCGGTTCCGTGACCGCCGTGGTGATGCGTGACGCCACCAGAGTGGTCAAACCCGGCGACGTGATCTGGGTTTCCCGCGACAAGGCGGCCCCTGCCAAAAAAACGCAGAAGAAGACCACGAAGAAGGACGTGGTGGAGGCTCCCGCCGGAGTGCAGGATACCCCCATCCGCGCCCATGAACCCGTCATTGCCCTGCGCCTCCAGCAGTATCCCGACGTGCAGGGCGCCATGGTGTCCATAGAGCCGCAGAACGGCGACGTGGTGGCCATGGTGGGCGGCTATTCCTTCGGCAGTTCCGGTTCCCAGTTCAACCGCGCCACGCAGGCACAGCGTCAGCCCGGTTCCTCGTTCAAGCCCATCGTCTATTCCGCCGCACTGGACAACGGCTTCACGCCGGCTTCCATGCTGCTCGACGCGCCCATCATCATTGTGGACCAGTGGACGAAGAAGGCCTGGCGTCCCAGAAACGACGACGGCAAGTTCGACGGCCCCATGCCCCTGTACCGGGCTCTGGCGCGTTCGCGCAACCTCTGCACCGTCCGCGTGGCGCAGCAGATGGGGGTGGAACACATCATCGCCCGCGCCAAGGCCCTGCGCCTCTCGCCGGACTTCCCGGCCACCCTGGCCATCAGTCTGGGCGCCGTGGCCGTTTCCCCGCTCAACATGGCCCAGGCCTACACGGCCTTTGCCAATGCGGGCAAGGTCAGTTCCCCCCGGTTCATCACCAGCATACAGGGCCCGTGGGGCAACACCATCTATGAAAGCCAGCCGGAATCGGTGCAGGCCATCACGCCGCAGAACGCCTATGTCATGGCCAGCCTGCTCAAGGGCGTGGTGAACTTCGGCACCGGCGGCAAGGCCAAGGTGCTGGGCCGTCCTCTGGGCGGCAAGACCGGCACCACCAACGATGAAAACGACGCCTGGTTCATCGGCGTGACGCCCTACCTCGTCACCGCCACCTATATAGGCTACGACCAGCTCCAGTCCATGGGCCGGGGCGAAACCGGCTCCGGCGCGGCCCTGCCCGCCTATATCTATTATGCAAAAGAAGCCTTCAAGGCCTATCCGCCGGACGACTTCCCGAAGCCCGACGGCATCGTGTTCGCCGACGCGGGCGGCATGACCATGCCCTTCATCGAGGGCACGGAACCCGGAACCGGCTACGGCATGGACGCCCTCATCGAAGGCGACTTCGATCCGGAAACCGCCCAGGAAGCCGCCGAACAGGCACAGCAGGGCGAAGACCTTCTGAAGGGGCTGTTTGAATAGCCTTGAAACATCAACCTAAAAAGGCTGGGGGGTCCCCCTTCCCGTCTTTTTGACCCGCCCGGTTCCCAGCCGCGGTGGCCGGGGCCATTCCCC
>NZ_CALUWY010000036.1 GCF_944324615.1 uncultured Mailhella sp.
GGCCGCGTGAACCCTCTCTTCGTGCTCAAGGCCCTCATCAACGGGGCCGACGGCGTGCTGGTTTCGGGCTGCCATCCGCGTGACTGCCATTATTCCGCAGGCAACTACTATGCCCGCCGCCGTCTGGAGCTGCTCAAGCAGTTCCTGCCCGTCATCGGCATCAACCCCGACCGCTTCGAGTACACCTGGGTTTCCGCTTCCGAAGGCCAGCGCTGGAAGGACGTGGTCACCAACTTCACGAACCGCATCCATGCCCTCGGCCCGGCTCCCCGCTGGGAAGACGTGCCCGCGCGCTACGACAGGCCCGAGGAACTCGTGGAATCCATCCGTCCCCTGGGCTGCGGCGAACATCCTTCCCTGCCGGAACTCAGGCAGGCCATCAAGGACGCCCTGGCGGGCGGCCTGGAAGGCGTGCTCGGCTGGAAGCAGGGCTTTGACGCCATCCATGCGGAACCTGTGTTCATGACCACGCCCGAGGAAGTGGACTCCCTCATCTGGGGCCCCTTCAACGTGCACAACCTCGCCGTGTATCTGCCCCAGTACAAGGGCCGCAAGATCGGCGTGGTGGTCAAGGGCTGCGACAGCAAGGGCGTGGTGGAACTTCTGGCCGAAGAGCTCATTTCCCGCGAGGACGTGAAGATCTTCGGCATGGGCTGCAACGGCACGGTGAACGTGTCCCGCGTTCTGGCGAAGCTCCCCGAAGGCGCGAAGGTGGAAGCCTTTGCGGGCAAGGGCAACAAGCTCATCGTCACCGCCAACGGTCAGGAATACGAAATGACCATGGCGGAAGTGGCGCAGGACAAGTGCCGCACCTGCACCAGGCCCAACGCCGTGCTTTCCGACGTGTTCGTGGGCAGGCCCACCACCGAGCCTGCGGAACCTGCCGACGGCCGCAGTCCCGCTCTGCGCTTCCTCGATTCTCTGAGTCTTGAGGAACGCATGGGCTACTGGAAGGGCCAGATGGAACGCTGCATCGCCTGCCACGCCTGCCGGGGAGCCTGCCCCATGTGCGTGTGCCGCGACCACTGCGTGTCCGATTCGCGCGATCCCGCCTGGGTCACGCAGGAGGATACCGTGCAGCAGAAGCTGTTCTTCCAGCTTATCCATGCCCAGCACCTCGCCGGGCGCTGCACGGGCTGCACGGAATGCGAACGCGCCTGCCCCATGGACATCCCCGTGTTCGCGCTCAAGCAGCAGTTTGGCCGCATGATTAAGAAGATCTTCAGCTACGGCGCGGGCCTTGATGTGAACGCCACGCCTCCGCTGCTCACCTATCAGGTGGAAGAACCGACTATCAAGGAGCGTGATCTGGCATGAGCAGTCTCCTTTTCGCAACACCGAAAGAGCTGACGGGCTGGCTTTCCAACCTGGCCTCAGGCTATCGCGTGCTGGCTCCCCGCAAGGAAGGCCCCAGCGTGGTCTATCGCCCCTGGACGGCGGATCAGCTCGCCTCCGCAGACGTGGACGCGCTGCTTCGCCGCGCCACGGCTTCCCCTAAGCAGGCCATGCTGCCGCAGTGTGAAACGCTGGTGACCTTCAAGTCCGTGAAGGACCCGGAAGACGCCTCGAAGCTGACCACCACGCTGGAAAACCCCTGTGTGGCCGAACCCACGGTGCTTTTCGCCTGCCGTCCCTGCGACGCGCGCGGTTTCGTGGTGCTCGACAGGCCCTATCTGGAAGGCAAGTTCAAGGATCCCTACTACGGCGCGCGCCGTGAGGCCACCGTCATCGTGACGCAGGCCTGCCCCTCGGCGTTTTCCTCCTGCTTCTGCAACTGGGTGGGGAGCAATCCTTCCGACAAGGAAGGTTCCGACGTGCTCTTCACCGCCGTGGAAGGCGGCTTCGTGCTGGAAGCCGTGACCGAGAAGGGCGCCGCGCTTCTGGAAAACGCCGGCTTTGCCGATGCTTTGGACAAGGCCTCCGAAGTGGAAGCGGCCCATGCCGCTGCCGCCGCATCCCTTTCCCCCGATCCCGGCATGACGCATGTCATGGAAAAGGTGGCCTCGCGCTTCACCGATACGGATTTCTGGGAAAAGGAAACGGTGAAGTGCCTTTCCTGCGGCGCGTGCACCTATCTGTGCCCCACCTGCCAGTGCTTCACCATTACCGATGAAGGTTCGCAGCTGGACGGCCGCCGTCTCCGCAGCTGGGATTCGTGCATGTCTCCGCTCTTCACGCTGGAAACGAGCGGGCACAATCCCCGTACCGACAAGGCCGCGCGCATGCGCAACCGCGTCAGCCACAAGTTCAGCTTCTACCCCGAACGTTACGACGGCTTCTTCTCCTGCGTGGGCTGCGGCCGCTGCGTGGTGAGCTGCCCCGTGTCGCTGGATATCCGGCACATGGTGAGAGCCGCCGTGGAAGGCGCAACCATAGCCATCGAGGAAGAAGCGGCGCCTGTGAAGGAGGCCGCCCCCGAAGCTCCCGCGCCCGTGGTGGAAGAAACTCCTGCGGTGGAAGCCGCGCCCGTGGTGGAAGCGGCTCCTGCGGAAGAAGCGCAGGCACCTGTGGAAGAAGCGGCTCCCGTGGAAGAAGCCGCCGCGCCTGCCGAAGCCGCCCCGGAAGCTGTCGAAGCTTCGGCCGAAGCGCCGGTTGAAGCTGCCGAAGCGCCGGTTGAAGCTGCCGAAGCACCGGTTGAAGCTGCTGAAGCTCCGGTTGAAGCGCCGGCCGAAGCCCCGGTTGAGGAAGCTCCTGCTGCACAGGCCGCCGAAGCGCCCAAGGCTCCGGCCAGAGCTTCCGCGCCGAAAGCCGCGCCGAAGTCTTCCCGCTCTTCCAAAAGCAAGGCCAAGAAAAGGTAAGGAGAGAATATGAGCGAACATAACTGCGGCTGCAGCAAGAATCCTTACCTGCCTGAAGTCGCCACGGTTCTGGAAGTCATTACGGAATCGCCCACCATCAAGTCGTTCCGCGTGCGCTTCGACAACGAAGAGGCATGGAACAGCTTCACCTACCAGCCCGGTCAGGTGGGGCAGCTTTCCGTGTTCGGCGTGGGCGAATCCACCTTCGTCATCAACACCCCGCCTTCGTGCAAGGATTACCTCCAGTTTTCCGTCATGCGCGCCGGCGAGGTGACCACCGCCATCCACAAGCTCCAGCCCGGCGACAAGGTGGGTGTGCGCGCTCCTCTGGGGAACTATTTCCCCTATGAGCAGTGGAAGGGCAAGAACATCGTGTTCGTGGGCGGCGGCATCGGCATGGCGCCCATCCGCACCATCATGCTGCATGTCATGGAACACGCTTCCGAATATGGCAGGCTCAGCCTGCTCTACGGCGCGCGTTCTCCCGAGGATATGGCCTACAAGGCCGATCTGCCCGGCTGGCTGGAAAGCGATGTTCTGCACACCACGCTCACCATCGACCGCGAAGCGCCCAACTGGCCGCATCGCGTGGGCATGATTCCCAACGTGCTCAAGGAACTCGCGCCCAGCCCGGACAACACCATCGCCGTGCTCTGCGGCCCGCCCATCATGATCAAGTTCACGCTGGCGGCGTTCCGCGAACTGGGCTTCAAGGATGAGAACATCATCACCACCCTTGAACGCCGCATGAAGTGCGGCATCGGCATCTGCGGGCGCTGCAACCTCGGCGGCAAGTTCGTGTGCCTGGACGGCCCTGTGTTCTCGCAGGCCCAGCTCAACGAACTTCCCCCGGAAATGTAGTTCCGGCGGAACATAAATGAGAAAGGCCCCTTCTTCGGAAGGGGCCTTTTTTGTCGTTTCCGGCGTTGTGGTCCGCCGTACGGCAGGCCTGTTCCGTGTGCAGTGAGGGAAACGGTGGATGTGCTGCGGGAAAGGGGCTGACTTCCGCCGGTGAGCGGAAGGAGTGGCAAGGCAGGTTCCGGGGAGGCATGTCCGGCGCATGGTGCAGCGCCTGTGCGCCTTCATGGAGCACCATTTCTTTGCCCGGAAGCTCTTCCCCCGGGAAATTCCGTCCATGGCGGAAAGTTTTTTTTCTGCGGGAGCGTTGAAAAAAGCGCGGCCTGGCCGGACAAGGATCTTGCCGGAAAGGCGCTTTTGCGATGCTGCCGCGCCGGGGAACATGCCGTCAGGGTATGAAAAAAGGCCGCGGAACAACGCGGCCTCTGAAGTTTTCGTCGGATCAGGAAGGCATGTCCCCGAGCATCGTTTCGGTGACCTCGGGGTCGGCATAGAGATCGAGGTCGCAGGGCGGGGCCGTGAGCACACGCCGGGCCGTGAGGTAATGGCTGCTCCAGTAGGAGGCGTTCAGCTTTTCAACGCGGACGGAGGAACCTGCGGAAGGGCTGTGGATGAAGCGCCCTTCGCCTAGGTAGATGGCGGAATGACGGCCGTTGGGCGTATTGGCGATGCGGAAAATGATGATGTCGCCGGGCAGAAGCTCATCTCTGGCCACTTCATGCCCCGCGCGGGACTGCCGCACCGAGTCGCGCGGCACGGTGACGCCGTATTTGGAAAAGACCCAGTACACGAAGCCGGAACAGTCGAAACCGGACTTGGGGGAGGCACCGCCTGATCTGTAGCGTATGCCTACATGCTGCCGGGCGATGTCGGCCACGTCCCTGCCGAGGCTCATGACGGTGGGGCAGAGGTTGGCGCGGTACAGTGTGGCCGGGGTGCCCTGACCGGGCAGCAGGTCCCGGGCGGAGACGGGAGCGGTTTCGGGGGCGGGCAGAACCTCGGCCCCCTTGGGCTGGCAGGCGCACAGCGCAAGGGCCGGAATGGAAGCAAGAACAAGAAGAGCAAGTGTGCGGGAACGTGGGAACATGGGGGCTCCTTTGCGTGCCGCAGAAACGGAACGTCTGAAAAAAGGGATAGGCGGCGGCGAACATGGCCCCGTCAAGGTCACGTCCTTCAAGGGTGCCCTTGATGCCGTCCGCTGTCAAGTCACGGGGCAGGGCGCCATGATGCGGCGGAAGTGCTTCCCGGGCAATGATAGTCTGCCCCCGGTTGCGGCATGTCCGCCTTCCGGTGCAAAGGAAGCCCCGTTACTTGAACCAGCCTTTTTTGAAGAAGAACAGCAGAAGCGCCGCGGTGATGAACGCCATGAGACCGAGTGTGAAGAAGTAGCCGTACCTCCATTCCAGCTCCGGCATGAAATGGAAGTTCATGCCGTAAATGCCTGCAATGACGCCGAGGGGCATGCACAGGGAGGTGAGCACGGTGAGCACGCGCAGGCGGTAATCAGTTTTGCGCTGGGCATGGAGCAGGCAGTCGTTGTGCAGGTCGCGCAGGCGGTTTTCCAGCTGATCCTGACTGCGCGCCACATGGCTCTGGCTGTCCACGATATCGTGAAGTTCCGCCTTGAGATGGCTGAAGGGCACGTTCTGCGCCTGTACGCTCTGCAGGGCGCTCATGCAGTAGCGCAGGTCCTCGCACTGCAGGGAAAGGCGGGATACGCGGCGGCGGAGGGTGATGAGCTCGTCCTGCCGGATGTTGTCCGGCTCATCGTCGAGGCGGTCGGCCAGATTTTCCACTGCCGAACGTGCGGCCATGTACTGGAGCGCGCTGATGTCCGCGCAGGCATCCATGATGAAGAGCAGCAGCGCCTGACCGGAGGCTTCGGCCGGACGGCGGCCCTTTTCCAGCCGCTGCAGCACCCGGTCGAAGAGCGGCGACTGCGCGGGGCCTATGCTGATGAGCGCATCCTTCAGGCACAGGAGCATGACATAGCAGGCGCGTTCGCCGTTCCATGCGGCGCGCTGGGGAAAACGGAGAAACACGCCGTTTCTTGTGACTTCCACGGCAGGGAAACGCACCGGAAGGGTGCAGAGGGTGACGGCTTCCTCGTCCGCCCCCAGCTTTTCCAGCAGGCCGGCAAGGCGCGGTTCCTGCTCCGATTCCTCCATGCGGATGTCGTGCCAGGCAAGCGCATGTTCCCCGGGCTTCTGCCCGAGCCATGCGCCGTCGGGAATGCTCAGATGATAGTGTCGTACTTCCATGGCAGAAAGCTAGCACGAAAGCCGCGCCCGGAAAAGAACTCTCACGGGAAAAGGGCCGATGCGCTCATGCCGGAGAGGGGATGTTCCCGCCGGACCGGGAAAAACGGTGCCGCAATATGCCGCGCCGCGCCCCGGGGACACAAAAAGCCCCGGAAACGGGATGATGAGCAGGAGAAGAGAGCTACAGCAGGAACTTTTTTATGCTGACGGCGGTTCCTGTATATTTTTCCGGTATGGGGATGCGCTTTCCCTGCACGAAGGAGGCAAGGGCCCTGTCGATGCCGGCAATGGAAGAGCCGGCTTTCCCCAGGCATATCCAGCTTCCGTCCTCGGCAATGGAATAATCGCTTACGGTGACGGTGACGGGCTGATCCATGCCGTTGATGGAAAAGCAGACCATGAGGCTCAGATCCTCACGGCACACGATGCTGTGGATGTGGAGGTAGTCCGCCAGACGATGATTGAGCCATGCCATGAGTTTTCTGCTGCGCAGTGCCTGCTGGAGGATTTTTCTTTTGATGGACCTTGCCGGGCCGTTCAGTATCTCCATACGTTTTCCTCAGCTGTCTCCGGGAGGCCTTTCCGCCGCCTGAAGGCGTGAAGCGAAAAGCCCGTGCGTTTCCTTTTTTGCCGGAAAGGCCGCTTCGGGCAGGACCATTGCGGAGTCGGTACGCCCGAAGCCTGCCGGATGCAGAAAAAGGGGACGCCAGAGGGCGGGGCGCTTCTCAGAGCCCTTCCCGGGCAAGCCAGGAAGCGAAGTCGGCGCAGGCACGATCCGCCATTTCCGCCTTGCGGGCCTTCTTTTTTGTCCGTTCCGCAAGTTCCGGCATGAGGCCGAAATGGACATTGGACGGCGTGAACTGCCTGGACGGCGTGCGCAGATGGTTCATGAGCGCACCGAGCGCCGTGGTCTGCGGCGGGAGGGAAAGTTCCCTGCCGTGGGCGCGGGCGGCGAGCGTCAGGCCGAGCCACAGGCCGCAGGCGGCGGATTCCACATAGCCTTCCACGCCGGTGATCTGCCCGGCAAGGTACACGTCGGGCCGCGCCTTGAGGGAAAGATCGTCGTTCAGGCATTCCGGGGCGTTCACATAGGTGTTGCGGTGCACGCTGCCGAAGCGCAGAAATTCCGCATGAGCAAGGCCGGGAATGAGGCGGAACACCCTGTCCTGTGCGCCGTAGGTCATTTTTGTCTGGCAGCCCACAAGGTTGAAGGATGAGCGTTCCGCATTTTCCGCACGAAGCTGGAGCAGGGCGTAGGGACGGCGGCCGGTGCGCGGATCGGTGAAGCCCACGGGCTTGAGCGGGCCGAAGGTAAGGGTGCGTTCCCCTCTGTCGGCCAGAGCCTCGATGGGCATGCAGCCCTCGAAGTGTATTTCCTTTTCAAAGTCGTGGGCGGGCACGCGTTCCGCCTCGCGCAGGGCCTCATAGAAGGCCATGTATTCACTGCGCGTCATGGGGCAGTTCACATAGTCGCCGTTTTCCTCCGCCGACGGATCCACCATGGTTTCCATGGGCTTTTCCAGGAAGGGCGCGTCGTCGGAATAGGGCGGGGGCGCGTCGTTGCCGTAGCGGGAGCCGCGGAAGGCGATGGACATGTCTACGGAATCGGCCCGGACGATGGGGGCTATGGCATCGTAGAAATAGAGGCGGCTGGGCGCGCCCTCGGAAGAGATGAGCGCTGCGAGGGAGGCGGCGAGATTTTCCGAAATGAGCGGACCTGCGGCCACGATGACGGTTTTTCCCTCAAGTTCCGGCGCGTCGAGGCTCGGAATCTGCCGCCGCACGAGGGTGATGAGGGGGTCCTGTTCCACGCGGCGGGTCAGTTCTTCGCTGAAGAGCGTTCTGTCCACGGCAAGCGCCTTGCCCGCAGGCACGGAGCAGTGAGCGGCAATATCCATGGTCACGCTGGAAAGGGAGCGCATTTCCTGCTTGAGAAGCCCCACGCCGGAACTCTGCGCGTCGTTGGAGCGGAAGGAATTGGAACAGACGAGTTCGCCGAGCAGAGGGCTTGTGTGCGCGGGGGAGAATGCTTCCGGCTTCTGTTCATAGATGGTGCAGGGCAGATGGGCGCGCGAAAGCGCAAGAGCGCATTCGCAGCCGGCCAGGCCGCCGCCTATGATGACGAAATCGGGCGTTGACATATCCATGGTGACTCCGTGAAAGAGGGGCGAGGCATCGCCGTTGAAAGGGGCGCGCGGAGCGCGGCACAACCTTACTGGAAGACGAAGGGAAAGTCACTCTTTTATGCATGGAGCGGAAAAGTCCGTTTTTCACCAGAAAAATAGCGGTATGCGCTTGACAGGGCATGGCGGCACTTTTTATGACCTTATAAAAGAATTCATCAGAATTCCTTGTGTCAGGCCAAGCCTGCCTCAGCGCAGGAGCGATGGATCCTTTTTTTTGTCAATCCCCCCTCCGGGGAGGATGCACGGCCCTGCCGCAGGCGGAACGCCTGACGGGGCTTCTGCGGATTGAAACGTTGAACCGATGCAAGGGTGTTCTTTTGCATCCATGAGAAATTCAAACCCCAGTGGAGATTCGTATGTCCATAGCTTTGGAGAACCAACGCACCTATGCCCTTGTCGGCACTGGTGGCAGCGGTAAGACTTCGCTTGCAGAAATGCTGCTTTTTCAGGCCGGTATCATCAATCGTCTTGGCGCCATAGAAGAAGGTACCACGGCTCTGGACTACGAACCGGAAGAGATCAAGCGCCGCGGCTCCATCCAGCCCGGATTCGCCACCTTCGACTGGAAGGGCTTCCGTCACAACCTTGTGGATATCCCCGGCGATTCCAACTTCTCCGCCGACATGGAATGGCTCCTTGCCGCCGTGGACAGCGCCGTCATCGTGGTTGACGCCGTGGACGGCGTGCGCCCGCAGATGCGCCGCATGTGGAAGAGCGTGAAGGCCGCCGGCCTTCCCACCATTGCCGTGATCACCAAGATGGATCGTGAACGCGCCGACTTCGACGCTGCCCTGAACAGCCTGACCACGCACCTGGGCGTGCGCCCCGTGGTCTTCTACATCCCGATTCTGGACAAGGGCGAATTCGTGGGTCTTGTGGACGTGTTCGCCAGCAAGGCCTTCCGCTTCCTGGAAAACGGCGAGACGGAAGAAATCCCCATTCCCGAGGATCTGGAAGACGAAGTCCTTCTGCTGCGCGACACCTCCGTGGAGAACATCGCCTCTTCCGACGAAGACCTCATGAACCGCTATCTGGAAGAAGGCTCCCTGACCGACGAGGATATCACCCTCGGCCTGCGCAAGGGCGTGCTTTCCGGTGAAATCGTGGCCGTGCTTCCCTCTTCCGCCATGCAGAACAGAGGCGGCCGCCGTCTGCTCAACCAGATCAACAACCTGCTGGCCTCCCCGCTGGATCGCCCGGCCGTGCTGGGTACCGATGCTTCCGAACGCGCGGCCGATCCCGAAGGTCCGGCCACCTGCCTGGTGTTCCGTTCCCTGAACGACGCCTTCTCCGGCCAGGTGAACATGATCCGCGTCATTTCCGGCACCATTTCCTCCGATTCCTCGCTGAAGAACATGCGTACCGGCGAAATGGAACGCCTGGGTTCCCTCTTCTATGTCAACGGCAAGACGCAGACCGCCTGCAAGGATACCCTCGGCCCCGGCTCCATCGTGGGCGTGACCAAGCTCAAGGGCACCCGTACCGGCGATACCCTGTGCGACGAAAAGGCTCCCTTTGAAGTGGAACTGCCCAAGCTGCCGCCTCAGCTCATCACCTTCGCCCTCGCTCCCAAGCAGAAGGGCGATGAAGACAAGGTCTTCGCCGCCGTGCAGAAGCTCCTTGACGAAGATGTGACCCTGAAGCTCAGCCGCGACGAGGAAACTTCCGACATCCTGCTCGCGGGCATGGGTCAGCTGCATATCGAAATTTCCGTGGAAAAGGCCCGCCGCCGCTCCAAGGTGGATATCGTGCTCAAGACGCCCCGCGTGCCCTACCGTGAAACCGTGCGCGGCAAGGTGCAGGTGCAGGGCCGCCACAAGAAGCAGTCCGGCGGCCGCGGCCAGTTCGGTGACTGCTGGATCGAAATGGAAGGCGCGCCCAGAGGCGCCGGTTACACCTTTGAAGACGGCATCGTGGGCGGCGTGATCCCCCGCCAGTACATCCCTGCCATTGACAAGGGCATTCAGGAAAGCGCGGCCCGCGGCTACCTTGCCGGCTGCCCCGTGGTGGACTTCAAGGTCCGCGTGTACGACGGCTCCTACCACACCGTGGACTCTTCCGAAATGGCCTTCAAGATGGCCGGTTCCATCGCCTTCAAGGCCGCCATGGCCCAGCTCAAGGTGGTGCTGCTCGAACCCATCGTGCAGATGACCGTGACCATTCCCGATGAATACATGGGCGACGTCATCGGCGACCTTTCCTCCCGCCGCGGCAAGGTGCTCGGCTCCGATTCCCAGGGCGGCATCACGGAACTCAAGGTCAACGTGCCCATGAGCGAAGTGCTCCGTTACGCTCCCGACCTGCGCAGCATGACCGGCGGTCAGGGCGTGTTCACCATGGAATTCGACCACTACGAGGAAGCTCCCCAGCCTGTGGTGGACAAGGTCGTGGCCGCTCATCAGGCCGCCAAGGGCAACGAATAACACTGGCGGGGGCCTGCCCCCGTCATAAGGAAAACACGGTGTTTCCCGGAAGGGAGGCACCGTGTTTTTCTGTTAACGTGTCTTTGGGAAGGAGAAACAGGTCTGCCGCGGGCCGCAGACAGGAAAGCTGCCCCTCGCCGCAATGGGACAGCTTTTCTGCAAAAACGGGAGCATGCGCGCGGAAAGCATGAAGCGGAACATACAGGGAAGGCATCTTCCGGCCGGCCATGTGCCGTGCCCGGGGCCAGGCTGAAGAGAAAAAAGCGGCGTTGCCGTGTCCGGCAGGCCCGGAAAGGGCAAGGGAAAACCGCTCCTTCACCGGGAGAGGACACGGAAAGAGCCGGTCGCGCCCTGTGGCCGCCATTTCCCTGCCGCCGGGGCGCGTGTTCCGGAAAAGGCGCAGGGGAAGCAATGCGCCCGAAAAGGGAGATTTTTCTGAAGGGAGGGCGTTCAGTTCAGATCCAGGCCCGCCATGGCCAGAATATGCCGGAAATGTTCCTCCTTCACAGGCTGTACGGAAAGCCGGCTTCCGCGCCTGAGAAGTTCCATGCCTTCAAGTGCATCCTCACGGCGCAGTTCCTCCAGCGCAAGGGGATGTTCCAGGCGGCGGACAAGCTTCACGTCCACCATGTACCAGCGGGGATCTTCCGGCGTGGCCTTTTCGTCGAAATGCCGGTTTTTCGGATCCTGCGCGGTGTGGTCGGGGTAGGCCTCGCGCACCACTTCCACAACAGCCACGATTTCCGGCTTTTTGCCGCTGTGATAGAAGAAGCCGAGGTCGCCTTTTTTCATGGAGCGCATGAGATTGCGCGCCTGATAGTTGCGCACGCCGTCCCATGAGGTGGTGGCGTCCTGCGAGAAGATGAGGTCGTCCAGGGAAAAGCAGCCGGGTTCCGTTTTGAAAAGCCAGTATTGCATGGGATATCCTTGCCTTGAGTTGAGGGAAAGTGCTCTTTATATACGGTTACGGCGAAGTGATGGCAAGGTGCGGGCCTCTCGGAAGGCGGAAAGCGCGCTTTTTTTTGCGTGCGCTTCGGGGAAAAAGAGCGTTTTTATGGAATCTTCAGTGTACATAAAATTAAACATAATATATTTCCGTAAGTTACCAATATCAACATTGACACTTTCCGGCAGGGAATGCTATGGAGGACAAAAAGGGCCTGTGCCCGTTTTATGTTGTCAGGAAAGGGAGATGTCATGGCCGCCGCGATGAATGAATGGGAAAAAGTCACGCTGCATCTGGAAAATGGGGCCAGTCTCATGTTTTATGGCCGTCTGTTTTCCGAGGCCGTGTGGTACGATGAATACAGCGGCGTGCTTACCCATCAGAAGCTTTACGTCACGGATCAGAACGAGCAGGTCTACGCCATTCAGAAGGGCGGCGAAGGCCGGAACATCTGCCGGGCCTACCGCATAGCGGTGCATGGCGAGCGCTGCGTGATCTATAACGGGCGCTATTCCATGGAACTGCCCCTCGATCTTCTGCTTCTTGCCGTGCGTACGCTCTGCGGTACGGAAGATGGCGCCGCTCTGGAACAGGCGGAGGAAATGCTTCGCGCCGCCAACTGCTGACATCGGCCCTGTGTCTGCCCGCGAGGGCCTTTCGGCGACCTTGCGACAGGCCGCCTTTTTCATTTTGAACCTGTGAAGAGAACATATAAGGAAACTGCATGAACAGCCACGGATTCACCCTTGTCAGGGAAGAGAAGATGCACGAAGCGGGCGGTATCGTCCGCCTCTGGAAACATGACGCCACCGGAGCGGAGCTGCTTTCCGTCTGCAACGACGATGAGAACAAGTCCTTCGGCGTGAGCTTCCGCACGCCTCCCAGAGATTCCACGGGCGTGGCCCATATTCTTGAGCATTCCGTGCTCTGCGGTTCCGACAGGTATCCGGTGAAGGAACCTTTCGTGGAGCTGCTCAAAAGTTCCCTTCAGACCTTTCTGAATGCCCTCACCTTTCCCGACAAGACCTGCTATCCCGTGGCGAGCTGCAACCTTCAGGATTTCTACAACCTGATCGACGTGTATCTCGACGCCGTCTTCCATCCCCGCATCGATGAGAACGTGCTGCGTCAGGAAGGCTGGCACATCGAGGCCGATTCCCCCGAAGGCCCGTGGCAGTTCAAGGGCGTGGTGTTCAATGAAATGAAGGGCGTGTATTCCTCCCCCGATTCCGTGCTCATGGAAGAATGCCAGCACGCCGTGTTTCCCGACATGCTCTACAGTCTGGATTCCGGCGGCGATCCTGCCGTGATCCCCAGCCTCACCTTCGAGGCCTTCCGGGAATTTCATGCGGCCTATTATCATCCCTCCAACGCCCGTTTCTTCTTCTGGGGCGACGATCCGGAAGAGGAGCGTCTTGCCCGCATTGCAGACGTCATCGCGCCCTATGCGCGCCGCGAGGTTTCTTCCGAAGTGCCGCTTCAGAAGCGCCTTTCCGTGCCGCGTTTTCTGGAGATTCCCTATGCCGCTTCCGAAGGGGAGGAGGCCGACAAGGCCCATGTGGCCGTGAACTGGCTGCTGTGCGAATCCAAGGAAACCGAGGAAATGTTCGTGCTGAACATGCTGGAGCACATCATATCCGCGCTTCCCGGCTCCCCCCTGCGCAAGGCGCTCATGGATTCCGGCCTGGGCGAGGACATTTCCGGCTGCGGCCTTGAGGGCGATCTGCGGCAGGCCTATTTTTCCATGGGTCTGCGTTCCATAGATGCAAAGGATGCTCCCGAGGTGGAACGCCTCATGATGGAAACCCTTGCGGATCTTGCCGAGGACGGCGTGCCCGCACCGGCCGTGGAGGCGGCGCTCAATTCTCTGGAATTCATGCTGCGCGAGAACAACACCGGTTCCTTCCCGCGCGGGCTGGCGGCCATGTTCCGCAGTCTGTCCGACTGGCTGTACGACGGGGACGCCTTTGCGCCGCTTGCCTGGGAAAAGCCGCTTGCCTCCATCAAGGAGCGCCTGGCAAAGGGTGAGCCCGTATTTGAAAACGCCATACGCCGCTGGTTCCTGGACAACACGCACCGCGTTACCGTGCTGCTTACTCCCGACGCCTCTCTTGCCGCCGCCCGCCAGTCCGCCGAAGACGCGAAGCTGGAGGCTCTGCGCAAGGGCATGGGAGAGAAGGAGCGCATGAAGGTGGTGGAAACGGCGGCGGAACTTCGTGCCGCGCAGCAGAAGCCCGATTCCGAGGAGGCGCTGAATACCGTGCCCAGCCTCGGCAAGGAGGATCTGCCTGAGAAGAATGCCCTCATTCCCTGCGAGGTGGAGAAACACGGGTCTCTGGACGTGGTGACCCATGCTCTGGATACCACGGGCATTCTGTACGCGCGCCTTGCCTTCGATCTCTGCGCCGTTCCCGCCCGCCTTCTGCCTCTGGTGCCCCTCTACGCCCGCGCACTGACGGAACTTGGCACGAAGCGCCGCGACTATGTGGAACTGGGCTTTGAAATTTCCGCCCATACCGGCAGCCTTGGCGCAGGAGCCGTGGTGCTGCCGCGCTCTTCCGATGCTTCCGTGGTCTCCTTCCTTTCCGTGTCCGGCAAGTGCACGGAAGACAAGGTGGGGCGCATGGCCTCCCTCATGGAGGAAATTCTTTCCGAACCTGATTTCGACAACCGCGAACGCTTCACGCAGATGGCTCTTGAGGAAAAGGCCCGCATGGAGCAGGCCGCCGTGCCTTCCGGTCATGTGCTGGTCAATACGCGCATGGGCGGCAGGCTGTCGCTTGTGGGGCGCATTTCCGAGGAAATGAACGGGGTGAGCGCCCTTGTGTATGTGCGCGACCTCATCCGCAGGCTGGATGAGGACTGGGAAGGCGTTCGTGCCGACCTTGCCGCGCTGCACGGGCTCATCGTGCGCCGGGAAGCGGTGAAGCTCGACATGACGGCGGATGCGGCCCTTCTCGGCAGGTCGCGCGGCGTGCTGGAAGAGCTGGTTGCGGCCCTGCCTTCCCGTCCTGAAGAAGCCTGCATTCCTGAACTCTCTCCCCTGCCCGGGGCCGAACTTCTGAGCATCCCGGCGCAGGTGAACTATGTGGGACTCGGTCTTTCTTTGAAGGACACGGGCTACCGCTACAGCGGTTCCCAGGCCGTCATTCTGCGTCATCTGCGCATGGGCTATCTGTGGGACCGCGTGCGCGTGCAGGGCGGGGCCTACGGCTGCTTTGCCCGCTACGGCCGCTCCACCGGGGCCTTCACCTTCGCTTCCTACCGCGACCCCAATGTGGAGAATACCCTCAGGGTGTACCGGGAAACGGCGGACTATCTGGGCAACCTTTCCCTTTCCGAGGCGGACATCACCCGCGCCGTGGTGGGTGCCATAGGTGATGTGGATACCTACATGCTTCCCGGAGCGAAGGGCTCGGCCGCATTTTCCCGCTGGATGGCGGGCGAATCGGACGAGGAGCGCCAGCGCATCCGCGAGGAAATTCTCGCCACACGTCTTTCCGATTTCCACGACTTCGCGCCTTATCTTGCCAGAGCTCTGGAAAAGGCCGTGCCCTGCGTGCTGGGCGGCAGTGATGCCGAGGCCGTGGCCGACGCGGAAGGCTGGACGAAAACGCGAGTTCTTTAACCTGTGCGTTTCCGGGAGCAGCCATGAAGAATGAAAAGACGCGCGGCACCATGCTGACCAGCTCCGCAGTCATCCTGTGTCTTGTCACCTTTGCCGCCGGTTTTGTGGCCGGCAGCATGGTGACGGAATACAAGGCGGCGGAGCAGGGCGAACGTACCCTGGTTTCCCCTCCTCCCGCAGCTTCCGACGTGAAGAACAGCGCGGGAGATGAACATATACGCCACCTCAGGGAAGAGGCCATGGCGGAGCCCGGCAATGCCGGGCGGTGGACAAAGCTCGGCAATGCCTGCTTCGATGCGGGCGACGCCGCGGGCGCCATCGAGGCCTATCAGGCCTCCCTGCGGCTGGAACCCGGCAACGCCGACGTGCGGACGGACATGGGTTCCATGTACCGCATGAAGGGCGAACCGCTCCGCGCCGTGGAGTGCTACGATCAGGCGCTGAAGGATGTGCCGGGGCACAAGAACGCCATTTTCAACAAGGGCGTGACGCTGCTGCTCGATCTGGAGAAGCCGGCGGAGGCCGTTGCCTTCTGGCAGTCCGTGCTTGCCGAAGATCCCGACTTCACGCTGTCGAGCGGTGAGTCTCTGAAGCGGGTCATGCCCGTTCTTGCCGTGGACGCTGCGCTTCAGCTTGAGGTGCACGGCAGGAAGGAAACGGCGCTGCTTGCCTATGAGGAAGCGCTGAAGCTGGATGCTTCCTTTGCGCCCGCGCTCGTACACCGCGCGTGGCTGCTGGAGAACATGGGGCGCGCCTCGGAGGCTCTGCCTCTGTGGAAGCGCGTGCTGGAACTCCAGCCCGACGCCACCGACCCTGCGGGCAGGCCTGTCCGCGACCGCATCAAGAAGTAATCATACGGGATTGTCATGTTTCCGTTTTCTTTTTCCTTGTTTCGCATGACGGCGGTTCTGCTGGCGCTTCTGTGCCTGCCTCTGCCTCTTCATGCCGGGCCGGAAGAGGGGGCAGAGGTGCTCGTGGCCGAACCTGCTCCTTCCGCCGCGCTTCCCGAAGAAGTGCTCATCAGGGCGGATGTGCAGCCCGCACCGCCGCCCCCGCAGGAGAAGCGCTCCACGGCTTCCCGCCTGCCCGTGCTGTCCCACCTTTCCATGCTCATGGACGGGAAGGGCGTGCTGAGCGTGGAGGCGGTTTCCGAAAAACTGGCAGACTTCACGCCCTATGCCGTCGGTCCCCTGTCCCGGGATACGGGTACGCTCTGGCTGCACCTCGACCTTGCGGATGTGCGTGATGAAGCGCCGCATACGCTCTGGCTGGATCTCGGCACGCAGGTTCCTTCCGGCGTGTCCGTGTGGCTTTCATCCGACGGCCGGAACTGGCAGAGCTCCCGTGCGGAGACGGCGGGCGTGTATGAACTTGCCCCTGCCGGCAGGCGCGGGCATGTGCTCATCCGCATGGACGGTCTGCCGGGCCTGTGGTTCCGCCCGGCGCTCTGTTCCCTGCCTGTGGTCATCCATTCTCCCGAAAGGCTGGCCCATGTGCTTTCCCTGGCCTCGCTGGCCCTTCTCGGAGCGCTCTGCCTGCTGCTCAGCCTGACCGAGCGGGGAGAGGGCCGGTTCTGGACGGCGGCCCTTGCCTTTGCGGCGCTGGTTCAGGGGCTCTGGGGCATACCTTCCATGCCTGCAGGGAGCATGAATGCGGTTTCGTTTTCCGGTATGTTTGCGGCGGGCGTGGCGCTTTTCATGCTGCCCCATGCGGGCAGAGTGCTCATGCGCACGCGCGTGACCTCGCCTGCCGTGGATGTGCTCTATCTGCTTTTCGCCCTGCCCGGGGCCTGTGCGGCCATCGTGCCGCTTCTGCCCGGCATGGCCTGGACGGCCCGTCTGCTCTCCCTGTGGCCGCTGGCCGCACTGCTCTGCCTTGTGCCTGCGCTGCTCATCGCCCTTCGCGGGGTGCAGGGGGCCGTGCCCTTTTTCTTCGCATGTCTTTTCATGGGCGGCGGAGCCGTGGTTTCCCTCTGGGGACTCGTGCACGCTCTGGAAGGCCCGTGGTGGGGCGTGGCCGTTTCCGCCGGGCAGGTAATCGGTCTGCTCTTTCTTTCCTCTGCCGCGCCGCACAAGGAAAGCGCGGCGGGAAGCAGTGAGCTGGAACTCGACGTTGCGGAACGGCGCATGCCGGAGGTCCGGGCCAATACCTACAAGGACAACAGCCTTGCCGCCCTGCGCCGCGCCTTCCGGGGTACGGTGGAGGAGCTTTTCGACGAGGCATGCCGTCTGGATCAGGCCCTTACCCGGGCCGGAGTGGACAGGGAGAAGGTGGACATCATGACCCATGCCGACGGCATGGTGGCCGCCGCCCGCAGGCTTTCCGAAAGCGCGCTCGATCTGCCCGCCGCATCCACCCTGCCCGAAGCCTCGATGCAGGTCTTCGAGCTGCGGCAGGTCATACAGAAGGTTTTTGCCTCGGTCTTCGACGAGGCGGAAAAGAAGGGCCTCGGCCTTGCCTGGTATGTGGCTCCCCAGCTGGGACAGAAGTTCCGGGGAGATGCCGCACGCCTCACGGCGCTGCTTTCCCTGCTGCTTGCCGATTCCGTGCGCGCCGCCTCCCACGGGGCCGTGAGCCTGCATGTGCGCCGTTCCGGCGCGAGCACCCATCCGGGGCATCTGCAGTTCACGGTGTCCGACAACGGCGAGGGGCTCCCGCCCCGGGGCCGGCAGAGCATGCTCATTGCGCGTGCATGGGAGCTGGCCTCCGCCCATGGAGGTGACCTGTTCATCGACAGCACGCCCCAGGGCATGGAACTCACCTTCAGCATGGAATGCGCGGCCATGGATGTGGACGGCGTGACGGAAAAGTCCGTACTCGCCGCGGAAGGGGCGGAAGTGTCCCGTCCCGATGCGCCGCTTGTCATTCTTGCTTCCCCCGACGGCCTGAGCCGTCAGATGTACGCCCATTACCTGGAAGGCATGGGCTTCTGCCTGTGGGAAGCGCGCGATGCGGAGGAAGCGGCCACCCTTTATGCCGCATCTCCGGCGGCGCTGGTGCTTTTTGACGGAAATCTCGGTGAAGAAGACATGGTGCAGGCGCTTGCGGCCATACGCATGTTTGAAGGCGAGCAGGCCCTGCCCGCCGCGCCGTTCCTGCTCCTTGCCCGCGACGACATGCAGGCCGAGCGCATAGCCAAGGCCGGCTGTGACGAGGCGCTTATTCTGCCCGTGGTGCGCAAGGATCTGCGCGCCATGACGCGCTGGCTGATTTCCCCCACGCCGGAAAGGCCCGTGCTGAGCACGCAGCGCATCACGCTGGCCGCCGTTCTGGCGGGCGCCCATTCCGGCAACGCGCGCATGCAGCGCAAGGCCGTGCTCAAGGGCGAAGCGCCGCGGAGCGTTGCGCCCGCGGCGGAAAACGGCAGCGCCGTGCCCGGGCAGGCTTCCGGTACGGAAGCGCCTGCCTCCGAGGAGAAGGAAAAGGCCGCTTCGCTGATTCTTGAGGAAGAGCAGCAGGCGCCGCGGGAAAAGAAGGGGGGAAGCTGGCTTGCCTCCCTGTTCCGCCCCCATGCCGCAGCCCCTGCGGAAAAGCAGGCGGCGGCAGAGAATGCCGTGCCTTCGGAAAAGCCGGAAGCTTCTTCCTCTCCGGCGGCGGCGAGCGCCCCTGAAGAGGGAGAAGGCGAGGTTGTGGAACTTCTTGCCGAAGATGTGCTGGTGGAGGAGAGCGGCGTGCAGGAACTGACGCATGCCGACCTTGCCCCGGCGGAAAACAGGGATGGTGCGGTTGCGGAAGAGAGCGACGGGGAGCTCATAGAGCTTGATGTGTCCCTCATCCATGAACCGGGCGACGCCCCCGTGCAGCAGCCCGCGGCGGAGGAGGAAAAATCTGCCGACGTGAGCGGGGAGGAAGCTGCGGAAGACATGGAAGCTCCCTCTGAGCAGATCATGGAAGGGCTGAACCGCATTTCCGAAGCCCTGATACAGAGCGACGTGCAGGCCATACGGGGCGGATCGCGGGAACTTTCCGCCATTGCAGACAGATACGGCATGCATACGCTGGCCGACATGGCGCGTTGTTTCAGAGCCGCATGGGAAGAGGGCGATGTGGAAGCCGCCGCGCAGATTGTGGAAGAAATGCGTGCGGAAGCAGCCCGGTTGTGAGTTTCAGGGTGAGGAGCGTTTTTGTCCGCAGGAATACTTGCAACTTTGCTGGAAAGCATTTATGATGGAATCATGTTTAGGAGGCATCCTGCCCCGAACAAAGAAACAGAGGAGGCAATATGCCCAAGCTGCAGAAGATCATATGCGCGCTGGATCTTTCCGAGCACAGCAAGACAGTGGCGGAGTACGCCTGCATGCTGGCCAAGGCTATGAACGCCAGTATCGTGGCTGTATATGCGGCCCCTACGCTGACTCAGTACACGGGTTTCCATGTACCGCCGAATACCATTGACAGCTTTGTGGGTGAAATTGTCTCCGGCGCGGAAAAGGCCATGGCCCAGTTCGTGTCCGAAAACTTTGAAGGTGTGGAAACCAAGGCCGAAGTCGTCGTAGGCTACGCGGCCGAGGAAATTCTTGAAATCGCGGCCAAGGAAGAGGCCGACCTCATCGTCATGGGTACCCATGGCCGCAAGGGCATCGACCGCATCCTGTTCGGCTCCGTGGCGGAACGGGTCGTCAAGAATTCGCATCTGCCTGTCCTTACCATTCGTCCTTCCGACAACTACACGGGTGGCGCGATTTATAAGGATTAACGCTTCTTTTCAGGCTTGGAACAGGGCTTTCCTTTTGCGGCATCGTCCGGGGGAGGAAAGCCCTTTTTCTTATATTTTTCAATGTTCAAGGTGTGCCCATGAATCTCCCCTTCACGTCCTTCAATGATGTCCGCCCCGAGGTGGCCTCTTTTGAATCCTACGAACCCGGCCTCAGCATTGCCGAGATCGCCGAACGCTACGGCCTCTCCCGCGTGATCAAAATGGCCAGCAACGAAAACCCGCTGGGCGTTTCTCCCTCGGTGCGCGAGGTGCTGGAAAAGTGTGCGGGGCAGGCGTTCCGCTATCCGCAGTCGGGCAATCCCCGTCTGGTCAGGGCTCTTGCCGACTTCTACGGGGTGGATGCGGGTCGCATTTTTGTGGGCAACGGTTCCGACGAGGTCATCGACCTTCTCTTCCGGGTGCGCGCCATTCCCGGCGTGCACAATGCCGTGGCCTTCCGCCCCTGCTTCGGGCTGTATCCCACGCAGGCCAGAATGGCGGGCGTGGAACTGCGCCAGGCTCCTCTGAAACCCGATTTTTCCTTTGACTTCCCCGGACTTTTGAAGCTGGTGGACGAGAACACCACCCTCGTCATCGTCACTTCTCCCGACAATCCTTCCGGCCGCGCCGCCTCCGTGGAGGATCTCACCGCTCTGGCAAAGGCCCTGCCGCCCGCCTGCCTGCTGGTGGTGGACGAAGCCTACATCGAATTCGCCGGGCCGGAGTATTCCCTGCTTTCCCGTCTGGACAGCCTGCCCAACGTGGCCCTCATGCGCACCTTTTCCAAGGTGTACGGTCTGGCCGGTCTGCGCATAGGCTATGCCATTCTTCCCCCGGTCATCGCCGACTATCTCTGGCGCGTGCGTCTGCCGTTTTCGCTCAACATCCTGGCCGAGGAAGCGGCGCTCGCAGCGCTGAAGGATGCCGGATTCCGCGAAAAGACCATCGAGCTGGTGAAGCGCGGCCGCGCACGCCTCACTGAGGAGCTGCGCGCCATGGGCTGCGAGGTCCTGCCCAGCCTGTCGAATTTCATCATGTTCCGCACGCCGGAAGGCACCAGGGATGTGAAGACGCTGCACGGCGAACTTCTGCGCCGGGGCATCATCATCCGCGCTCTCGGCGGCTATCATCTGCCCGACTGGCTGCGCGTGAGCGTGGGCACCGATGAGGAGAACGAACTTTTCCTGCGCTATACGCGTGAGATTCTGGGAGTCTGAGCATGGCGAACGATTCCTACGGCGTCATTACCATGGACGGCCCAGCAGGCGTGGGCAAAAGCACGCTGGCCCGCCGCCTTGCCGCCGAGCTCGGCATAGCCTACCTCGATACGGGGGCCATGTACCGTACGCTGGGGCTGCGCCTCGGTGCGGCCGCCGCCGATATGAGCGAAGCGGCGCTTCGTGCGCGCTGCCGTGAGTATCACTTCAGCCTGGAAGCGCCGGAGAAGGGCGCCGACCCGCAGCTCTGCTGCAACGGTGTTCCCGTGGGGGCGGAGATACGCACGGAAAAGGCGGGGCGGCTGGCTTCGCTGGTGGCGCGTCTGCCGGTGCTGCGCGAGGAGCTTCAGCGCGCTCAGCGCGAGATGGGGGAGGGCAGTTCCCTTGTGGCCGAAGGGCGCGACATGGGCACCAAGGTCTTTCCCTCGGCAAGGCACAAGTTCTTTCTCGATGCCCGGCCCGAGGTGCGCGCACGCCGCCGCTATCTTGAGCTGGAGGCGCGCGGAGCGCTGAACGGCGAAACGCTTGAGCAGATACAGCGCGGCATTGAAGCGCGCGACGCGCAGGACCGGGGCAGGGCCGTGGACCCGCTGCGTCCTGCGGATGACGCCGTGATCGTGGATACGTCGGATCTTGATCTGGAAGGTGTGCTGCGTGTGATTCTGGACAGCGTGGCGGTGAAGCAGGCCGGAACTTCTCCGGCATGTTCCGGCCCCGTGCATGCCGGTGTGCGCATGGTGCTTTCCCCTGCGGCGTGTTTCATGCTGCAGAATGCGGAAAAGCGGGAGGAACTCTTTGCCCGGGCCCGGGAGACAGGCCTTGCAGCCGCACACGCGGCTTCTTCCTCTTCCTGCGGCGTCGCTCTTTCCTGTACGCTGCAGGGGAACGGCGTGTTCGTGGCCGAAGCCGAGGCGGAGGAAGGACCTCTGGCCAGACTCCGCGCGCTGGCTGCCGCGCAGGCTGCCGCAGCGCGTCTTGCCGAGGAGCTGTCGGAGGAATCCGTGACCATCGAGGCTTCCCTTCCGGGCAGAATATAGCCCGGTCCGTGCCGGGATCTGCCTGCACGGCGAAGGGCCTTTTGCAGGAACGGAAAAGGAAAAGGCCGGTCTTCAGGGCGGGCACAAAACGTTCGGGAGCACGCAATGATTGAGGAAAGCGCCTTCCCTGCCGGGGAAGAAGTGGTTCATGCCGCGGGCAAGATCAATCTTTTTCTGTTCATCACGGGAAAGCTCCCGGGCGGTTATCATGAGCTGAAAACCCTGTTCATGCCCCTGCCCGGGCCGCAGGATACCCTTGTGTTCAGGCCCGCCCGCCGCGAAGGCGGCATGGTGGTGCACTGTGACACGCCGGGCATAGATCCTCGGAAAAATACGCTCACCCGGGCCTACGGACTGTATGCCGAAGCCTCGGGCTTTGCGCCTGCCGTGGACGTGGAGCTGATCAAGGCCGTTCCTCACGGCGCGGGACTCGGCGGCGGCAGTTCGGACGGCGCGCAGGTGCTGCTGTGGCTGCAGCGCCATGCGCCCGAACCTCTGCCGGAGGAAACGCTGCTTGCCGTTGCCGCCCGCACGGGTGCGGACGTGCCCTTTTTCCTGAAGGGCGTGCCCTGCCTTGCGGAGGGCATAGGGGAGAGGCTTTCCCCTGTGCAAAGCGGCGTGGAAGGCATGAGCTGCGTGCTTGTCTGCCCGCATGTTCATGTGGATACGGCATGGGCCTACGCCGCGTGGGATGCAGAAAGGGCGTCATTTTCCTTGACAGAGAAAACGAAGGCAGATAAAAATAACCGTTCAAGTTACCAGTCATTCTATGGCATGAACGACTTTGAACCTGTGGTTTTCGCGGCTCATCCCGAATTGGCGGCGTTAAAAATGCAGTTATTACGGGCGGGTGCGGACATTGCAGGTATGAGTGGAAGCGGTTCGGCACTGTTCGGGCTCTTCCGTGATCCCGGATGCGCGGCGCAGGGCGCCGCAGCGTTGCGGGAAGAGCGGGAAAAGGCTGAGGTGTTCGGCCCTTTCCTTTTGTGAGTCGACATGCCGGCTGGAAATGTTGGGGTGTCGCCAAGCGGTAAGGCAGCGGGTTTTGGGTCCGCTATTCGCAGGTTCGAATCCTGCCGCCCCAGCCATGTGTCGTTATGTTTCGGCTTCGCTTGGCGGCGGCGCCTCTGTATCTTTTGGATACTTTACTCAGGAAGGCATGCTCCTATGTACGGCGACCTTAAAATTCTCACGGGTACGGCCAATCCACAGCTGGCCATGGACATTTGCGACCACCTTGGCTGCTCCCTCACGCCTGCGCTCTGCACGACGTTCAGTGATGGTGAGCTGCGTGTGGAAATCGGCGCCAGCGTGCGCGGCCATGACGTGTTCGTCATCCAGCCCACCTGTGCCCCGGCCAACAAGTCCCTCATGGAACTGTGCCTTATCCTCGACGCTCTGAAGCGTGCCAGCGCCGGCCGCATCACGGCTGTCATCCCCTATTTCGGCTATGCCCGTCAGGACCGCAAGGTCAGCCCCCGTGCGCCCATCAGCGCCAAGCTCGTTTCCGACTTCCTCACCGTGGCGGGCGCTCAGCGCATCGTGACGGTGGACCTGCACGCCGGTCAGATTCAGGGCTTCTTCAACTGCCCTGTGGACAACCTGTACGCCCGCCCCGTGCTTCTGAAGAAGCTCAGCGCGCTTTCCGGCGAGATCGTCATGGTTTCCCCCGACGCCGGCGGCGTGGAACGCGCCCGTTCCTTCGCCAAGAAGATGGACGCCAGCCTTGCCGTCATCGACAAGCGCCGCGACCGCCCCAACCAGGTGGCGGAAATGCATATCGTGGGCGATGTCGCGGGCAAGACCGCCGTGCTGGTGGATGACATGATCGATACCGCGGGCACCATCTGCACCGCCGCCAACATCCTCATGGAAGGCGGCGCCAAGGAAGTGTATGCCTGCGCGACCCATGCGGTGCTTTCCGGCCCCGCCTGCGAACGCCTGAATGATTCCCCCTTCAAGGAAATCATCGTAACCGACACCATTCCGCTCGGCGAGCATGCCGCCCAGTGTGAAAAGCTCCGCGTGGCTTCCATTGCCGGAGTTCTGGCCAAGAGTATCCGCAATATTCACGACGGTTCTTCTGTCAGCGCCCTGTTCTAAATCAGGGGATTGAAGACGATATATCGCGCCGCGCCCCGTCCGACGGGAGACGGCCCATAAGGAGAAAGCATCATGTCCGAACTCAAAACCCTTTCTGTGAAGAAGCGTACCGCTTTCGGCAAGGGCGCCAATCGCCGCCTTCGTACCGAAGCTCTGGTGCCCGGCGTCTACTACACCGCCGACGGCCAGAATATCGCCGTTCAGATGGCTGAACTGCCCCTCAGCAAGATCTACGAACAGGTGGGCCGCACCAATGTCTTCCAGCTTGAAATCGAAGACGAAAACGGCGCCAAGACCCTGCATCCCGTGTTCGTGTGGGACGCTCAGTACTCCCCTGTGAAGAACACCTTCACCCATGTCGACTTCTTCGGCGT
>NZ_CALUWY010000037.1 GCF_944324615.1 uncultured Mailhella sp.
GTTCCTTCATGGCATCCTCCCTATGCCGACAATAAGAACTTTTTACCCTTTTGGCAATTAATGAGTCCTGAGCCTAGGGCATTCCTGCGGGGGGAAACTTTCTGCCGGAAGATACGGCCTGCCGTACTTCTGCCTGGGCGGAGTTTTCCCGGGAGCCGAATGCGTCTGCCGGAATAATCTGCCGGATTTCGGCGTTCCCCTGCCGGGGCGTGACACGAAAAATTTGGGAAATCTCCTTCACTCCGGCCATGTGATACGGGGGCAGGGCGTTTTTTCTTTCCGGTATCGTGGGGCGATCCGGCGCATCTGGTCAACATCCTTTTCCATGGCCAGTTTTTTCCCTGTGCCGTGGGCGAGCCTCTGGAAGTTTTTCTGCTCTCCGGGCAGAGCAAGGTTTCCGCCACTTGGATTCCGCTGTTTTTCCTGTAGTCCCGCGCTCTCCGGCAGAAGGGCAGGGGGGCTTTTGTCAGAAACGCTGCATGGAGTGCTGTATGCGTTATGGGTATATGGGGAAAACGGTCCGCACTTGTTGCTGAAGCTCTTTTCTGTGGTCTTGGTGTTGCGAAGAGAAGTACAGGGGAAAGGGAACATGTTCTTTCAAACTGTTCAGCCAATCCTTCCCGTTTTCCGACGCTCTGAGGCCTGTTTCCCCGACATGTGCGTTCCCGTTCAAGGGCGAGGGAGGGCTTTGTCGCCGGAGCGTTGTCTGTACGGGAAGAAACATATGCTTTGGCAGGCCATGCGTTCAGAAAAAAGAAAGTCTGTATCCATGGCGACGGTCCGGCAGGTGCTGAAGCGGATCCTTCCGGACAGTCGGGAACGTTCCCATACGGGAAAGAGATGCCATGTGTGTTTTCATGAAAAAGCCGGAAGCAGAAGCATGACCGGCATGCTGCGCCTGCGGGCAGATGAGGGGAGGAATCCTTCGGAATTTTCCGACAGGCCCTGCACCCGGAATTGTGCAAAAAAAGATAGTTGTCTATACCAAGAGAAGTGTCGTGGAAAACGGCGTATTTTTTAACAAGATGTTGGGATAGGCAGTATGTTGGACAATACTTCCCGGTATGACCGGCTTCTGGAACAGTGGGAACGGTTTCAGCAGGGCCTTGAAGTGGATACTTCCATTATACGTCCTGTCATTCTTGCTTCCTGGCAGCGGTGCCGGAAAGCGGGAATTCCTGTCGATGACTTTGTGTCCGACCGTTTTCTTCCGCCCTCGGAAAGAAAGGTTGAGAACTGCAGAGAGCTGCTGGAAGTTGCCGTACCGCTGATGGAGAAGTTCATTACCAGCATCAAGAAGGGCAAGTGCGTCATCACCCTGTATGATGCGACCGGGGGCTTTCTTTATAAAACCGGGCATCCCGACGATTTGAAAAAGGTGGAACATCAGCGGCCGGGGACCAACCATGCGGAGCTTTCGGGGGGCACATCCATCGTGTCCCTGGTGCTGGAGGAACGCAAGTCTTCGGAAATCTATGGTCCCGAACACTGGGTGAAGGCGGTGCATCATCGCCACGGCACGGGTGTTCCTCTTTTTCTGGATGGAAAGATGCAGGGCATACTCTGCTGTTCCCAGGATATTTCCGACTACTCTTCCCTGACGCTGGCCATGGTGGAAATGACCGCGCACATGATCGTGGATCAGTTCAACCTGAAATCATCCATGAAGGAAAAGGAAATCCTGCTGAAACTTGTGGATGAAGGACTGCTCTATGTGGATGTTTCCGGAAAAATTCATTACGGCAACGCCCAGTTCATGGACATTCTCAGGCTGGATTCTTTAAAGGATGTGTATCTCCCTGCTTCCCTTATGGAAAAACTGGCCCCTCAGGGAATATTCAAGCGGATCAGTCTGCAGGAGTTCCGGTTCGACATCAGGGGGGCGCATGTTTCCTGCATTGTCTCCTGTTTTCCGTTTGAAGAAAAAGGAGCCATTTTAAGCCTGCGCCGCCCCAAGCAGATGAGCGTATATGTGGCGCAGCAGGCCGGATATGTGGCCAGATATACGTTTGATTCCATTATCGGGCAGTCTCCCGAACTCAGGGCTTCCCTTAAACTGGCCCATTCTGCAGCGGAAAGCGGTATTACAACCCTTCTTTACGGCGAAAGCGGAACGGGCAAGGAACTGTTTGCACAGGCCATTCACAACGCCAGTGCAAGAAGCAGACAACCCTTTGTTGCGGTGAACTGCGGCGCCATTCCCCGCAGTCTGCTTCAGAGCGAGCTGTTCGGTTATGTTGAAGGCTCCTTCACCGGAGCTGCCCGGAAAGGACATCCGGGGAAGTTTGAACTGGCCGACGGGGGCACTATTTTTCTCGATGAAATCAGCGAACTGCCTTTTGAGGCTCAGACGGCCCTGCTCAGACTGATACAGACCAGAGAAGTGGAAAGAATAGGTGCTTCTCAGCTGCGCAGAGTCAATGTCCGCATCATTGCCGCAACCAACAAGGACCTGGGAGCGGAGGTGCGGCGCGGCGGCTTTCGCAATGATCTGCTCTATCGCATCAACGCGCTTACCATTAATATTCCTCCGCTCCGCCAGCGCAGGGGGGATATTCCCCTTCTTGTGGAAAGTTTTCTTCGGAAGAAGGCCGACGGCGGCAGCTGCCGTCGTTTTTCCGCCGCAGCCATGAAAAGACTCCATGAATGGAAGTGGCCGGGAAACGTGCGTGAGCTGGAAAATGTCATCGAGTGTGCAACGGCCGTCTGCTGCGAAGAGGAAATTTCTCTGGAACAGCTTGATTTCATTTTGAACAGAGGTTCCATGAACGACAGAATGCCGGAAGTGGTCTCCCCGGCGGTGAAAAGCTCCCATGAAGAGAGAACCCTGTCGCAGCGGGAACGTTCCTCACTGGAGGCGGTTCTGGAGGAAACTGAGGGCAATATCAAAAAAACAGCTGAAATTCTGGGTATTTCCAGAAAAACAGTGTATAATAAGATTCATAAGTATCAGATAAGAACAAGCGCGTACAGAAAACAGGCGTAATTTTGTGTAAATATTTTTCATGCGTAAAAAATACACATATTAACTGTTACCTTATTACACACTAGAGAAAAAGGGATCATGTTTTGTTATAATATAATACGTTGATATCACTAATTTTTATATTGCAGCCAGGTTTGGTATGCTTCTTGCAAAATAAAGAGCAAACATCAAGGAGGCATATCATGAGCTGCTGCACTTGCTATACGCCGCAGGAAGAAGTTCTCCAGGCCCTCAAGGAGGGGCGGGATAATCCGAATAAAGCTGCGCATCATCGTCTTTTCACCATTGCTGAGCGTTTTGTGGGGAAAACTCCCTACATCGACATAGAAAGGGGCATTCTGTTCACCCGGTCCATGAAGGAAACGGAAGGTCAGCCTCTTGTGCTGCGCTGGGCCAAAGCTCTGCGCTACATTGCGGAAAACATCACCGTGTATGTGGACGACGATCAGCTCATCGTGGGGCGCTGCGGCACGGATAAGTGCCGCTACGGCATTCTGTACCCTGAACTGGACGGTGATTTCTTCGCCAAGGTACTTTCCGACGTGGCCTCCCGGCCCGACCTGGCATGGCGTATCTCCGAAGAAGAGATCGAGCAGGTTTCCCGGGAGATATCTCCCTACTGGGAAGGGAAGACGCTGCACGAGGACATCGTGAGAGTGCTTCCGCCCGAGGTCAAACGCCTCACCTACAATGACGAAGCCGGACGCAATCCCCGCTTCATCGCCATGGAGTCGGGAACGCAGCGCGGGGGAACGACCTGGTGCCTGGATTATGACAAGGTGCTCAACCTCGGCATGGAAGGCATCAGAAAGATGGCGGAGGAAAAGCTTGCCGCTCTTGACCCGAACAATCCCGTCCATCAGGAAGAAAAGCGTCCTTTCTATGAGGCTGTGATCATCACGGCCGACGCGCTGGTGCACTGGGCAAGGCGTCATGCCGTACTGGCCCGGCAGAAGGCTGCAGAAGAAAAGGACCCTGTGCGCAGGGCGGAGCTTCTTCAGATTGCCGAACATTGCGAATGGGTGCCCGAGCATCCCGCCCGCACCTTCCGCGAAGCCATGCAGTCCCAGTGGCTGGCCCAGGCTTTTTCCCGCTTTGAGCACAGAACCGGCGGGCTCATCACCAACGGCCGCATGGATCAGTATCTGTATCCGTTCTACTGCCGTGACAAGGCGGCCGGTATTCTCACCGATGAGGACGTGATGGAACTTCTGGACTGCCTCTGGGTCAATATCGGGCAGTTCATTGATATTTCGATCACTCCGGTGGCCAGCGCCATGCAGGGCGGCTATGCCGCGTGGGAAACCGTGTGCATAGGCGGGCAGGACCGCATGGGACACGACGCCACCAACGAGCTTACCTACCTCATACTGCAGTCGCGCAAGGAAAGCCCTCTGGTTCACCCCGACCTTGCCGTAAGAATCCATCCCCGCACGCCGGAACGTTTTCTGCATGAAGTTGCGGAAACCATCAAAATCGGTCAGGGCTTCCCCAAGCTTACCAACGACGAGGAAATCGTCAGCCACTTCATGTCGCGGGGCGCGTCCAGAGCCGACAGTCTCGATTACACGCATTCCGGCTGCACCGAAATCCGCATCCCCAACCTTGATATGAATACGACGCCGCCCGTGCATCTGAATCTGGCGGCGGTCATGGAACTCACCCTGTTCAATGGGCATCTTCTGAAGTACAAGGATGAGCTTCTCACGCTGGAAACGGGTGATCCGGCTTCCTTTACCACCTGGGAAGAGTTTTTCTCCGCGTTCCGCACGCAGCTTACATACTGCCTCAAGAGCACGTTCCGCATCCAGTATCACATGCACAAGCTGCGCGGGAAGCATTTCGCCAGCCCGCTGGCCTCTTCGCTGCATGATCTGTGCATGAAGTACGGTGTGGATCTGCAGACCAGCGAACATATTCCCGGAAGCGTGGACAGCTGTTTCTTCGACTGTTTCGGCTATGCCACCACCGTGGATTCCCTGAGTGCGGTGAAAAAGCAGGTCTATGAAGAGAAGAGCATAAGCATGCCCCTGCTTCTGGAAGCGCTCCGTGCCAATTTTCAGGGCTATGAGGCCGTGCGGCAGATACTCATGTCTTCGCCGACATACGGCAACAATGACCCGTATGCCGATGCCATCGGCCTGGACATCGATACCCTGGCGCAGACTTTCTGCATCGAACACGAAAAGGAACTGGGCTACGATATGGGCCTGCGCATGGTTACCGTGACGGGCAATATCTCCCACGGCACCGATGTGAGCGCCCTGCCCAACGGACGTCTGGCCTTTACTCCCGTATCGGACGGTTCTTCCGCCTCCCACGGCGTGGAAACCAAGGGGCCCACGGGCATCCTGTTCTCCAACCATTATACCAAGAACTTCGGCCTGTCTCACTACGCATCCCGTCTGCTCAACATCAAGCTCAGCCCCAGCTGCGTCAAGGGAGAGAAGGGCACGCGCGATCTCATGTCTCTCATCCGTACCTGGTGCGATCTTCGTCTCTGGCATGTTCAGTTCAACATCATCAACAGAGAAACACTGATCAACGCCCAGAACAATCCCGATGAATACAGAAATCTCATCGTGCGCGTGGCGGGATACAGTGCTTACTTTACCGATCTTTCCAAGGCTATTCAGAATGATATCATTTCCCGTACCGAACTGAGTATGTAGGAATGAGGATTTCATCATTATTGCACAGGGAGATGTGATGTGAAGCGCTTATGGAATTATATCGACGGCTTCATAGAAAAAAGTTCCGTCATTCTGCTGTCGTTCATGTGTTTTTTCATTCTGCTTCAGGTGGTTTACCGATTCATTTTTCATGATTCCAAGCCGTGGACCGAGGAAATAGCCCGCTATCTCTTCATGTGGCTGACCTATTGCGGTGCGGCACTGGCCATGAAAAACGGTGCTCACCTGCGTATGGACTTTCTCCTTACCCTGGCAAAGGGCAGAGTGCGCAAAGCCCTTATGTTCATAAGTGATGCATGTATGTCCATATACTGCTTCATGGGCATTATTCTCGGTGTTCAGCTTCTTATGGAAGTAATGGAAATGCAGCAGACCTTTCTTTCGCTCGATATCTCCTTGTGGGGCGTGTATGTGGGCATTCCGCTGTTTTTCCTGCTCACCTTTCTGCAGAGCATTCGCAAACTCTTCATCGACAGCATGACGCAGGAATAAGGAGAAGCCCATGGATTCAACGATCATTATCTGCTTCTGCACTACGGCGCTTCTGCTTGTTCTTTGTGTTCCGGTATGTGCGGCCCTTGGCCTCGGCGTGATGGCGGCCATGATGTTCAGCCCCGAAGATCTGCCCCTGGCCATGTACGCCCAGCGTCTGTTCAATACGTTCGAGTCCTTTCCGCTCATAGCCATACCGCTCTTCGTGCTGGCGGGCGACATCATGGCCAGAGGTTCCCTTGCCGCCGCGCTTCTGAACATGTGCCGCAGGCTCTGCGGCCATGTGACGGGCGGACTCGCCCATGTGTCCATCGTCACCTGCCTGTTCTACGGCGCGCTTTGCGGCTCCTGTGCGGCCACTACGGCCGCTGTGGGCGGTTCCACCATTCCCGCCATGGTCAGAGACAAGTATCCCGCCTCGTTTGCCGCTTCCACCAATGCCGTGGCCGGATGCCTCGGAGCCATGATTCCTCCGTCCGTGCCGCTGATTCTGTTCGGCGCCTGCACGGATACCTCCATAGGCAATCTGTTCCTCGCCTCCATCGTGCCCGGTATTCTGTGGGCGGCCATGCTCATGGGCACGGCATGGTTCATATCGCGTAAAAACGGTTACGGCGTGATCGAACCTAGGGCGAGCTGGAAGAGCCGTCTGGAAGGCGTGTGGGCCGCCCGCTGGGCCATGGGTGTGCCGCTGCTGGTTCTGGGCGGAATTTACAGCGGTATCGCAACCCCCACGGAAGCGGGTGTTGTGGCCGTGCTGTATGCTGTCATCGTGGAACTTTTCATCCTGAAGAGTACCGATCTCAAGGGCATGTTCCAGATCTTCGTCCGCTCCGCCAATACCGTAGGACTGATCATGTTCGTGGTGGTGGCTGCGAACGGTCTGGGCACGCTGATGCTGTACTACAACCTGCACGACGTTCTCATCGAAAGCGTGACCACGTTTTCCACCAATGAATACGTCATCGTGCTCTTTGTCCTGGTCATTCTGCTTATCGTCGGCACGTTTCTGGACGGGGGAAGTGCCACGCTCATTCTTGCGCCGATGCTGACGCCGCTGCTGGCGAAATTCGGCGTGGACCCCGTGGTCTTCGGTGTGTTCATGGTCATCATGACCGGCATCGGCTGCTGCACGCCTCCGGTGGGTGTGAACATGTTCGTTGCATGCGGTATCAGCGGAAGTTCCGTGCGGGATGTGTCCCTGTCGCTGCTTCCCTATATCGGCATAAGTCTGGTAGTGGCGCTGATTCAGGTCTTCGTTCCGTGGCTCAGCCTCTGTCTTCTGTAGTCCCCTGTAACCTGAAAAAGGAGTTGGTATGAGCAGTATGAAAAAGTTTGGCGCGCTGGTTCTCATCGCCCTGGGTGTTTCTCTTTCTCCCGTTTGTGCGGAAGCCGCACCCAAGGTCATCAAGGTGGACGCCTCCGTCAATACCACCAACTGCCCGCAGTATCTGGCCTTCATAGAGATGAAGAAATACATCGAGGAACGCTCCGGAGGGCGCTACCGCGTCGATGTTTACGATTCCGGCAAGCTGGGCTCTCCCGCCACGGTGCTGCAGAGCATGAAGATGGGGACGGTGCATATCGCCATGGAATCGGCCGCCAACGTTTCTTCCTTCCTGCCGATACTCGGCGTGCTCGACTGCCCGTTTCTTTTCATGAACTCGGACGAAGCCGACCGTGTGCTGGTCAACAATCCCTTCGGGCTCAAGCTGCTTGATCCTCTCAACAAGGTGGGCATCAAGCCCGTGGGCTTCGCCCCCAGCACCTTCCGCTGGATGCTGATGAAGGAACCCATCAATAGCGCCGCCGACATCAAGGGACAGAAGGTGCGCGCCACGGCTTCCCGGATCGACAGAGAAAACCTGAAGGCCATGGGCTTCAGCCCTGCGGCTGTGACCGGTCCTGAAATGCTCAGCGCACTGCAGCAGGGCACCATTGACGGTGTGGCGCTTCCCGCCGACAGCGTTCCCACGGAAAGGTCCGTTGCGGAAGTCGCCCGCTATGCCATGGACTTTGAGCACTGCTACATGGCTTCGGTGCTGAGCTGCTCCGCCCGCTGGTTCAAGAGCCTTTCCCCGGAAGATCAGAAGCTGATGATGGATGCCATGCACTTTATGATCGAGACCCATGGCCGCATGGTCAAGGAAGTCAGCTCTGCCGACGCCATCAGGAAAAGCGGCTTGTACAAGGAAGTCATCATCACCTCTCCTGAGCTGAAGGCGGAACTCGTTGCGAGAACGGCCGGCGTGTATGACACCCTGCCCGACGACTGGAAGGCCGTGGTTGAGGAAATCCGTACCATCATCAAGGAAACCGCAGACCAGAAGAAATAGGCTGTGCGACACCGCCGCTTCAGGCGGAGGCTGCTCATGAAAATACGGAGGTTTCCCGGTTCGGAGCCTCCGTATTTTCACTATGGGGAAAGGAGTGCGGTGTTCTTCCCGGGATGCCGTGAACATACAGCGTCAAAGGACATGAGTGAGGTAAGGCACATGAAGGATGTGCAGGGATGTATTTTCAATATTCAATTTTATTCCGTACACGATGGCCCCGGTATCCGTACCGTAGTATTTCTGAAGGGATGCCCTCTGCGCTGTGCATGGTGCAGCAACCCGGAATCGCAGAACGTCTTTCCCGAACCGGGCTATAACGAGAGCAAGTGTCTTCACTGTCATCGCTGCCTGGCGGCCTGTCCTGCCGGGGCGCTTTCTCCGGCGGAGGATGGAAGCATCATCCGTGATGCTCACCTCTGCGATCCCCGGAAGTGCTCGGCGGACGGGAATTTCCCCTGCGCAAAGGCCTGCCCGGGAAAGGCCATGTTTTCCTACGGCCGTTTTGTCCGGGTGGAAGAGGTCATGCAGGAAGTGGAGAAGGATGGGGCCATATACTCGCGTTCCGGGGGCGGAATCACGCTTTCCGGAGGGGAGGCCCTCATGCAGCCGGAGTTTTCCGCGGCGCTTCTGGCTACGGCGCGAAGCAGAGGTGTCCATACGGCCATGGAGACATCGGCCTGTGCTCCCGAGAATGTCATGAGGGAAATATGCTCCCTTCTGGATTATCTCATCGTCGATATCAAGCTTGCGGATGATGCCGGCCATGTGGCCTGGACGGGAGTGCACAACGGGCGCATTCTTGCCAATATTGCCATGGCCAGGCGGGAATTTCCCTCTCTTCCCATAAAGGTACGCACTCCGCTTATTCCCGGCGTGAACGATACGGAGGAAAACATCGTCAACACCGTCAGGATCATCCGGGATTTCCATAACGTGGAATATGAGCTTCTGCCTTACCATGCACTGGGGGAACAGAAGTACACCTATCTCGGCCGGGAATACGGCATGGGCGACGTTCTGGCCGATTACGACAAGGTGAAGGCGCTGCAGCACATGGTGGACGAAATGCTCGGGCAGTAGCAACGGCGCTCTTCTCCGTATGGGAGAAGATCCGGGTGCAGCTTCCCGAATACGGCACGGCGGCATTTCTGCCATGACCGCCGAACGATTGTTCCGGGTTATGATTTTCCCTGCAGACAGACTGCGCGGGGAAATCATAACCCTTTTTCTGCTTCTGCCGCATGCGGTTTTTCTGCAGAAGAGAATGGGGAAGGGCCTGCCGGACATCCGGCGCACGTTTTTCCGCAAAGGGAACGGCGCGGGCGCCTTTCTTTGGCCGGGCGGAGCCTTCTTGCGTTTTTCTCTATAATAAAGTAGGCTATCTGATTGTATAAAAAGTAAATATTCCGCGCGGTTGGATGCGGGTAGGAGGGAGAATGCTTTCCTATGTCGAGGGGCGTGTGCTGGAGCGCACCGAAAACAGCTGTGTGCTGGTGACGGCCGGCGGTGTCGGTTATGAGATTTTTCTGCCCGAACACACGCTGGCGCAACTGCCTGCACAGGGGGAAAGCTGTGCCTTTTACACCAGCTTCATTGTGCGGGAAGACGCGCAGGAGCTGTTCGGTTTTTCCTCCTGGGATGAAAGGCTGACCTTCAACCTGCTCACGGGCATCAACCGCGTGGGGGCGCGCACGGCCCTTGCCATACTCTCCACCTTCCGGCCGGACGATCTGCGCCGCATTGTGGCCGACGACGACGCTTCCGCGCTGACCCATGTTTCCGGCATAGGCAAGAAGACGGCGCAGCAGATTTTTCTGGAATTGAAATACAAGCTGAAGGGCGATGCCCCGGTTTCCCTCTCCTCCCCTGCGGGGAAGGCGAATTCCGTGTATCGTGACGCGCTGACCGGGCTTGTCAACCTGGGGTATGACGAGGAAACGGCCGGACGTGTGCTCAAAGAGGTTCTGGAGAAGGATGCCGACCTTGACGTGGGCGAGGCGTTGCGTTCCGCGCTGAAGGCTCTGGCCAGAGGAAAGAAGTAAATGGCAGAATTCGTACCCAAGAGCATGGCGCCGGACAGTGCCGACGAAAACATACGCCCGCAGCGGCTGGAAGACTTCATAGGGCAGGAGGAACTGCGCGCCAATCTTCGCGTGTATCTGAACGCGGCCAGGGAGCGCGGACAGTCCATGGATCATGTGCTGTTCTACGGCAATCCGGGGCTCGGCAAAACGACGCTGGCGCGCATCATGGCTGCGGAACTCGGCGTGAATCTGGTGACCACTTCCGGCCCCGTGCTTGAGCGCAGCGGCGATCTTGCCGCCATTCTCACCAATCTTTCCCGGCACGACATTCTGTTTGTGGACGAAATCCACCGCATGCCCATCAGTGTGGAGGAAGTGCTGTATCCGGCCATGGAGGATTTCACCCTTGATCTCATCATCGGTCAGGGGCCTGCCGCGCGTACGGTGAAGCTGGACATAGAGCCTTTCACTCTGGTGGGGGCGACCACGCGCCTCGGGCTTCTTTCCTCCCCTCTGCGCGACCGCTTCGGCATTATCAGCCGTCTGGAATTCTATACTCCGGAGGAGCTTTCCCGCGTGGTGCGGCGTTCGGCCCGCATTCTCGGCGTGGAGGTGACGGAAGAGGGCGCGCTGGAGATAGGCCGCCGTTCCCGCGGTACGCCGCGTATCGCCAACCGTCTGCTTCGCCGCGTGCGGGACTTTGCCGCCGTGTACGGACAGGGCGTGGTGGACGGGGAACAGGCCCGCGCGGCGCTTGCCAGGCTGGACGTGGATGAGGCGGGTCTGGATGAAATGGACCGCAAGATCCTCACCGTGCTCATCGACCATTTCAACGGCGGCCCCGTGGGGGTGAAAACCCTGGCCGTGGCCTGTTCCGAGGAAATACGCACCATTGAGGATATCTATGAACCCTACCTCATTCAGTGCGGATTTTTGAGCCGCACGCCGAGAGGGCGTGTGGCCATGCCCAAGGCCTACCGGCACCTGAACCGCCTGTACGGCGGAAGCTCTCAGGGAAGCCTGCTGTAGATACGCCTTCTGAAGAGTGCTTTTGTACCTCTGCGTTTTCTGCAGGGCGTCGCGTTCTTCGAAGAAAAATCATTGTATGTTCACGATGCTGAAAAGGCGCAGGAGCGCGCCGCTTCAGCCCTTCAGTGCGTCATTCCGGCAAGCCCGGAACGGGAGGAACCATGCCAGAAATCAAAGCCCGTGTGGAGCTTTTGGCCTACACGCCGGATCCCCTTGCCCTCATCTATGCCGCCTTCCGTCAGTGCTATCATGCCGGTGACGTGGCGGACATGTGGCCCCGTCTGCTTTCCGGCGAGATAAGCTGTGAAAAGCAGGCAGAGTTTGTGGAAAAGATCATGGCTTCCGGCCATGCCAGCCCCATTGAGCATGTGAGTTTCACCTTCGCCCTTTCCGGGGTGTCGCGTGCGCTCACCCATCAGCTTGTGCGTCACCGCATTGCAAGCTACTCCCAGCAGAGTCAGCGTTATGTGGACGCCTCGAACATGAATTATGTCATGCCTCCCGCCATTGCCGCCGATCCGCGTGCCCGCGCCCGGTTTCAGGCCTTCATGGAGGAAGTGGGATCCGCCTACCGCGATCTGAAGGAAATGCTGGAAGAAGACGGCAGGGGATCCGCCGCCTGTGAGGATGCCCGCTTTGTTCTGCCGCAGGCCGCTTCTTCGAGCATTGTGGTGACCATGAACTGCCGCGCCCTGCTCAATTTCTTCGAGCACCGCTGCTGCACCCGCGCCCAGTGGGAAATCCGCGGGGTGGCCCGTTCCATGCTTTCCCTGTGCAGGGAAGTGCTGCCCGAAGTGTTCCGCCATGCCGGAGCCCGGTGCGAACGCCTGGGCTACTGCCCCGAAGGGGAAAAGTTCACCTGCGGCCGCTATCCTCTGCCCGCAAAACACTGAGCATAGCCGTCTGCCTTTTCTGCGCCGGACCATGGGAGCGTATCCTGGTCCGGCGTTTTTTTGTGCTCCGGCATGGTGCTGCACGGCAGGCATGCCCGGGAGAAGGACCGGAGAATTCTGCCGGCGGCCGCCCCGGACGCCGCAGGTCTTGTGTGCCGGGCAAAGGGCCGGAGTTTCAGAAGCAGGGCCTGATCGTCCGGGCAGACGCGGATTTCCGGCATGGGTACGCATGCTTTGCTGCAAAGCCTGTGCCCGAAAAGCCGAAGTATCCCTTTTGCAGGCCTTCTGAGGCGTTGTTCCGGATTTTTCTGTATTGAGAAGGTGCACTTTGCCCTTTTCAGCGCTCTGCGCCCGGCCTGCGCGGCGTATTGTCGCTTTTTTCTGTGGGCTGCCCATACGCCCGCTGCCTCAGCGCACGAAAAGGGGAAGGAAAGAAGGGATGTGTTTTGCCTTCGGAACCGGAAAGGGCCTTTCCGGCGCGGTACGGGGCGGTCCGGGAACTTTGGTATTCCCGCAGGGCGGGGCAAAGGGCCGTTCTGCATCTCAGTACGGCCGTTTTACGCGGGCAAGACAGTGCGACCCTCAGGCGGTGTCCGAGAGGCTTGGAAAGAGGCGGAGAAAAGAAGAGGGGGAAGCTTCGGAGCGGAAAAAGCCTGAGCTGGGAAGGCAGATCGTTCCGTATCTGTGGGAAGAGGCCGTCCGGTTCAGGTTTCGGGGCATGCCGGTGCGGCAGAGGAGGCCTTCTGCAGGTGTTTCATGAAGGGGAGTGGGGGGGCGTTGCATGACAGAGAAGGCCGGCTTCTCGGAAACCGGCCTTCCTGTGAAGAATAAGGAAATGGATCCATGGGGCGGCAGCCCTACTTCGCCGCCGCTTCACGAGCCATGGCGCGCTTTTCCCACAACTTCATATCCTTCATTTTCTGACGACGCGCACGCTGCAGTTCCTTGCAGGTGAGCGGAGTTCCCTTCTTGAATCCCCACTTGGCGCGATAGGAGGCAGCGTCGAGGCCATGGAGGATGAGATGCTTCTTGGTGATGACCTTGAAGGTCTTGCCGCATTCCAGGCAGACGATGCTCTTTTCCTTAATGGAGCGCTTGGGATCGACAACAGGCGCTTCGGCACTGGGGCAGGCTTCTTCCACTTCTTCACAGCAGTCAAGTTTCTTGAGCTTGCTGGAAAGAGAGGAAATCATTTCTGCCATTTCGTCCTCAGACATGACGCGGACGGAAGCCTGCGCCTTAACCAGTTCTATAGCGTGCTTGAGATAATCTTCCATAATGGCCTCCTTATAAGGAAATAGTATATCTTATGTAAACGCTATCAGCTTTTCTGTCAAATGCAAGGGAAGAAAAAGCAACCTGTTCGACATAAAAGATTTACGCCTCCCTTTTCCTAGTGCCGCAATGAAATTCGAGCACTACATGTCCGAATGCTCCATAGTTCCGCTTCAGAAAAAAGAAACGCTTTTTTTTAGGGAATGGATGATCCAGTTAAAAGAAGAGGTGTGAAAAGAGCCTTGAGCACACGGTGAAAACATTCGTGAACGGAAGCGGGAAGGGGGAGGGCATTCTTTGCACATACTTCTTTCCCCCATAAAAATACATGATAAGACAAGGGGTAAAACAGCACGACACAGGGAAGAGCCGTCATCATGCGGAAGTTCTTGCGCTCTTTTTTTTCGCGCAGTCTTGCACCGGGGGCTTCTTCGTCGGCATTGTTTTCTGTTTCTGTTTCATAATACGGAAGGAAAAGGGCGTTATTCGTGTGCCACGGAGGCGCGTTGAAACGCCGTATCCGGGATGCGTATTTTTTCAGGCATGGCGTTGCGGGAAGAAACAGAAAAGCGCAGCGCCGCCGGGGGGCGGAGCGCTGCGCTTCCGAGTTTTTGCGCAGAAGCAGATGCCGCGTGTCATTTCCCCTGTATGAGGTCGGCGGCCTGATCGAGCAGGAAGGATATGCCCGCGGCCAGAGCCTGCAGAAGTTCCCCGGCCATGGTCTTGAGTGCGGGCAGGCAGGCTTCCAGCCCGTCGCCTGCGGCCTCTGCCAGGGATGCGGCCATGTCGGCCGCGTGTTCTCCCAGACTTTTTTTCGGGAATCTGTCGGGGGCTATGGCTTCGGCGGCTTTTTCCACGGCGGCGGACACGTTGCCGCCGAGCGCGCGGCCGATGGTGTCCAGCTTGTCGAGAAGAAGGTCGATTTCGCCGGGAGTCAGGCCCGCTTTGCGGTTCTGTTCGATGGCGGGCAGAATGTCCTTTTCAAAGATCACATCGGGCAGGCTCTGCTTCAGGGCGTTCAGGGCGGATTCGTCCACGGTGCGGGGTACGGAAGGCACGGGCGGCACTTCTCCCTGCTGCTTCTGGTAGAAATAGAAGCCGCAGAGCGCAAGAAGCAGAAGAACGAGGATGGTTCTCAGCATGGGGGTCCTCAAAAAAGGCCCTGCTCCGAAAGGGGCAGGGCCTTCATGCTCAGAGCGTTGTACGGCGCGCCGCAGGGCGCGTTACTTCAGGCGGATTTCGATGTGCACCCCGAACTTTTCCTCAAGGGCCGCAATGCGGTCGCGCTTGCGGTTGAGAAGGTACAGGGCGAGTTCCGCGTCGCTTTCATAGATGAAGGTGGAAGGTTCGGAAGACTTGTCGTTCTTCTTCCCCTTGCCGTTGTCCTGCGATTTGCACAGCTTGCTCTGCAGATCGCGCAGGGCCTGAAGGGACTGCCATTCCATGTTGCGGCGCACGCCCGTGCCGTGACAGTGGGGGCAGGGTTCGCAGGAAATGGAAATGGCGGAGGTGCCGGTGCGCTGGCGCACCAGTTCCAGCAGGCCGAAGGAACTCATGTGCCCCACGTCGTGGCGGGCGCGGTCCTTGCGCATGGCGTTGCGCAGGGTGCGTTCCACCTCGCGGCAGTGGTTCTTGTCGCGCATTTCGATGAAGTCGATGACCACCTGCCCGCCGATGTCGCGCAGGCGCAGGTGGCGGGCGATGGCTTCGGCCGCTTCCATGTTGGTACGGAAGACCATGGCTTCAAAGTTGGTCTTGCCCTGGGTCTTGCCGGAGTTGATGTCGATGGCCATGAGCGCTTCGGTCTGGTCGAAGACGAGGCGGCCGCCGGAAGGCAGAACCACTTCGCGGCTGGTCACGGTTTCCAGCTGACGGAGCAGATTGAAGCGTTCCCACAGGCTCTGGCGCTGATCCTTGTGCAGCTTGACGATTTCACCGGCTCTGTCGGGGAAGATGAGCTTGGCGATGTCTTCCACGCGGGCCTTGGTGGTTTCGTCGTCCGTCCAGATTTCCACGATGTCTTCCGAAAGGTAGTCGCGCACGGAACGGGTGGCCAGGTCGGCTTCCTGATAGATGAGGGAGGGCGACTTTTCCGTGGGGGCCTTTTTCTGAATGTCCTTCCAGAGCTTCTTGAGGTACTGCAGGTCCTGCTGGATGCTGGCCTTGCTTGCCCCTTCGCTGGCGGTACGGATGATGACGCCCATGTTCTCGCCGGGCTGTATGCCGTTCAGCAGGTCCTTGAGGCGCGCACGTTCCTCGGGGTCTTCCACCTTGCGGGAAACGCCGATCTGTTCCTGCCCGGGAGTGAGCACGAGAAAACGCCCGGCAATGGAGATCCAGGTGGTGAGGAAGGCGCCCTTGGTGCCGGAAGGTTCCTTGACCACCTGCACCAGCACTTCCTGACCTACCTTGAGCACCTTCTGAATGGGCGGATACTTGGGGCCGTGCGAGGCGTCGTGAGGCACGAGATAGTATTCCGGGTGCACTTCGTCGATCTGCAGAAAACCGTTCTTGCCGTTGCCGAAGTTCACGAAGGCGGCCTGCAGGTTGGTGTCGATGTTGTTGATGATGCCCTTGTAGATATTGCCGCGGATTTTGACCTGATGAGCCATTTCCACGAAATATTCGGTGACCTGTCCGTCTTCGGTGATGACCACTTCCACCTGTTCGTCGGGCACCACGCTGACATAGAGCACGCGGCGCGCATGGGCGGCTTCCTCAGCCTCGGCCTTCTTTTCTGTTCTGGCGGGCTTTTCGGCCTTTTCTTCCTTCTGCGCCTTGCGGTTCCTGCTCTTGCCCCGTCCTTCCTTCTGAGCCGGGGACTGGGGCATGTCGATGCGGTTGCCGTTGACGGCGGCGTCCAGCGCGGCGAGGTCTTCCTCGGCCATGTCGCCGGAGGAAAGCGGCTGGGCCACGGGCTGGCCGGGCAGGGCGGGCTGCGGACCGTCGTCTTCAGGAATGAAGTCTTCTTCCTGACGGCCGAGCGCCACGCCGAGCACGCTGTCGTTCAGCATGGCGGCGTTGAAGTCGAAATCGTCCGGGATGGCGGGCACGGCCTGCGACTTGCGGTTCTTGCCCTTGCCCCTGTTCTTGCGTCCCCCGAAGGGGCTGTCGGACACAAGCGCCTGGGGCTGGTCGTAGAAATTCTGCTGATAGGAGGAGGGCAGGTAGGGGGAACCGTTGAACGCGGGCTGCGCGTCGCGGTTCTTGCGGTTCCTGCGGGAACGCTGATGGGGGCGGACTTCGTCGAATTCTCCGGGATAGGGCAGAATATGGGTGACGACGCCGTCATCCTGCCAGAGTGCGGAGGAGTCTTCTTCGGCGGAGGCCACATTGCCGATATTGTCCTCATCCTGCACGGAAGCTTCGTCACCGGCGGGGCGGACAGGCCTTTTCTCCTCCCTGCCGCTGCGGCGGGTATGGTGCTTTTCCTCTTCCTGCGAAGGCTCGTTATCCTCGTCGCCGGGAAGGACGGAGGCGGGGGGAAGCATGTCGTCGAGCACCAGGGCGGAACCTATGTGGACGATCTGTTCCTCTTCTTCATCGGGCATGTCCTGTTCCGCAACGGAGACGGGGGCGGACTCTTCCTTCTTTTTGCGGGAGGTGCGGCGGGTACGGGGCTTCTTGGCCGCAGCGGGGGCTTCCTGCGCGGCTTCGGCAGGGGCTTCCTGCGCCTCGTCTTCCTTCCGGGGAGCGGCTTCGGCCTTCTTCACGCGGCGTTTCTTTTCCGGAGCGGGAGCTTCGGATGCCTGCTCCATGGTCTCGGAGGAGGGGGGAAGCATGTCGTCGAGCACCAGGGCGGAGCCTATATGAATGATGTTTTCTTCCTGCACGGCTTTTTCCGCGCCCGCGGCGCGGCGCGTGCGGCTCCTGCGCACCGGCTTTTCCTTGGCGGCGCTTTCCGCTTCGGCGCTTTCGTCTGCGGATCCGGCCTTCTTCACCGTGCGGCGGCGGGGCTTCTTTTCCTCCGTCTTTTCGGCGGAGGCGTCTTCGCCGGCTTCAGCGGAAGCTTTTTTACGGCTTCTGCGGGCGGGCTTCTTTTCTTCGGCGCCTTCCTGCGCGTTTTCTGCAGCGGTTTTTCTGGTGCGGCGGGGTTTGGGGGTTTTGATTTCTTCGTTGTTCTCTTCGGGAAGAACGGGGTTCTGACTCATGTGATCCTCAAAAAAATAATGCGGCGCCGGGATTACGCAAGCCTGCGAAGCGAGGCCCTCACGCCCGATTCATCCAGGGTGAACAGGGCGTAGGCTCCGGTGGAAAAGGAACCGGGGTTGACGACAAGCGTGCGACCGACGCGTTGTATGCCTGCAGATTCATGGATATGCCCGCACAGGCAGGCGGCGGGCTGATATTCCTCTATGAAGTCCCGTATGGCGGTGGAGCCGACATGAAGGCCCCCGTCGGTACGGTCGCAGACGGTGTTGTACGGAGGGTTGTGCGCCACCAGCACGAGCTCCCGGTATTGGGAAGCGCGGCGCGCAAGATCCTCCAGCCATTCCGAAAAACGTGCCTCTGGAAATTCCGATGGCGTTCCGAAGGGGCTGAACGTGGAGCCGCCCACGCCGAGCAGGGCGACTTCCGGGCTCAGTTCCCGCACGTTGCGGTGCAGGTTGATGCCCTTGGCCTCAAGCCAGTCATTCACCTCCGCGCGATCCATGTTGCCTATCTGGGCAAGTATGACGGGATGCACGGCCTGAAAGGCCTCGATCACCGTGCGGGCGGCGGCAACGCCTCCCAGCGTGGTGAGATCGCCGGTAAGAATGACTCCGGCCGCATGTTCCAGCTCAGGGATGTCTCCCGCACGGCGGATGCAACCGTGAATGTCGCCGAGCACGATCCAGACGCGCCCGGAAGAGGGCATGTCCTTGGTATCCGCAGAGCCGGCAAAACGTGTGAGACGCGCCGACAGGGAGGAACAGCTCGGAATGTACGGAGCTGATTCCGGAACGGGGCTTGGCATGTAGGGAAAATCCTTTTCCGCTGGTGCGGACGAAAATATCCGCAGAACTGTTCTGCTGCACGCACTATAGACTACTTTTTTCCGTTTGACAAAGGGGGGAAGGCGGGCAAATCTGAACGGGCAAGGCAGAGGGGTGTTTTTTATGGATTTCTTTTATGCGGATGCGGAATTTTCCGCCGGAGGGAACAGCACCGTGGAGCTGTGCGGCCGTTCATGGCAGGACAAGAAGACCCTTCGCCGTGTGCTTTCCGGCAGAAGAAGAGCGCTTGCCGCAGGGGAGCAGGGCGCGGAGCGCTGCCTCCGCATGCAGCGGCGGCTTCTGGAAAGTCCGCTCTGGGCGCGCTGTCTCCGGGTTGCGCTCTACATGTCTCTGAAGGGGGAGGCCGACACCTCGGTGCTGCTCGACGCGGCGTGGAAAAGCGGGAGAGAGGTGTTTCTGCCGCGTTGCCGCAGGGGCGAGCCGGGATGCATGGACATGGTGGCCTGCCGCGGCCCGGAGGAACTGGAACTATCCCCCATGGGTATTTGGGAACCGCGCATGGAGGCTTCCTCCCGCCTTCTTTCCCGGCAGGAGCTGCAGGCAGGAGAGGCGACGCTGCTTGTCGTTCCTGCCATGGCCTTTGACAGGGAAGGCTTCCGCCTGGGCTACGGCGGCGGCTATTACGACCGCCTGCTTGCCGGCGCCTCATGCGCCAGCGCGGGCCTTGCCTTCCATGAACTTGTTTTCCCCCGCCTGCCCCGCGATGCGTGGGACAGACCTGCGGGAGCCGTGTGCACCGAGGAGGAACTCTTTTGTATCCGGCCATGATTCCTTTTCAGTTTCCGGGCATTCCCGGCGTGGGCTGCGCCTTTTTCACGAGGGCTTTCGGTTCCGTTTCCCTTTCCGGCGGAGAGCAGAGGGAGACTTCCGGCAGGAGGAGAAGTTCCATGGCTTCCCTTCTCGGCGCGGAAGCCTTTGCCGAGCTGCATCAGGTGCACGGCGTGCGCACGCTGTTCGAGCCTGAGGCGCAGAACCCCCTGCAGACGCCTTCGGAACAGGCCGACGGCATGGCCACTTCCCGCCCCGGCCTTGCCCTCATGATAAAAACGGCGGACTGCCAGCCCATTCTTGTGGCACATGCCTCCGGGCGCTTCGTCATGGCCATACACGCCGGGTGGCGGGGCAACCGGCAGCATTACCCGCAGAAGGCCGTGGAGGAGTTCTGCCGTCATTATGGGCTTGAGCCGCGCGATCTGTGGGCCGTGCGCGGGCCGAGCCTCGGCCCGGCGGCTTCGGAATTCGTGCATTTCGATGAGGAATGGGGGCCGGAATATCTTCCCTGGTATGATGAGGCGCGCCGCAGCGTGGATCTGTGGCAGCTGACCCGCAGTCAGCTGGAAAGCGCGGGGCTTGCCCCCGGGCGCATCCTCGGCCTTGACCTGTGCACCTTCGACAACTGGCGCATGTTCTTTTCCTATCGCCATGCCCGCCGCGAGGGCAGCGAGGACGGCCGCCAGGGAAGCTTCATCTGGATTCGTTCCGCATAAAGGCATGAGGGGGAGCTGAGGCTCCCCTTTTTTGTGGCCGGTTGAAATTTTTTGCTTCGCGGCACGGCCGCCCCAGACGCGGAACAAGGAAAACAGGCCGTTTCGATTCATTTTTTTTCCATGCACGGCCGGAGGACGCAAACGCTTGCGGCACAGGGGCAGGGCCGTTTTTCCGAAGCGGGCGTGCGCGGCGGTGAAATGTATTATATCATATTTTTGATGGAAAACTTAGCAATCTACCATAAAATAACGGTTTATTTTTTTTACAAAGAGAGCTAGGCATAACGCATGCATGATTTCCGATGCCGGAGAGAGGCCGGTTTCGGAGAATTTTTTTCTTCTCTTTTTCGGAAATGATGCGCCTTTCCGGGCACCGTCCGGGCAAAATCATCCCACTTTCGAGGATTCCCATGAACGTATCTCGTTATGCGATGCGCGCTCTTTGTCGTGCCGCGCGCCATCAGGCCAGATTTGTCGCTTCCTCCCTGCTTGCCTTCGGGCTGGTGGCGGGCAGCGTTTCCGGCGCTTCCGCCGAAGGTTTCGCCATCACCGAATGGAGCGCGCGAGGCATGGCTCTCGGCGGCGGTGCAGGCGGCGGCATGGTGGCCCGTGCCGATGATCCCTCGGCCGTGGCCTACAACCCCGCGGGCATCACGCAGGTTCCCGGCACCGCCACGCAGATGGGCATGGCGGTTTCCATGCTGAATTTCGACATCAGCCGCGCCGATACCGGAAAGACGGTCTCCACCTCCGATCAGGCCTGGCCCATCCCCCATTTCTACGTCACCCATCAGCTGAACGACAACTGGTGGTTCGGCGTGGGCGCCTTCACCCGCTACGGCCTCGGTTCCCAGTTCCCGGACAACTGGACGGCCCGTTCCAGCAGGAGCCCCTTCCCGGCCGGTATCCTGTCCAGCGGCATCAAGTCCGTGACGCTGCTCTCCAGCACCATCAACCCCAACATCGCCTACAAGATCAACGATGTGTGGTCCGTGAGCGCCGGTGTGAGCTACACCTGGGGCTATCTCAGCCTGAATGAGCAGTACAACATGAGCATGGGCGACATGATCCTCGGCCATGCCGACGCGCGCATCCATTCGGAAAACGGCTATGCCTTCGGCTACAACTTCGGCCTGCACGCCCGCTTCAACGATGAGTGGAGCGCCGGCCTCACCTACCGTTCCCGCGAAGACATGACCTTCAACGGCAGCACCCGTTTCCGCTTCGCCGGCAATCCCACGGCCGTGGGCAGCCTGAAGCAAGTCATGGAAAACTGCAATGCCGACGGCAAGCTCTCCATTCCCGACGTCGTCACCCTGGGCGTGATGTACAAGCCCCTGCCCAACCTGAGCTTTGAAGGCGACGTGGCCTATACCGTGTGGAGCCGCTACCGCAACCTCACCATCAACATGCACAGCGACAGGACGCCCACCTTCTTCGAGCAGAAGAACTGGCGCGACACCTGGGCCTTCACCTTCGGCGTGGAATACGAGCCCCTCGACTGGCTGACCCTGCGCGCGGGCTTCACCTACGAAACCTCGCCCCTCAAGGACACCAACTGCTACGACTACCTCGTGCCCTCCAACGGCCGCAACTACTACACTCTGGGTGCGGGCTTCAAGTATGAGAACTGGACCCTCGACCTCGCCTACATGTACATCGACGTGCGCGACATCAACTACAGCAACCGCATAGGAAAGCAAGGCAACGTTCCGCTCATCAACACCTATGAAGGCAAGGCGCACAACAGCTATGCCCACAACTTCGGCCTGACCATAGGCTACAGGTTCTAAGCTGCGCTTCGCGTGTTATGCAGAAGGCCCCCGCTCCGGCAGGGGCCTTTTTTTGCACGCTTCCGCCCCTCTGGCCTTTTTCTTTTTTTCCGGTAAGATGGCCCGGCCGTGGAGCAGACGGCCTTCCGGCGCAGGCCTTTTCCGGCATGCGGCGGAACAGGATCCGCAGCTGCGGCGTTTCATGTGAATTTTTCCCGGAAAAAGCGGGCACAGAGGATGATGGGATGATGGAAAACGTGCAGAACCTGCAGGAGAGGCCCTATGTTGTCTGTCACATGGCCATGTCGCTTGACGGCAGGGTGACGGGGGACTTCCTGCGCGAGAGCCGCTGTGCTTCGGCCCTGCAGGCGTATTACCGCATCAACCGCGACTATGCCGCAGGCGCCTTTGCCTGCGGCCGTGTGACCATGGAGGAGAGCTTCACCCATGCCTTCCGGCCGGACCTTTTCCGCTTCAGGGAAGCGGTGATTCCGCCCATGGATCATGTGGCCGACGAGAATGCCTCCTTCTTTGCCGTGGCCTTCGACAGACACGGAAGCCTCGGCTGGAAGGGCCCGCGCATAGAGGATGACGATCCGGGCTACGGCGGCGCGCACATCATCGAAGTGCTCTGCGAAGGCGTGCCGCAGGCCTGCCTTGCCTACCTGCAGGAAGTGGGCGTGTCCTATATCTTTGCAGGAAAGGACGATATCGACCTGCCGCTCGCCCTGCACAAGCTCAAGTCCATTTTCGGCATACGGAAGCTGCTGCTGGAAGGCGGAAGCCTGCTGAACGGCTCCTTCCTCCGGGCGGACCTGGTGGATGAACTGAGCATCGTGCAGGTGCCCGTTACCGGAAACGCGCAGGATAAAAGCCTGTTCGACCGGGGCGTGACGGCCTTCTTCCGTCTGGGGGAGATGGAAAGGCTTGAGGACGGAGCGGCCTGGCTGCGTTACCGCAGGGCGCGCTGATTGTTCCGGCGAGGCACGCGCCTGCGCCGTTTTCCTTCACGGCGGGCCGCAGGTGCGGCATGACTCGCCGGTGAAAGGGGCGCTTGTTTACGGGCGCTTTTTCCGGCGTCGGGCCGGAAAGGGCTGTTACGGAGGCATGGATGATTCTGGAAATGGGGCTTATTGCGGGGGGCGTGCCCGCAGGCTGGCTGCTTCGCCATCGCGACACCGTGGTGAAGGCGGTGAACACGGCTCTCGTGTGGACCGTGCGCATCATGCTTTTCCTGCTGGGGCTTTCTCTGGGGCAGGACGATCACCTTATGAGCCAGCTGAGAAATCTCGGGCTGTACGCGGCGTGCATCAGCACGTTTTCCGTGGCCGGGTGCTTTGCGGCGGCCTGGATTCTCGGGCGTTTCGTCTTTCCTGAATACGCCGCCGGCAAGGGCGCGGGAGAGGCGGGGGGAAGGGCGGCGAACGCCTCATCCTTCGTGGCTCTGGGCTTTTTCGTGGCCGGGGCGCTGCTCGGCAGGCTGCATGTTCTTCCCGAAGGGGCGGCCGCCGGAGAGGCGGCGGTATGGGTGCTCTACCTGCTTCTGGTGCTTGCGGGCATGACCGTGGGCTTCGACCTGAAGGCCCTCGGCATCGTGCGGGAAATGAAGTGCCGCATCCTGCTCATTCCGCTGGGCGTGGTGGCGGGTACGCTTCTGGGAAGTGCGCTTGCCTGGCTGCTGCTTTCCTCCTTTTCCAGTCTTTCCCTGCCGGAATCGCTGGCTGTGGGCGCGGGCTTCGGCTATTACAGTCTGGCTACGGTCATCATGACGCGCCTCGGGGATGCGGCGCTCGGTTCCGTGGCCCTTTTGTCCAATATGATTCACGAGGCGCTCGCGCTGCTGCTGCCGCCCTTTGTGGTGCGCTTTTCCGGCAGGCTCGGGCCTGTGCTTGCGGGCGGGGCGGCCGCCATGGATACCTGTCTGCCCGTCATCGCTCAGGTGAGCGGTGAGCGCTGCGCCATTCTGGCGGTGTTTTCCGGCATGTGCCTCACGCTGCTTGTGCCCGTCATCGTGCCGCTTCTCATGGCGCTTCGCTGAGGCGCTCCTTCTGCCGGAAAAAAAGGCCGCATTGCTGCGGCCTTTTTCTCTGGAGAAACGCTAGGCTCAGGACTCATTAGTTGCCAAAAGGGTAAGAAGTTCTTATTGTCGGCATAGGGAGGATGCCAT
>NZ_CALUWY010000038.1 GCF_944324615.1 uncultured Mailhella sp.
CATGACGTAGTATTTCAGGTTCGGGAGCGTTGCTTTTCTGTCGGCATCCGGGCGGCGGATGCGGATGCGTTCCACGCCGCCGTCAGCCGCAAGGCAGGGAATCACTATGCCGCGGGGAATCCACATGGCACGACGCACACGGCCTCCGGGTTCGCGTGGTGCTTCTTCCGGCAGACCCCAGTTTTTGCGCAGGCGCATGATGTGGGCGCGGCCGTTTTCCCCGCTCTGCCAGCCGAGCCGGTATTCCCGCACGGCGACTTCATCCAGACCGCGCGCCGCCAGGTACTGACGGGCCTTCGTCTGCGCCCAGAGCGCCTGATGCCGGGATTCGATAAAATGCGCGGCTTCCGCGCGCCACTGGGCGGCGTTGCGCGCCGGTTCCGGCATTGCCTGAGCATCGAGTCGCGCCGGAGCCTTTTCACGCTTCTGCGGCTCCTGAGGCGCACTTTTCACCGGGCGATTCTCCCACGCCCTGCCGGCGGCCTGCGCCGCCTGCCGGAAGGTCATGCCTTCCACGTCCATGAGCCACTGGATGACGTCGCCGCTGATGCCGCACTGACGGCAGCTGTAGGAGCCCCGGCCGTCGTTCTGCTCGGGCCATACGAGAAAACGGTCTCTGCCGCCGCAGAGAGGACACGGCCCGGCAAACTCCGCGCCGCGGCTGTTGCGGCCCTTGCTCTTCAGCGCAAGGCCCCGCGCCGTGTACAGGTCGGTAACGGTCAGCATGCCGCACCTCCCCACATCCGCCAGGCAAGCAGGCAGGCCATGATGATATGCAGAAAAGCCGCCGGAGCTTCGGCCATGACACCATGACGGCGCCATGATGGTTCCATGACACTTTCCGACGAAACTGTCATGGCAAAAAAGTTTATTCTTTTATGATGGTTATTACCTTTTTTCTTAATAAATAGGATAGTATGACAGTATGTATATGCGCGCGCATATATGCACGCGCGCGTAGGGACTTTTACGGGAAAAACTGTCATACTGTCATGTTTATACCACAACCACGCGTTTTCCCTGAAAAACTTACCATGACAGCAGTGTCCTGACGGTATCATGGAAGTGTCATGCCCCGGCACAGAGTTCAAGCAATGCTTCAAGTTAAGCATGGTCTTGCACCTCTTTCGGGTAATCGTGCTCGGCCTGCTCATTGAAGCGGTAGCCGTAATACCAGACACGGCCGCCTGCCCTCTCGCTTCTGATGGTACGCTTGGCCAGCTTGCCGAAGGTGGTCATGGAGGGGCAGCTTTTGCGGCTCATCTTGTCCTCGAACCACGCCTTGAACACCGCATAGAGATGCGCGGCCGCCAGACGCGGCGCATCGGGGTCCGCTTCCAGACAGGCGTCCGCAAACTGCAGAACAATGCTTTCCTCTCGGCGGTAAGCCTCGGTATCCCTGCGTATCTTCTCTGGTGGTATGAGTCCCTCTATTTCATAGAGCTGAAAGCCCCGCACAAACCATGCCAGAACGCCCGGACCTTCCTCCGACAAAATTTCGTTCTTCAGGTTCTTGTTTGCCTGACGCTCCAAAGGGTTGTTCGGATCGGGCTCGGACACGAAGGAAAACGGGCACACCACCAGCTTGATGCGTTTCCAGAAGGCGGAATCGTTGTCTCCGGCGTGCATCTTGTGGTTGGTCAAAAGAAAAAGCGTATGCGTCGGCCGGAACTTGGTATTGCCCTTGTCATAGGGGGAACGCCCCACAAGGGAGTCGTCGCCGCTCATGAGCTTGATCTTGTCCACAGAGAAGCGCCGGTTCTCTCCCGGTTCCGAGGCCCACATGATGCGCTGCCCCTTCATTTCCAGCACGGCCGGCGTAGGGGCGTTCGGGTTCTGCGGCGTGCCCTGGTCAAGCAGCATCTCTACCGGCATGGGCGCGGCATAACCGGTTTCACTGGTGCCGTCGCTGCCGGTAAAAAGCTCATAAATAATTTCAAAAATAGTCGTCTTACCGGAGTCGCCTTCCGCTCCCAGCAGAACCACGAAAATCTTTTCCGATATCTCCCCGCACAGCGCCATGCCCAGAAGCTTGTGCATGTAGTGCAGGACATCGGGATCTTCTCCAAAGATCTCGAACAGCATCCGCTCCCACTTCGGGCAGGGGGCATCCAGCCCTTGCCATTCCACGGTGCAGTGACGGGAAAAGTAGTCCTCCGGTCTGCCGGGACGCAGCATGCCCGAACGCATGTCCACCACGCCGTTCTTCGCCACGATGGCAAAATTGTCCGCGTCCAGACGCACGCCGGGAACCGTCAAACGGCTCTCATGGGAAAGAGACAGCTCCAGACAGGCATTGATGCCCTGCTTCTGGTGGAGCTTGTCGGCCGCCTGCCTGAGCTTGCGCCCGCGGGCATCCAGCTGCTTGGCCAGTTCCTCGTCGTCTTCCGCCCGTGCCGATGCGGCCATACCTCTCAGCCGTTCCGCTCCTTCCAGATAGGCCTGGGCCACGTTCTCCACACGAGACGCCGCCTCAAACGGCCATATTCTGGACCAGAACTGCCCTTTCCACTCCAGCCAGCTGTCCCACTCAGGAACGAAGATGAGCTGACCGCGGCAAAGCGCATTGAAGAGAATGCCGGAGCCCTTCTGCCCGGCCTCCGCACAGTCTTCCACAAAGCGCTGCCTGGTCTCGGCGTCCTTGTCTCCCCGACGTTGCCCGGAGGATGTTTTACCGGCCTCCGCTTCCGCCTTCAGTCTGGCCAGATTGGCCGCCTCTTCCTCGGCCTTGCGCTGCACTTCCGCCCGGATGATCTCGCCCTTTAGCCATTCCTTCGGGGACGGCGGTTCCTGGGGCGTCTTCGGCATATCGTTTCGGTGGTCACTCATGCGGCCACCTCCATGCCCACGGACGAAGGTCTGCCGCCGGCTTTCCAAATTTCGGATTTATTTTCAAAAAATTTCTGGCACTCTTCGCGCTCGGCAAGCCCCCGCATAAGCCCGGAGCCGGAAAGGACCCAAAATTGACGACAGGACGCTATGACACTATGGTCAGATATATCTTTTCTAGGGGTAAAGGGGGCGCGAAGTCGGATTACTTCCCCCAGCTTTGCCTTCGGTAAAGCATAACTTTCCACACAGAGTGGGGAGATATAGGGGAGATAACTTCCCGATGTAGAGACAGAATTTTGTTTATTTTTATCAATAGTTATTGAAACATTACACGGGGTTCGGAACAGGAACTTCCTTTTCAACGTGTAAGACTTCCTCTTCAACGTGTAGGGCGGCAAAAATCCCACCTTACACACATAACCCTATAAAATAAAAAGGAAAGACTTGCAGCATACCTGCAGCCTCTCCTTCAGCAGATCTCCCCCCGGGCTTCCCGGGGGGAGATTTTTCATTCCAAAGAGGGAAAAAGCATGGAGCCTGCCCGGAAAGCCCTTCGGGCAGAGGAAAAATCCCGCTTTCCGGACATGCTCTGCCGTACAGGGAGCCTTCCTCACGCCGCACAGAGGTGCTTCAGGAGAAGATCTGCCGCAAAGGACAGGGCCGGAAAGCTGAAAAAGGCGTATCGCAGAAGGCGCCATGACAACGCCTGCATTTGGGAGAAGGCGCCCTGTCCTGCCGGAAAAATTCCTGCCAAAAACACGCCCGGCGCATGGGCTTGGCGCGCCGGTGCGGAAAAACAGGTATGCCCGGGCGTGACTCACCGTTGCAGGATGCGGCTTCCTACGGGCCCCCGCCGTTCTGCCCCCAAAGCTCCCGGCGGCCCCAGGCGCACGATAAAACAAAGGCCCGGACATTCCGGGCCTTTGTTTTTACATGTCATGGCATGCAGGATGCAGGCTCAGCGGCCGCATGCTGCAGAAGCCGCTGTCACCTTGTACGGCGCGTGCGGGATTCGGTACGCACCGGTACGGTTTCCTTTGCGGCCGTGGGGGTAAAGCACATGCTCTCCAGCCAGAAAAGAAAGCCGTCTGCAAGGTTCTCGCACATCTTCTTCAGACTCCCTCCGCGGAGGGAGCTCTTGGACACGGTTTTTTCCAGAGAAAAGTTCTTCACTATATAAGGTTCCGCCTTGTCAGACTTGTTCCTGCCCGTCGCGCGGTGCACGATTTTCAACATGTAGTTCTGGCCGAGATCATGAATGTCCAGATGAAGCCTCTGGCCCATGAATTCAAACACATGTTCCTCAATCCACGGACAACCTCTGTTCTTCAGGGCGTTCCTTATACCATCATACAGTTCCATAAGCAGGACTCCTTGGAAGCGGCTTCGGAAAACCGCTTCAGGGCGGCGGACTCCGCCCGGGGTAAGGCCGGAATACTCGCCCGCAGGCGCCCGGCCCGTTTTTCCCACCCTGCATCCAGGGCGGAACGATTGAATCCCTATATGGACAATCCCGCTTCCAGGGAAAAATAGCAAGGAGAAAACTCTTTCTGAAATCTTGCAAAATCTTTTCACACCCGGGCGCAGAGAAACACACCCGCATGGGGAGCCTTTCTCCCTGCTCTGCCGGCCGCCCTGCTCAAAAGGCATCATATGCCCGCCTCAGAGCCTTTTCCCCGGATGACGGCGAGCGAAGGATCAGAGAATGACGGAAGCGGAAAGGCGTGCCCCCCCCCGCCCGGCATCTCAGGCAGGCATCACGCCCTTTTCCGCTTCCGTGCAGCAAGGTTCATGCTATCCGGCAATGAGCTTCCGCTTTGCCTGCACCGCTTCCTGTTCCAGCACCGTCCTGCGTTCCGCAGGAATATGCAGCGCCGCGGCAAGAGCCTCCAGATAGCTTTTTTCCATGAAATGATCGATGTCCACAATGAAGCAGGAAAGACGGTAGAGGTCCTCCCCCTGTTCGGGAGTCTGCACGCCCACTGCCAGAAGATCGGGATGGATGGGTTCGCTCATCAGGTCGTTCATGAGCGCCGACACATCCCTTCCCGGGAAAAGCTGTTCCGTCAGAGCACGGATGCGCTCACGCTCCGCCTCGTCGATATGCCCGTCGGCACGCGCGGCATACACCATGGTACGCAGCATGAGCATGGCCGTATCGTCGGCACGGACGGCTTCCGCATTCTGCGGGGCGTTCCCCTGCGCAGAGGACTGCTGCGCAATGTTCCGGCTCCATTTCTGGTAGAAATTGCCGATGACCGCGCCCGCGCCCACCAGTGCAACCTTCTCCAGCACGCTTCTGGAAGCGACCATGCCGAGCAGCGCGCCCAGCGCTCCTGCGCCGAGGAGTCCGCCCAGACCGCCGGGCGTCTGAGAAGAAACGGTGGAAACGGCCTTTCCCGCCTTGTCGGAAAAAGCATCGAGGGTGGATTTCAGGCCGGAACTGTTCAGAACATCAAAAAGCGACATGGGCTCTCCTTATACGACATAGAGGGTCTTGTATTCTGTCATACGGGATCCCCCTCTGAAGTCAACCGGGAAAGTCTTGCATAATATTGCGCAGTATTACCGCCTCAGATATAGGGGCTGAACAGCCAGCACAGCGCATCGAAAAGCCGGGCGGGAAGAGTGCAGCTCTCATAGTCCGCACGGAGCATTCTGCGCGAACGGCCGATCACCTCATCCGCATACCGGGAAAGCTCCTTCTGGAATACGGGATCAGCCGCCTCCACATTCAGCTCGAAGTTGAGGAAAAGGCTGCGCGGGTCCAGATTGGCGGAACCGAAAAGCGCATACCAGTCATCCACCAGCAGCAGCTTGGTATGGGCAAAGGGCGGCGGCTGATACCAGATGCGCACGCCCTTTTCCACAAGTCTTCCCTGAAAGCGGCGCGAAGCATGATGCACATAGAAGAGGTTGTTCTTTTCCGGCAGCACGAGATCCACGCGCACCCCCCGCTCCACGGCGGCCACCAGCGCGCCCGACAGCTCGCGCGGCGGAATGAAGTACGGCGTAAAGATGGTCACGCGATGCTTGGCCGAGGAAATCACACCGCAGACCAGTTCATGGATATCCTCCCTGCTTCTGCCCAGCCCGTCGAACACCAGGCGGCAGTGGGACGTGCCCTTCTCTTCCGGCACCATCAGCGAAGGAGGCGTGGGCAGTTTCGTCACAAAGGCCCAGTCCATGAGAAAAGCTTCCTGAAGGCGCATGGCCACAGGCCCGGTGCAGCGGAAGTGAATGTCCTGTACACGCCCCGGCCGGGGCAGATGCACAAGATGATGGTCGCCGATGTTCATGCCCCCGGTAAAGGCCACCTCTCCGTCGCAGGAAAGCACCTTGCGGTGCGTGCGCAGGTTCACGGCAAACATGGGCGGCCACAGGCGCGGCGGAAGAAACATCTGCATTTTCACACCGCGCTCGTGCAGCTTCTTCCACGGTTTGTGCAGAGAATAAATCATGCCGCCCACGCCGTCCACAATAAGGCGCACGTCCACGCCGCGTTCCGCCGCGTCGCCCAGCGCCTCGGCAAAGGCCCGGCCCGTGCTGTCGCCTTTGAAAATATAGGTGGAAAGGCAGACCATGTGCTTTGCCTGCCGGATGGCTTCGAGCATGGCGGGATAGGCCTCTTCGCCGTTTTTCAGAAGCTCCAGCCGGTTGCCCCGCAGCATGGACCTTCCGGTCAGGGAACGCCCCACGGCAAGCGCCTGCCATTCCCGGGGAAGGTTATCGTCGTTCTCCATGTCCAGCTTTCTGTCCAGCATTCTGTCGGAAGAATCCTGCCTTCTCGCCGCCTCGTCGAGAAGACGCCCGGCAAGACTGTCGGCCCGGCTGATGCCGAACAGGGAATAGGCCATACTGCCCACAAAGGGCAGCAGCAGAATGCAGGCCACCCAGGCCAGGGCGGACTGGGAATCCTTTTTATGAAGCAGGGCGTGTATACAGCAGAACACGGCCCAGATGAAGCCCAGAACGGCGAACAGGACTCCAAGCATAAGAAGAGTCAGTGATTCCATGTCTTTTCCTTTGAAAACCATCCGCACGGGGGGGGGCTCTCCCCATCCGGCAAAAGTCCGCACTCCCCCGAACATCAGAAGGCCCCGGATACTTCCGCCTGCGGCACGGCCCATGCGCGCGCCCGGGCGGAGGATAAGGCCCTTCCCCTTTTCGGCGTTTTCCTCTATGCTCACTCGATCTTCTCTACCATACAGCACCAGGAAACACCATGATACAGATAGACACCTCCCGTTGCGTTCTCTGCGGCATGTGCGCCCGAGTCTGCGCCGCTCACTGCTTCCACCTCACGGAAAAGGCCGTTCATGTCCGTCACGAGGAATACTGCATGCACTGCGGCCACTGCACGGCCGTATGCCCGAAGGCCGCCGTCACTCTGGACGGCGTGAATCCCGACACGCTTGAACATGCAGGGCCTTTCCCCTCGCAGGAAAGCCTTTCCGCCCTCATCAGGGGCAGGCGTTCTCTGCGCGTCTTCAAGGAAGACGCCGTGCCGCGTGAAACGCTGCTTCAGGCGCTGGATACCGCCCGCTACGCGCCCACGGGCAAGAATCTCGAAAACGTGAGCTGGCTGGTGCTGGAAGGACGCGACACCCTGCGCCGCGTTTCCGACAGCGTGGTGAACGTCTTCCGCGGCGAGGAGCGCATGGCCGCTCTGGTGCGCTCTCACGACAGCGGAAGCGACCCCATTTTCCGGGGAGCGCCCTGCGTCGTCTTCGCCTGTGCAGAGGGCGCGTACGACCTTGACATCGTCAACTGCTCCATCGCCGTTGCCACGCTCGACCTGCTTCTTCCCACCATGGGCCTCGGCGGCTGCTGGGCCGGTTTCGCCATGCGGGCCGCCTCTCTGGACGACAAGGTATGCGCGGCCATGGGGCTGAACGGTTCCCTGCGTCCTCTGGCCGGACTCATGGTGGGCCTGCCCGACCTGCACTACCGGCGCATTCCTCCCCGCCGCGCCCTGCGCGTTCAGTGGGTGGGCGGAGAAAAGGCATGAGGGAAACGCTGCGCTACCTTCTCTGCGGCCTGGCCATGGGAGCAGCCGACGTGGTTCCCGGCGTGTCGGGCGGCACCATAGCCTTCATCACCGGCATCTACGACAAGCTGCTCAACGGCATCAAGGCCTTCGACAGCACCTTCTTCCGGCTCTTCTTCTCCGGCAGATGGAAGGAGGCCTTCGCCCTCATCCCCTGGGCTTTTCTGCTCCCGCTGCTGACGGGCATACTCATTTCCATCTTCAGCCTCGCCAGACTCACGCTGTATCTGCTGCACACCTGGCCGGAGGCACTGTGGGCCTTTTTCTTCGGGCTCATCATCTCCTCCATCCTGCTCATGACCCGAGGCCTGCACATGCCTGCCGCAAACATCGCCCTGCTCATTCTGGGCGCGCTGTTTGCCTGGTTCATCACAGGGGCGGAAGCCATGACGGCGGAACATACCCTGCCCCATATCTTCATTGCGGGCTTCATCGCCCTGTGCGCCATGATTCTGCCCGGCATTTCCGGCTCCTTCATGCTGGTCATCATGGGGCAGTACGCCTACATCCTTTCCGCCGTGGTGCACCTCGATCTGCCGGTGCTTCTCACCTTCATTGCGGGCGGGCTCTGCGGCCTCATGAGCTTCAGCCGCGTGCTTTCCGCCTGCTTCCGGCGTTATTCTTCCCAGACCAGCGCCGCGCTCATCGGCGTCATGGCAGGTTCCCTGCGCACGGTATGGCCCTGGCATGACGGAACCCTGCCCGCCCTTCCCCCCGGTCTTGACGGCATGGTGCTTGTCGCCGCGCTCACCTGTGCCTGCGGCGTCGCCCTGCCCCTGCTCGTGCAGCATATCGCCACCCGGAAAAACTAAGCTTCCCTGAGGCCCCTGCCCCGGAAGGCAGCCCCCTTCAAACACACGCCCCGCGCCCATGCGGGCGTTTCCCCGGCCCTCCCGCAACGGCCGGAGAACGTCCGCCTCCGCCGGGGCGTCTTTTCTTCCCCGGTTTCGGAAATACCGGGGCGGAATCCGGCACAAACTTCAGCCCCGCCCCGGGAAGACGCATCTTTTCTCTGAAAGGCGCCTCCCGGCCTTTTCCCCGCAGGCACGCACGGCAGGAACCTGCGCGCCCTAACAAAACCTTGACAAATTTTTTCATCGGAAGAAAATTATCACCCGCTTTACAAGACGCTGACCGCCTCATTCTCTGTATCCCCAAAGCACGGGACTGCCCCGGCAACGCTTTTTATCATGAACATCCGTTTTTCCGACGACCTTCTGTCCGATCTCAGGGCCATCGCCGGAGCCCTCCGGCTGCTTTTCCTTTTCGGGCTCGGCATCATTCTGCTTTTTCTCATCTTTTACTGGGATGCTCTGTGCAGCCGCCCCTTTATCGAAGCCGGACCCACGGAGCTTGTCCAGACACTCTTTCTTGTTCTGAGCACGGCGCTGTTCTTCCTTGAGGCGCACCGCCGCCGGGAAATGCGCGGAGCACTGGTGCTCACGGGCGGATTCATCGGCTGCATGCTCATCCGTGAACAGGATTATTTTCTGGACATCATTTCCCACGGCTGCTGGAAATGGCCCGCCCTGGCCCTGACCTTCTCCTGCCTTACCTATGCGTTTACGCGCTTGCGCGCCACGATATCGGCTCTGGCCTGCTTCGTGCGCTGGCGCTACTTTCCCGTGCTGCTTGTCGGAATCGTCATTGTTCTTGCCTACTCCCGGCTTTTCGGCATGGGCATACTCTGGGATGTCCTGATTCCCGAAGAAGGCTCGCGCATGGCCAAGAACGCCATGGAAGAATCCAGCGAACTGCTCGGCTACATGTTCATTCTTGCCTCCGCCCTGCTTCTGCGCTTCGAAAAACACTGAAAGCAGGCCGGATCTCTCCTTCCGGAAGACAGATCCTTTTCTCCGCCGCCGGGGCTTCCCCGGCGGCGTTTCTGTTATCCGCCAGAGGCGCGCCTGCCGCATAAAAACGCAGGGCCACGCCCGCCTTTCTGCCGACACCCGGCCCAAAACACACGCCCGGCGCCGGAGGCCCGGCACAAGGCCCCTCCCGAAAAAAAACGACTCTTTTTTGCAAAAAAAGCCTCCGGCCGTTGACAGAGGGAAAATCGACCTTAGTATAAAAGTGTTCCTTTTGGAAAAGGCGATACAAACCTTTTCAGAAAAAGAAAGAATCAAAGCATCTCCTCATACAGGGAAGGTTCCCTGTTATTCATGCAGAGAGAAGGCTTCTGTCATTTATACCAATGATGCATTGATTTCATACATCAATGGAGGTTTTTATCATGCTTCCTTCCATGTTTGGTGAAACTCTTCTTGACGATTTCTTCAATGAACATATGATGCCCGCTTTCGGCAGAAACGCTCAGCCTGCCGCCAGAACCACGGACTACCTGATGAAGACGGATGTCCGGGAAACGGAAAACGCCTATGAACTCGACATCGACCTTCCCGGCTACAAAAAAGAGGAAGTGAGCATAGAACTGGACAACGGCTGCCTCACCATCCGTGCCGCCAGGGCGCAGAACAAGGAAGAAGAGGCGCAGAAAGGCCGTTATCTGCGCCGCGAGCGCTTCTGCGGAGCTTGCAGCCGCAGCTTCTATGTGGGCGAAGTGCTGGAACCGGAAGACGTTTCCGCCCGCTTTGAAAACGGTATTCTGAAACTTTCCTTCCCCAAGGTTCCGGAAAAGAAGGTTCCTGAGAAAAAGATCGTCACCATTGCCTGATCCCCGATCCCTCCCGGGTTTCCCGAGCCGTTCCGCACGGCCGTGAATCAGGGCCGACGCTTGTGCCGCACCGGATGTTCTCCAGAACGCTCCGATACGCGGAACACCCGCAGGCTCGGCCGGGCAATACCTCCGACACCCACCCCGCATGCATACGCCGGTGCTCTCCTCCACCGCCGCAGGCATGCGGGGTATTTTTTTATGCTCTTCCCAAGGCGCACCTTCCGCTCTTCCCCAGCCTGCCGCCCGGAAAAGCGCCCTCTTCTCCCCCTTTTCCGACTCTCTCTGACACTTCAGAGAAAAAACATGCAGGAGATACCCGGCCCTGACTCTGAACCGCGCCGCCGACGTGCACGGCTCCCCCGTATCCCGGAGGCAGTCCTTCCTACGGCGGACAATGCTCCCGAAGGCCGGGAACCATGCGGAAGAAACGGCATAAAAAAAGAGCACGTCAAAAAACGTGCTCTTTTTCCTCTCTCAAAGGAGAAATTTCTCCCCGGGAGTCCGGGCGGCCTGCAGAAAAGACCTTTCCCGGCATTGACGGCAGACCGTCCCTTATTCCGGGCTACTTCTTGGCAGCAACCAGAACGTTGGAGGACTTGAACATGGCGCCCACGGTGCAGCCGCGTTCCAGACGGAGGCGGTTCACGCCGTCCAGGGTGACGGTGGCGTTGATTTCCATGCCGCTGGGGGTCTGGATAAGCACTTCACCGTTCACGAAACCGCGCACCAGCTTGACGACCTTACCGGTGAACTGGTTGCGGCAGGAAAAATCATAATCATTGTCGTCGGCAACAAGCATGATCTCGGTAGCCTTGATCAGCGCAACGGCTTCCTTGCCTTCGGCAAGGTTGAGGCGCTCGGTGCAGGCATGGGAAATCTGGCTGTAAATCTTTTCACCGGTTTCCAGCGAAATTTCCACTTCATCACTGAGGTTTCCGGGAACGATAGCAGTGATCTTGCCGGGATAGGCATTGCGAGAGCTGGTCTTCATCATAATCTCCTGTTTAATATACGCTTATTCAGCGCATCTCCCCACGGCCATGCGATACACAGCCTGGCGCACACTCTGCCCCGGCAACTGCCATCCATCTTCCTTCCATGGGAGGACACTGAAAAAAACTGATTTAGCATAGCCAATAAGCCCCCGGCACGCAAGTGCGACAAGGGCCTTTTTTACCGGTGGGGTCGTTTTAACAGCTTATTCCCCCCTGTTTTCCTCCTGCTGCGAATGCAGAAGGGCCGTGAAACCTTCCTCGTCCAGAACGGTGATCCCCAGAGCGCGGGCTTTTTCCAGCTTGGAGCCGGGATTTTCCCCCACCACAAGATAGTCCAGCGTTTTGGAAACCGAGGAGGCCACGTTGGCCCCGGCCCCTTCGGCCTGCCTGCGGTACTCATCGCGCGGGCGGGAGAGCGTGCCGGTAAAGAGCACCTTCTTCCCTGCCAGGGCGCCGCCCCGGGCGGGGGTCTTCTCCCCCCCCTTCGGCCAGAGCCCCATGGCACGGAAGCGTTCCAGAAGTTCCCGGTTGGATTCCGTCTCAAAAAAGGCGCGTATGCTGCCCGCCACTTCGGGGCCTATGTCGGGCAGGCGCATGAGCTCTTCCACACTCGCCTTTTCCAGCGCGTCCATATCGGAAAAATGTTCCGCAAGGGTGCGGGCGGTCTGTTCCCCCACCTGCCGTATGCCCAGAGCCGCAATGAAACGCATGAGCGATGCGCCGGTTCTGGCCTTTTCCAGCGCGGCGACGAAATTTCCCGCGGAAACTTCGCCCATGCGCTCATAGGTCATGAGCTCCTCACGGGTCACGGTGAAAAGGTCGGCCGGGCTCTTCACCCTGCCCGAGGCAATGAGCGCCTCCACCCACTTCGCGCCCACGCCGTCCACATCCAGCCCCGCCTTGGACACGAAATGCACGATACTGCGCATGATCACCGCCGGGCAGGCCAGATTCAGGCAGCGCCAGGCCGCCTCTCCTTCCAGTCTTCTGGCCGGGGAGGAACACACGGGGCACACATGGGGGAACTCGAAAGGCGCAAGTCCTTCCGGCCTTTTTTCCAGCACCGGGCCGAGCACGTCGGGAATCACGTCCCCGGCGCGCTGTATGATGACGATGTCGTTCTCGCGCAGGTCGAGCCTGCGTATTTCATCCTCATTATGCAAGGTGGCGCGGCTCACCATCACCCCGCCGAGACTCACGGGCTCAAGTTCCGCCACAGGGGTGAGCACGCCCGTGCGGCCGACCTGTATGGATATTTTCTTCAGGCGCGTTTCCGCCTTGCGCGACGTGAACTTCCAGGCCACGGCAAAGCGGGGAGCGCGCGCCGTAAAGCCGAGCGCGGCCTGCGCCTCACGGTCGTTCAGCTTGTAGACCACGCCGTCTATCTCAAAGGGCAGAGAATCGCGTATGGATTCCAGATACTCATAATAGTTCAGGGCCTCTTCCGGCGTATGGCAGAGCCTGCCTTCCGGCGGCGTGTCGAAGCCCCAGCGCTTCAGAGAATCCATAAGTTCCGCATGCGTTTCCCACATCTTCATGCCCGGAGCGTCCACCTCTCCGAGGCTGTAGGCCAGAAAACGCAGTTTGCGCTGCGCGGTGACGTTGGTGTCGAGCTGCCGGAGCGAGCCTGCGGCCGCATTGCGCGGGTTGGCGAAGGTCTTCTGCCCCAGCGCCTCCTGTCTGCGGTTCAGCTCCTCGAATTCCCTGCGGAACATGAGCACCTCGCCGCGTATTTCAATGCGCCGGGGGAAAGGCCCCGCCCCTGCCAGACGCAGGGGAAGGTTGCGCACCGTGCGCATGGCCTCGGTCACCACTTCGCCCACTTCCCCGTCGCCCCGGGTGAGAGCCTGCACCATGACGCCGTTCTCATAGGCCAGTTCGCAGGCCAGCCCGTCCAGCTTGGGATCGGCCCACCAGTCGGTCATGACATTCCCCCCGGCCTCGGGCAGGGCGCGGGAGGCCTTCTGCACAAAGGCTTCCCACTCCCCGGCGGAAAACACGTTGTCAAGTCCGTACATGCGTTCGCGGTGCGGACGCGTCTCCAGGTAGGGCAGAACGGCGCCGCCCACTCTGCGCGTGGGCGAATCCAGGGTGCGCAGGTCGGGAAACTTCTCTTCCAGATCCACCAGCTCGCGGTACAGGGCATCGTAGGCCTCGTCGGTGATCTCCGGCGCATCCAGCTGATGGTACAGACGGTTGTGACGCTCCAGCTCACGGCGAAGCCACGCCGCACGGGCCCCGGCGCGGTCGCGTTCCTTCTTCTCAGGGGAATCGAATAACGAAAACTGGTCCATGCCTTCCTCAAGATATGCATTGTTTCGCCGTGCGCACGGCGTTTCATCGGCAGCATACTGCCACGGCGCCCGCACAAGGGCAAGCACCCCTTGCCTGCCCGCCCGCATCCTTTTATAGTGGCGCTTTCCGTTCTTTCCGTGCGGAATACCTGTTACTTTTACCCGGACCGGACAAAGGGGAAGGCGGATTTCCCTTCACCGGCACGGTCAAGGAGCCTCTATGTACGCCCTGCGCATCGACAGCACCGAAGCGGCCTTCAACCTCGCTCTGGAGGAAACGCTCTTCGACTCCCTTTCCCCGGAAAATCCCGGTATCTTCCTCATCTGGCGCAACGCGCCCTCCGTCATCGTGGGCTGCCACCAGAACACGGCCGAAGAAGTGAACGCCTCCTACTGCCGCGAGCACGGCATAGCCGTGGTACGCCGCCCCACGGGCGGAGGAGCCGTGTATCACGACCTCGGCAACGTCAATTTCTCCTTCCTGCTCTGGGTGGAAAAAAACCGTCTGGCAGGATTCGATGAATTCATGCGTCCCATGGTTGCGGCCCTGCAGGATCTGGGAGTGGATGCCGCCTACACGAGCCGCAACGACATCACCGTTCAGGGCCGCAAGGTGGCGGGCACGGCGCAGCGGCGCAAGGGGCAGAGAATGCTGCATCACGGCTGCCTCATGGTGAATGTGGACACCTCCGTCCTGGCCGGAGCCCTGGCGGCGGATCCGGAAAAATTCCAGTCCAAGGGGGTGGCCTCGCACCGCGCCCGCGTGGCCAATCTGCGGGAGTTTCTGCCCTCCTCCCTTTCCGGCGAAGCCTGCATGGACATGGTCATCGCGGCCATGGCAAAACGCTGCGCACAGGAAGAACGCACCCTTCCTCCCGAGCTTGCGGCAAAGGCCGAAGCCCTTGCCGACGCACGCTACAGAAGCTGGGAGTGGAACTGGGGCCATTCCCCCCGTTTCACGGAAAAACGCCGCCGCCGCTTCTCCTGGGGCAGGCTGGAATGCCTTCTGGAAGTACGCGAAGGCCTCATCACCGGCTGCCGCCTGTTCGGCGACTTCTTCGCCGCAGGCGACATCACGGAACTGGAAAAGCGGTTCATCGGACTCAGGTCCGACGCTCCCTCTCTGAGGGCGGCTCTGGAAAACGTGCCTGTGGAACAGTGGTTCACCGGCGCGGAGCATGAGGAGCTGCTGCAGTTCCTCTGCGGGGAATAACGTCATGACGGGGCCGCTCTTCAGAAAGGAAGCACAGGCCCCGTCCCTGCGCTAGCAGGAATATTCCCTGTATATCTCCCCAGTTTCCACGCTTTTCCAGCGGAACACCCCTTCTTCCCAGGTCATGTAGCTGTGCCGGCTTCCCTGCTTGGGAAGGGACACGGAACCGGGATTCATGGCCGTGAAGCCTTCGTGTTCCGTGCATACCGGAACATGGGTATGCCCGTAGAGAAGGATGCTGCCCCCTGCAAAGGGGGGCGGCGTCTGTTCATTGTAATGATGCCCGTGGGTGGCGTACACCGTCCGGCTGCCCAGAAGAAGCACGGCGTACTCCGCCATGATGGGAAAATCCAGCACCATCTGATCCACTTCCCCGTCGCAGTTACCGCGCACGCAGAGCAGCTTTTCGCGCACCTCGCTGAACATCGCCATCACCTTCTGCGGGGCGTATTCATCCGGCAGATTGTTGCGCGGTCCGTGATAGAGAAGATCACCCAGCAGAAGAAGCCTCTCCGCCCCTTCCGCGGCAAAGCGTTCCAGAAGCCTCCCGCACCAGAGGGCGGAACCGTGGATATCCGAAGCAATCATCAGTTTTTTCATGGTTTCTCCTTTGTGCCGAACATGCCAGATTTGCCCGCAAAGGTCGAGAAGAACGGCAGGCCCCTTCCCGTGCAAAGGAAGGCAGAAAAAGCCCTGCCCTGAAAGGACTCTGAACATCCCGCACAACAAACGCTTGTCTGCCTCCGCCGTTCCGCGCAGGCCCGGGCGCCTTCCGCACGCAGAAAGCGCACTTGCCGGATGCCTTCCCGGAGTCCCCCTTTTTCCCGCCGTGCCCTTCCCCGGCCATGCCCCGCCCCTGCCGCAGGGGCTTTCCCTCAGGCAAGAAGACAAGGCAGAGCCTTGCAGGCGGTATCGGAACCATGTCCGAAGGTTCAGGACAAAAAAGGTCTTCCCTGCGCCGGACAGGCGGTGAAACCGGGAAAAACAGGCGCACGGCAGAAGATGGGGAGGAAAATCACTGTCGGGGAAGCCTTGCCGTGCAGGCCGGAACTTCCGTTTTCCGGCACGGACGGTACTTGCGCTCCGGCATCAGGCCCCCGCACGCTTTGCCTGCCTTCCCGGCAAGGCAGGCTGCGGCCGCTCACCGCTTCACGCCGCAGCGGCTCTGCATATCATGCCGCCGCTTCCGCAACGGCGCCGTGCCGCAACGTGGGAAAGCTCACGGAAAACGCCCGTTACAGAAGCTGCCCGCTCTTTCTTCTTTTAAAGCATGCTGCGCCGCCCCTGAAGCGCTGCGGCGCAATCGTATGGAGAAAACAGAACGCCCCTTCTGCCTTCCCCGCCTTCCTGCATTCCTGCTAAGTTTTTTTTTCACAAGTCACATTACCTGAAATATTCTGTAATATTTTGAAATGAAATACTTTTTTCTTTCATCCGACAGTATGGGCAATGCAGCGTGCCGCATCTTCTTTTCCCTGTGCAGGCGGCTTTTTCTCCGGAAAAGCCCACATGCACACGACGCCGCTCCCCCTGTCCGCCTCTCTTTTCAAGGAAGGATCCTGTCGCGGCAGGGGGGAGCTTCTTCCGGAAGCGCTCTGCGCACCGCTTGTGCCGTTATGCACGAATTAAACCTTCAACCATGTGAAATATGTGGATAAAGTAAGGAATAATATGTGAAATTCGTGTTTTTGTCTCTTCTCATGAAAGGATTCTTGTTATATAAAAAAGACTAAATCTCAGGGGGAGAAGACATTGCGCAAAGTAACATATATCCTGACGGGTACATTGCTGGTTCTGTCTGTAGGGGGATATCTGCTGCCGGAAACTCCCGAGCCTTTTCCCAACAGAATACTCATGAAAAACGCCGCCGGGCATGTGGTGTTCGATCACAAGGCCCATGCGGAAGGCATGGGCATAGCGTGCATAAGCTGTCATCACGACGCGCCCGGCCCCGACCGTGCCGGACAGAAGTGCAAGACCTGTCACGGCCTTGAATTCGGCCCGGAATTCCGGGGACACTCCTACACCATGTCGGACGAAACCTGCGCGACCTGCCACCACATGACGCTGACGCGCAAGAACTGGGGGCACGACGTCCACGCGGCCATGCCCTCGGTGGAATGCACGGCCTGCCATCACGGCCCGCAGATAGAGCCTTCCCCGCAGAACTGCGCTTCCTGCCACGACCGCACCACCGACATGGGGCCCATCCTTTCCCTGAAGCGCGCCGTCCATACCCGCTGCAAGAGCTGTCATGCGGATCTGTTCAGCCCCACCGCCATGAACAACTGCGCCACCTGCCACAACGAGCAGCCCTCGCGTGAAGTGCAGAAGAGCGGCGCGAAGCTGAAGGACGCGCTCATCCCCTGCGGAACCTGCCACAAGGTGGAACCCGCCAAGCTTGTGCCGAGCAGCATGGCCGCCTATCACGGCCTGTGCATAGGCTGCCACGAAAAGCAGGGCGGCCCTGTGGACAACTGCGCGCAATGCCATACGAAATAGCGACAAGGGAAGAACGATGAAGCAGTATTTCCATATCATCAACGATCCGCGATTCCGCCTTGTCTACAATGAACACAGGCACTTCGGCATGGGGCCCGCCCCCAGGAAGATACGCCTGAACAGGGAAGGCTTCACCATAGTCCCCGGGGTCAAGAAGAAGACCATGGTCTACCCCGGCATGCTGCTTGCCGAACACCCCAGCCTGGACAAGGGCGATCTGCACGCGCCCATATACGGCACCATCACCGAAATCAACGCCCGCAGCATTTTTGTGGAAGCCGTGGACCCGGAAAAGGTCGAACCCGGCACCTTCCCCGCGCCTCTGGAACCTGTGGACCTCATCAGGGAAGGCAAAGAAGGCGAGGATCTGGTGCTGGCCGTCAAGAAAATGGGGGTGAACACCCGTTCTCTGGGGCGCAGAGTGAAAACGCTCATCGTCAACGGCCTGAACCCCGAACCCGGCGTGCGCTGGGCGGAACCCATGCTGGCGGAACACGCCGCCGAGATACGCGCGGGGCTTGAGCTTCAGCGCCGCTTCCGGCGGGCCGAGGAAATCATGCTGGCCGTGCCCGCAGGCTGCGATGTCAGGCTTGCCGGCATACGCACCGTGCAGGTGGACCCGATGTACCCCAACAGCGTGAACGAGCTCATGATCCGGGAAGTGACCGGAGAGGAAAACCCGCCGGACGTGGCGGCCGTGGGCCTGCACAACGTCTGGAGCCTGGGGCGCGTGGCGCTTACCGGTCTGCCGCTCATGGAAACGGTGATCACCATAGGCACGGCCAGAGACTGGGCCAACTACATCGTGAAGAACGGCAGCATTGTGGGCGAACTTCTGGAGTTTGCGGAAATCTCCCTGAAAAGCGGCGATACCATCCTGCGCGGCGGTCCGCTGCGCGGGGAAAGTCTGGACAGGCTGGATCGAAGCATCACCAAGGGCGCCTACGGCTTTTTTGTGGTGAACGCGGGCGAAGTGCCGCCCATCGAAGGCGACAGCCCCTGCATCAACTGCGGCGCCTGCATACAGATATGCCCCACCCGCATCGACCCGCGCATGCTGAGCCGCTATGCCGAATTCGGCAGATACGACATGTCCCGGAAGGAAAATTTCCGCCTCTGCGTCGACTGCGGACTCTGCGGCTATGTGTGCATCGCACGCCGTCCCGTGCTTCAGTACATACGCCTCGCCGTCAAGAAGCTCGATGAGGAAGAACGCCTGTCGCGCCTCACCCCCATCGAGCCTGTGGCCAGAGCTTAGGAGCCGCCTCCCTCACCCATCGCATCACGCGTGAGCACACCAGCGAGAAAAGCCATGAGCACTTCCAGCAACAACGATATCCTTCTTGCCATCAGTACGCCTCCCTTCTGGCACTGCGGGCGCACCATACGCAAAAACAGCCTCCACACCCTCATTGCCCTGACCCCCGCCGTCATCATGAGCCTCCTTCAGTGGGGTATGCCCGCGGCGCGCGTCATGGCCCTTGCCGTTCTGGCCGCCATGGCCACGGAGGCCGTCTGCCAGACTCTCATGAAGCAGAAGCTGAGCCAGGACAACGGCACCGCCGCCATCACCGGCCTGCTTCTCGCCTTTCTTCTGCCCGCATCCGCGCCGTGGTGGCTCGTCGTCATCGGCGCGGCCTGCGCCATGGGCATAGGCCGCATGGCCTTCGGCGGCTACGGCGCCAATCAGGTCAACGCCACCCTCGTGGGCTGGGCCATGATCTTCGTATCCTTCCCCTTCCTCATGGATCCCACGGCATCCCAGCTTCAGACCACCCTTGCCGACCCGCTGCTGAAACTGAAATACTTCGGCGCGGAGGCCGTGGCGGACATTTCCGTCATCGACCTTCTGCTCGGCAATCAGCTCGGAGGACTCGGTTCCTCGCAGGTGGGCGCGCTCCTTCTCGGCGGCATCTATCTGGTGCTCCGGGGCGTCGTCCGCTGGGAAATCGCCCTCTCCTTCCTGGGCGGCACCTTCCTTGCCGCCACCTGCCTCCACTTTGTGGACGGTTCCCTGTACGCAGGCCCCTTCTTCCACATGGGCACCGGCTCCACCGTGCTCGCCGCCTTCTTCCTCGCCACGGAAGATTCCTGCTCGCCGCATCGCCGCCTGCCCATGCTGCTCTACGGCCTGACGGGCGGCATACTCGTCGTTCTCATCAGAGCCTTCGGCAGCTATACCGACGGCGCGCCCTTTGCCGTCATGCTCATCAACCTGCTCGCCCCCATGTTTGCCCTCATCAGGTCGCATCCCTTCGGAACCGGCCCGCGGAAGGCAGGCTCGGCTGACTGGAGGACCCGCGCATGAAAAGCATCCTTCAAATGATCGTTGTGCTGTCGGTTCTGTGCGGCATGGCAGGCTTCTGCCTCTCCTACCTGAAAATGACCACGGCTCCCCTGATTGAAAGCCAGGCCCTCACCTTCGTGCAGGGGCCCGCCATACTCGAAGTCTTCAAAAACGCCGAAAACTCGCCCATCGAAGACCGCAGAAGCTTCACTCTGGCCGACGGCCGCAGGGTCAACGTCTTCCCCTGCATGGAAGGCGGCAGGCTCACCGGCGTGGCCGTGGAGCAGTTCGGCAGCGGCTACGGCGGCGACCTCGGCGTGGTGGTGGGCTTCCGCATTGCGGAAGACACCCTGGCCGGCATCGGCATCACCACCATGAAGGAAACCGCGGGCGTGGGCACCAGAGTGAAGGAACCTTCCTTCCTCAAGCAGTTCCCCGGCAAGGCCCTCCCCGTCAAGCTGAGAAATCAGGGCGGTGAAATCGACGCCATTTCCGGCGCGACGGTATCGTCCAACGGCGTCATAGGCGCCGTGGCCAAGGCCGTGGATGTCTATCAGGAACTCAAGCCTCTCCTTCTGGAGACGTGGAAATAGCGGGGCCGCCATGAATCAATTCATTCAGGAACTGACCAAGGGCTTGTGGAAAGAACTGCCTCCCTTCCGGCTGCTGCTGGGCCTGTGCCCCGTGCTTGCCGTCACCAAGAGCGCTTCCAACGGCATCGGCATGGGCATGGCCGTGCTCTTCGTGCTCACCCTCTCCAACATGCTCATTTCCCTGGTGCGGAACATCATTCCCTCCAAGGTGCGCATCGCCTGCTTCATCACCATTTCCGCCACGCTGGTGGTGGCCGTGGAGCTGCTCATGCAGGCCTATGCCTATCCGCTCTACCTTCAGCTCGGCATCTTCGTGCCGCTCATCGTGGTGAACTGCATCATCCTCGGCAGAGCGGAAGCCTTCGCCGCCAAGAACCCGGTGCACCTCGCCATTGCCGACGGTCTGGGCATGGGCCTCGGCTTCACCATGTCGCTCACCTTCCTGGGCTCCATCCGTGAAATTCTGGGTGCCGGAACCTGGTTCGGCTATCCCGTCATGTGGGACGGCTTCCAGCCCTTCACCATCATGGTGGAAGCGCCCGGCGCCTTCCTCTGCCTGGGGCTGACCCTCGCGGCCATGAACTACGGCACGCGCCGCCAGCTCATGAAGCGCAACCGCGAAGGCTCCGAAGCTTCCGCCTCGCCCTGCGGCGGCTGCCGCGCATGCTCCATCGGCAAAAGCCAGGACTGAACCCACGCTGAGCCGCCTGCTCCCTTCAGGGACGGAAGGCGGCCGTGCAGAAGAGAAGGAGACCGCGGATGAGCGTCTTTGAAGTTTTTATTTCCGCCATATTCGTCAACAACATCGTTCTTGCCCAGAACCTCGGCAACTGCCCCTACCTCGGCTGCTCCAAGGAAAAGGGCGTGGCCCTCGGCATGGGTACTTCCGTGATTTTCGTCACCGTCATGGCCACGCTGTGCACATGGCTGGTGCAGAAGTACATCCTTATTCCCACCGGCCTGGAATACCTCCAGACGCTGGTCTTCATCCTCATCATCGCCTCGCTGGTGCAGTTTGTGGAAATGTTCCTCAAGAAGGCCATTCCCCCGCTCTACGCCTCGCTGGGCATCTTCCTGCCGCTCATCACCACGAACTGCTGCGTTCTCGGCGTCACGCTTCTGGTGCAGAGAGAGCAGTACGATCTCATGGATGCGCTCATCTACGCCTTTGCCACAGGTGCGGGCTTCCTGCTCGCCCTGCTGCTCATGGCGGGCGTGCGCGAACGCCTGGAAACCTGCCGTGTGCCCAAGGCCATGGCCGGAACACCCATCGCGCTCATCATGGCAGGGATCATGTCCCTTTCCTTCATGGCCTTCAAGGGCATGGTCTAGGCGTCTCTTCCGTCAGGATGTCGCCCTCTTCCCCACCATCGCCAGCATAAGGACGTCGCTATGGTCGTTTCTTCCATACTCACGCTTACCGGGCTCGGCTTCGTCGCCGCCGCCATGCTTTCCGTCGCTTCCCGTGTGTTCGCCGTCCATGAGGACCCCAGGGTGGAAAAAGTCACCGGCACCCTGCCCGGAGCCAACTGCGGCGGCTGCGGCTATGCCGGCTGTGAAGGCTATGCCAATGCCGTGGTCAACGACCCCTCCATTCCCCCCAACCTCTGCGTGGTGGGCGGGGCAAAGGTGGCCTCGGCCATAGGCAACCTCACCGGAAAAATCACCACCGAAGTGGAACCGCTGTGCGCCTACCGCCGCTGCGACAAGAACGCAGGCCAGGTGACCCAGCGCTTCGACTACAAGGGCATTCCCTCCTGCGCGGCGGCCGCCGCCCTGCATCACGGCTCGGACCAGTGCGGCTTCTCCTGCCTGGGCTTCGGCGACTGCGTGAAGGTCTGCCTCACCGAAGGCCTGCGCATCGAAAACTATACCGTCATCGTGAACGAGCAGATGTGCGTAGGCTGCGGCAAGTGCGAAAAGGTCTGCCCGAGAAACGTGCTTCAGCTCATTCCCAAGAGAGCCCGCGTGGCCATCACCTGCTCCACGCAGGACAAGCTCAAGGCCGTCATGGACGTGTGCAAGGTCGGCTGCATCCACTGTTCAAAATGCGTGAAGACCTGCCCGGCCAAGGCCATCAGCATGGAAAACGACCGCATCCAGATCAACCACAAGCTCTGTCTGGAATACGGCGACTCCTGCGGTCAGGCCTGCGCCAAAGCCTGCCCGCGCGGCATCCTGCGCCTGCGTCCCGCCGCGCTCTGCGCCTCCTCTTCCGAGGCGGAACAGCAGAAGGCCGTATAAACAACCGCACATCCAAGCCGCCCTCACGAGGTTCCCATGCTCACCCGCCGTTTTCTCCTCAAGGCCATGGCTGCGGCTGCAACCATGTCCGCCCTGCCCCGCCCCGCCCTTGCCCTGACTTCTCCCGACCCCTTCGTGGAAACGCGTCTGATGATGGGCACCTTCGTCACCATCACCGTTTCCGGTGTGTCGGACACCCATGCCGCCGATGCGACGGGCAGGGCCTTTGCCCGCATGGTGGGCCTTGAAGATATGCTGACCCGCTTCGACAGCGCCTCCCCTCTGGGGCAGCTCAACAGCGCAGGCGTTCTGCGCGACGCGCCGCAGGAACTGCTGCTGGTGGCGGACGCGGCCTCCCGCATGCACCGCATCACAGAAGGCGCCTTCGACCCCACCATTCTTGCCCTGCTGGACATCATGGAACAGAGGGCGGGAGCGCCTCTTGACGATAAGGAGGAGGCCGAACTTGCCGGACTCATCGGCATGGAACATGTCCGAAGGGAGGGAAGCACCCTGCGCTTCATGCGCGGCGGCATGAAAATGAGCCTGGACGGCATAGCCAAGGGCTATATTGCCGACGAGGGAGCACGCGCCCTCCGCGCTTCGGGCGTGAAGGACTTTCTCATCAACGCAGGCGGCGATATCGTGGCGCAGGGGAGCAAGGCGGGCAGGCCCTGGCGCGTGGCCGTGGAAAATCCGGAAAAATATCAGGGCAGAACCGAGTACCCCGCCGTGCGCTCTCTGTACAATGAAGCCATGGCGACTTCAGGTTCCTATGAAAACATTCTCGACGCCGAAGGCAAGACCAACCATATCCTGAACCCGGCCACAGGCCGGTGTTCCACCCTGCCCGGCGCGAGCGTCGTCGCGTCCTCCGCCATGGAGGCGGACGCCCTGGCCACCGCGCTCTGTGTGCTCTCCCAGCCCGTTGCCTTCATGGAAAACCTGAAGGACGCATCATGCCTCATTACGCTCCCGGGCGGCAGGGTGCTGCAGTCCCGCCGGTGGGCGTAAACTTCCGCCTTTCCTGCTCCCCGCGCTGCACGGCCCGGGGAGCTTTTTTTGCCATATATCCTGGCGCACTCCGGGCAGGGCCGCACGCCGCAAGGCTCCCCGTGCTCAGGCGCACCCTTTTCTCCCGAAGGACGGCGACAGAAAGACCGGGCGGAAGGCAGAAACCTTCCACCAACAGAACGCCCGGGATTCAGGCCACGGCAGGACACGCTCCGCCCTTCTCCGGAACAAGCCTGAAGGCGCGGGTGGCAGGGTGGTCCCGCCGGTGGGCGTAAACTTCCGCCTTTTCTGCTCCCCGCGCTGCTCGGCCCGGGGAGCTTTTTTGCCGTATATCCGGGCGCACTCCGGGCAGGCCCGCACGCCGCAATACTCCCCGTGCTCA
>NZ_CALUWY010000039.1 GCF_944324615.1 uncultured Mailhella sp.
AAAGGTGTTCGCGCTGTCGGAGAAGAATCCTCTGCCGGAAGCCGCCTCCCGGGAGCTTTCCGGGCGGGCATGGCCGGAAGCGGTGCCCGGCAGGAAAGCTTGTGCGTCATGTCGCTCTGCCGGGCCGTGTATGTTGGCATGTACCGGAAGAATAAGAAAGCAGAAAAGAAGATATCCCTCTGAACGGAAAGCCCCGGAGCCGATGCCGGGGCTTTCTGCATCAAAGGGCGCGGGAGGGAGCCTGCCTTGTCCGTTTTTTCCGGCGGAAAAAGGGGGGCGTTATGCTCATTCCCGGCAATATGACAGGTATTCGGCGGAATATTTGAAGAAGATAACTTTTTTGTTTCATTCTTTTTACAATTGCAGGAATCTGTGGACGTAAGGAAAAAAAAAGTGTACTTTGACTTTAAAGGATCGCATATCATGCGTATCTAGTTGATAATGCAGAAGAAGGTTTTTTATGCGGACACAGCGCCTGCATGGATGCCGGTTCATAAGGCGTGGGGGGACCGCAATATGCGTTTAAGCGGGAGTTTTCCGCTTTGTTCTGGAAAGCGGCGGAAGCCGTAAATATCTTTTTCCAAGGTTCTGTGAGGTCGTCATGAAAGTAAGCAAAGTCGTTCTTCCTGTCGCAGGATGGGGTACCCGTTCTCTTCCCGCCAGCAAGAATATTCCCAAGGAAATGCTTCCCATCTACAACAAGCCCGTTATTCAGTATGTTGTGGAAGAAGCGGTGCGCGCCGGCGTGCAGGAAGTTATTTTTGTGACCAACCGCCACAAATGCGTGGTGGAAGATCATTTTGACCGTAACATCGAACTTGAGGAACTGCTGGCCGAAGCCGGCAAGATCGAACAGCTCAAGGCCGTGCAGGATGCCGCCAGCATGGTGGAAGTCATGGCCGTGCGTCAGAAGCAGCAGCTCGGTCTGGGCCATGCCGTGGGTTGCGCCAGATCCATGGTGCAGGAAGATTACTTCGCCGTCATGGTGGGCGACGACTTCATGGTGGGCGACAACGCCGGTCTGGTGCAGCTTGTGCAGGCGGCGGAAAAGTACAACATGCCTACCATCGGCGTGATGGAAGTGCCTGCCGACAAGATCGACAAGTACGGCATGGTGGCCGGTGAAGAACTGGAAGAAGGCGTGTACCGCATTACCGACATGGTGGAAAAGCCCGCCGTGGGTTCCATGAATTCCCGCCTCGCCATTGTCGGCCGTTATGTGCTGCCCCGGGAAATCTTCGACTACATCGCCAAGGTGAAACCCGGCAAGGGCGGTGAAATCCAGCTTACCGACGCTCTGGCCGACTACATGAAGGACAAGGGCATGTTGGCCGTGAAGATGCAGGGCCGCCGTTTCGACGCGGGCGACTGGGTCGATTACCTGACCGCCGGCATTTACTTCGGCCTCAAGGACGAGAAGCTTCACGACGCGCTTCGTGCTTCCCTGAAGGAACTGCTCGACAAGTAACGGTTCGACCGTGAAGCGGCCGGACCGATACCATGACGCTTGAAAAAGACGCGCACGGTGACTATAAGGTTGCCGTGCGCGTTCTGCGTTTGTAAAACGCCGTCATTCCGGGCCGGAGCGCTGCCTGCAAGCCGGGCAGGGCACCCTGTCTTTTCTGTGGCAGGGGAACCAGCGACTGCGCATGAGAAAGGATTCCTGCCGTGGTTCCGGCGTGCCGCGCCTTCCGGAGCCGTGGGCGGAACGTTTTTGGCGCGTGTTTTTTTTGCTTTTGCAAAGAAAGGTTCTTTCCCGGCGACGAGCCGGGGAGCGGGCAGGTGCCCGTGTCTGCCTCGGCCGGTGTCGGGTGCAGGAAGATGAGGCCGGTTTCGGAGCGGCTGTTCGTGATAAGGGCCGCCTTGCCGAGGGCGGCATGTTTTGCTGCCGGAGGGAGAGATATGCTTGAGTACACGAAGGAAGGCCTGCTTGCGCTGATAAAAAAGCTGGTGAGCATACGCAGCATATCGCATACGGCAGGGGAGAACGAAGCCGCCGCCTTTATTTATGAGAGCCTTGCGGGGGAGGAATATTTTCAGAGCCATCCCGCCTTTCTGCGCCTGCTTCCCGTGGAGGAAGGCGGTCTGGAAAGGCATGCGGTGCTTGCCCTGGTGCGGGCCGGAAAGGAGACCGGCCGCACGGTGCTTCTGAACGGGCATTTCGACGTGGTGGATACCGCCGTCTGCGGCGACCTGGCCGAGGAGGCCTTTGATACCGATACCTATACCCGTCTTGTGGCGGAACGCGACATTCCCGAAGAGGCAAGGGAGGATCTTGCCTCCGGCAACTGGCTTTTCGGTCGCGGCGTCATGGATATGAAGGCCGGCATCGCCCTGCACATGGCGTATCTTGCGCACATGGCCCGCCGCCGGGAGGAACTCGGCGTGAACCTGCTTTTTCTGGCCGTGCCCGACGAGGAGGGCAGCTCCGCCGGCATGCGCGGCTCTCTTTCCGGACTCTGCGCGTTTCTGCAGGAACAGGGCCTTGAGCTGGAGGCGGCGCTTTCCGGGGAACCGGCCTTCTGGACCTCGAAAAGCACGGAGGGGAGCAGAAGCTGCCGCACCCTGTTTACCGGCACCACGGGCAAGATCATGCCGCTGTTCTTCTGCGTGGGGCGCGAGGCCCATGTGGGCTATGCCTTCGACGGCGTGAACGCCGCCAACCTTGCCGCGCGCGTGGTCAGCCTCATGGACTGCTGTGCCGACCTCATGGACGGCAGCGGCGACGATACGCTGCCCCCGCCTGTCTGCCTCAAGCTGAAGGATCTGCGCGACAGCTATTCCGTGACGCTGCCGGAGAGGGCGGCGGCCTATTTCAACGTGCTTTCCGTAAGCCGCAGCCCGCTGGACATTCTGCAGATCTGCCGCGAGGTGGCACAAAAGGCCCTGGAGCAGACTCTTTCCGGCATCCGCGAGGCGGGGCGGGAATTTCAGAGGCGCTCCGGCAGAAGCGATTCTCCCGTTCCCGCATGGGAAAGCCGCGTGCTTACCTTCAGCGGACTCATGGAGGAGCTTGCGCGGGAAGAGGGCATGGAAAGCGTGCAGCAGCGCATCCGCGCCTTTGCGCGCAGTCTTCCTTCCGATATGGATGAGCCGGAAAAGGGGCTGGCCGTGGCCGATCATCTGGTGTCGCTGGCCAATCTCAAGGGACCGGCCATCGTGGTGGGCTTCCTGCCCCCGTACTATCCCCAGCGGCTCAATACGCGCTCCACGGCCGGGGAAAGAAGACTGCGTTCCATCATGGAGGGCGTATGCGCCGACCTTGAACGCAGCGTCGGACAGATGCGCCTGGTGGAATGCTTCAGCGGCATCATGGATCTGAGCTATATGGGCTTTCAGGGAAGCAGGGAAGAACTTCAGAGCCTGGCGGACAACATGCCCGGCTGGGGGAGCGTCTACGATCTGCCCATGAAGGAACTTCTGTCGTTCAATGTTCCCATCGCTTCTGCAGGTCCTGCGGGGAAGGACGCGCACAAGGACACGGAGCGTCTTGAGCTTTCCTATTCGCTGGAAGTCGCGCCCCGTGTTCTGGAACGTGTGATCCGGGAGCTGGGCGCTCAGGAACGGTGAAGCTTCGTCCACAGCCTCTGCTGAAGATCTGTCCAGCGGTCCTTCAGGGGGCGGCCCATCTTCCGCACATAACGGTAGAAATAATAGAGCCGGTCCATGGGAGAGACTTCCAGCTGGAAAAGAATGGGAGAGCCTACGGCGTTGACGGCAGGCCTGTCCTTGATGGGCGTCATGCCCGGGCAGCCTTCCATGTTTCCGCAGAAGTCGTCGCGCGCGTCCAGTTCGCGGCGTATGGCATCCAGATCGAAGGCATACCAGGGCCAGGAATGATGGGTCTTGCGCCGGTAAAGCGCGGGCGCGTCATGCTTCGGGGGTTCCCACACATAGTAGTTGTCGGTTCTTGCCCGGGCGATGAGGTCGAACTGCAGGTTGTGCGCTTCGCTTTCACCGTTCATTCTGTTGATGACGATGTACCGGGACCCCGGATTCTTCAGAAGAAGCATGGTGTGGAAGGCGGAGCCGATGCAGCCCATGACCACCTCGCCGGAGCCTATGATTTCAAGCTGTTCCTCTGCGGAATGATGCTCTGGATGGACGATGGTCCAGCCGCGCGATGCCAGCATGGCTTCCAGCTCGCGTTCGTTGGTGAAGACGATGTTGTCGGACTGCACGTCGGAACGGGAAAGCCAGATGCGTTTTCCCTTCTGAACGGGCGTTTCAAAAACGGCAAAGGCATCGGCCTGTTCCGGGGTAAGCCATACGTCGCACATAAGCCCCGGCACGGGAAAGAGAATATCCTTGAACAGCGTAGGTTCCGTAACGAATTCATACCCGTTGCGGTCACAGCGGGTAAGGTGCAGCAGCGTTTTCTGCCATGAGGTCATGGAATCCTCCGTGGCGTTGCGCCAGACGATGCGGCGTTCCGGGTGCTGCTGAAAGGCATACAGGTTCTGCATGGTTTCGATGAGAAAGTGCCCGTAATGATGCTGGAATATGCCGCCCCAGATGCAGGGGGCCTCCACCGTGCGCACGGGGCGTATGAACGGAGCCTGCCTGCGTGCCTGCTTTCCTCTGCGGCACATATGCGCCAGAGGTACGGGCCTGCCGTTGCACCAGGCTCCGGAAAAGCCGTATTTTTCGGGAAGCACAACGACATCGTGAAGAATTTCGCTCTGGAGAACGACGGGCTGAAGCTGAGGAGTATGCTTGAACATGGGAATCTCTTTTTTCAGAAGGACGGCGTGCGGTTCTGTATCATGGTGTGGACAGATTCCGCTCCTGCATAGTGTTTCGGAAAGGGGACCGGTTCCGCAGTGCGGGGAACGGGGGGCGCGGCTGCACAGCTGCGTGCGTGAACGTCCGTATGATTTCTCATGGTTTCTATCTGCTTCAGAGATATCTATGTTTATGATATCTGTCCATCCCTGTTGTGATGACGACCGGTCCTTTTTTTCCTGTGAGGGAAGGTTCCGGGCTGCCGTCGCCGCGCCGCTCATTACTTGAAGTCGGCGTGCGCATGGCTTATACTCTGCCCGACTTTCTTCCTTTTTCCGCCCGACGGGCCCGGAGTTTTTCATGTTTGAACTTGCATTCCACGGCAGGCCGTACATCAAGGCCGACAATACGCTGCCTCTCTTCTTCATAGCCGGGCCTTGCGCCATAGAAAGCCGGGCCCATGCGCTGGAAGTGTCCGCCGCGCTCAAGGAAATTTTTGCCGCTGCGGATATTCCCTTCGTCTACAAATCCAGCTTCGACAAGGCGAACCGCTCCTCCGGCGCGGGCTTTCGCGGTGTGGGCATGAAGGAGGGGCTCTCCATCCTTGCGGAAGTGCGTGAGAGCAGGGATATTCCGGTTCTTACGGATATCCACACCGCCGAACAGGCCGCGCCCGTGGCGGAAGTGGTGGATTATCTCCAGACTCCCGCCTTCCTCTGCCGTCAGACCGACCTCATTCTTGCGGCGGCCGCCACCATGAAGCCGGTGAACATCAAGAAGGGGCAGTTCCTTGCGCCGTGGGAAATGGAAAACGTGCTGAAAAAGGCCCGTTCCACGGGCAACGAACGCATTTCTCTCTGTGAGCGCGGCACCAGCTTCGGCTACGGCAATCTGGTGGTGGACATGCGCGGCCTGGAAATCATGAAGAAGTTTGCGCCCGTGGTGTTCGACGCCACGCATTCCGTGCAGCTTCCGGGCGCGCAGGGTTCCTGCAGCGGCGGTCAGCGGGAATTCGTGCCCACGCTGGCGCGTGCGGCCGCGGCCGTGGGCGTGGCAGGCATCTTCATGGAAGTGCATCCCGACCCGGACAAGGCCCCCTGCGACGGCCCCAACATGCTGGCCATCAGGGATCTTCCTGAATTTCTTTCCCTTATCAAGGCCTTTGACGGCCTTGCCAAGAAGGGGGCGTTATGAGCATCATTGCCGTCATTCCTTCCCGCTACGCGTCCACGCGCCTGCCGGGCAAGCCGCTGGTGGATATCTGCGGAAAGCCCATGGTGCAGCATGTGTATGAAAGGGTGCGCCGGGTTTCGCTGTTCGACGAAGTGCTGGTGGCCACGGACGATGAGCGCATCCTGAAGGCCGTGGAGGCCTTCGGAGGCAGGGCCGTGATGACGAGCCCGGACTGCGCTTCGGGTTCCGACAGACTCATCGAGGTGGCCGGGGCACATCCTGCCGACATCTATGTGAACATTCAGGGCGACGAGCCGCTGGTGGAGCCTGCCTCCATCGAAAAGCTGGCGCGCGCCATGCTGGAGGATGCGTCGCTTCAGATGGGCACGCTCTGCTACCGCATCAGCACGGAGCAGGCGCAGAACCCCAACCTTGTGAAGGTGGTGTGCGCCCACAACGGCAATGCCCTGTACTTCAGCCGCAGCCCCATTCCCTTCCCGCGTTCCGGGGGCATCGCGCCTTCGTATTTCGGGCATCTCGGCATCTACGCCTACCGCCGCGAATTTCTCCTGAGCTTCGGCTCGTTGCCGTATTCTCCGCTGGAAAATACGGAAAAGCTGGAACAGCTCCGTGTACTTCAGGCGGGGGTTGCCATCCGCGTGCTTGAGGTGGAGTCCATGGGGCCGGGCGTGGACACGCCGGAAGACCTGGAAGAGGTGCGCCGCATCCTCAGTGAAAAAGCCGGGTAAACATCATGACATATCTTGACGAAGCAAGGCAGGTTCTGCGCGATGAGGCGCAGGCCCTCCGTATTCTGGCCGACGGCCTCGGGGAAGAATTTGAGAACACGGTGAAGTGCCTTCTCGGCATCAGGGGCCGCATTGCCGTCACGGGCATGGGCAAGAGCGGGCATGTGGCGCGCAAGATAGCGGCAACACTCGCTTCCACCGGCTCTCCCGCGTATTTCATCCACCCGGCCGAAGCCAGTCACGGCGATCTCGGCATGATGACGCCCGACGACGCCGTGATTGCCATTTCCAATTCCGGCAATACGGCGGAACTCACCGACATCGTGCTGTATGCCTCCCAGAACAACATGCCCATCGTGGCCATTACCCGGAATGCGGACAGCTTTCTGGGCAAGCACTGCGATCATCTTCTTTTGCAGCCGCCTCTGCACGAAGCCTGCCCCCTGGACTGCGCGCCCACCACGAGCACCACGGTGCAGATGGCTCTGGGGGACGCGCTCGCCATGTGCCTGCTCACCGCGCGCGGCTTCGGCAGGGAGGACTTTCACAAGTTCCACCCCGGAGGCTCTCTGGGGCATAAGCTTTCTCTGGTGCGCGACCTCATGCACACCGGCGACGCCATGCCGCTGCTGCAGCTTGACGCGCCCATGATGAGCGTGCTTGCCGAAATGACGCGCAAGGGCTTCGGCTGTGTGGGCGTGATGGACGGGGAAAAACTTGTGGGCATCATTACCGACGGCGATCTTCGCCGTCACATGGGGCCGAACATCCTTGAAAGCTCGGCCAGCGATCTCATGACCAGAAACCCCGTGTGCATCGACGCAGATGCCTTGAGTGCCAAGGCTCAGGGCGTCATGGAGGAAAAGAAGATCACCTGTGTGTTCATTGTGGACGGGGAACATCACCCCCTGGGCATTCTGAGCATGCACGACATTCTTTCCTAGGATGCGGGAAAAACATGAAAAAAGCCTTCCGGCGCGGTATTCGCCGGAAGGCTTTTTTTCGGAAGACGGGTACGGAAGCCGCGCCCGGGAAAGAAGGCGGCACAGGGCGTTTTTCTGCCGCAGGAGCCTGTGGTTCATGAAACGCCGGGGCGGCGCATGGGGGGGACTTGGCGGCATGATGAAAAAGCCCCGCCGGGCAAGGCGTTTTTTCGCCTTTTCCCTGCGGGGCCGTGTCATCTTTGGGATGCGCAGAAGGCTAGACGCTGTTTCTGCGGGCCTGACGTTCGAGTTCCGCAAGATCGTAGGGCGTGGACTGGTAGACGAAGTAGTTGAGCCAGTTGGCATAGAGCAGGTGGGCATGGGCACGCCAGGTCATGCGCGGGGCAAGGCTCGGATCGTCGTTCGGATAGTAGTTTTCCGGAATTTCAGGATGGATGCCGGCGGCAAGGTCGCGGGTGTATTCCCTGTGCAGGGTGTCGGCGTCGTATTCGGAATGGCCGGTGATGAAGATCTGCCTGCCGCTGTCGGTGGAAATGGCGTAAAGGCCCGCCACAGGGGAGGAGGCGAGTATCTTGAGCGCCGGTTCCTTTTCCACATCGGCTCTGTCGATGGTGGTGTTGCGGGAATGGGGAACCATGAACACGTCGTCGAAGCCCCGGAAGAGAATGGAACCCGCGTGATCCACATGATGGGGATAAATGCCGGAAATCTTTTTGGGAAGCAGCTTTTTCTGAATGCCGTAGTGATAGTACAGCCCGGCCTGCGCGCCCCAGCAGATATGGAAGGTGCTGTGAACGTGCGTTTTGCTCCATTCCATGATTTCGCACAGTTCCTGCCAGTATTCCACTTCCTCGAAGGGCATGAGCTCCACGGGTGCTCCCGTGATGATCATGCCGTCGTAGTAGTTCGCGTAGACATCCTCAAAGGTTTTGTAGAAGGAAAGCAGATGGCTGCGCGGGGTATTCTTGGATTCGTGGCTGGTGGTGTGGATAAGTTCAAGTTCCACTTGAAGGGGAGTGTTGCCCAGCAGGCGGGAGAGCTGCGTTTCCGTGGCTATTTTGGTAGGCATGAGGTTGAGCAGGAGTATCTTCAGCGGGCGGATGTCCTGCGTGAGGGCGCGTGTTTCGGTAATGACGAAGATATTTTCCTGATTCAGCGTTTTTACCGCAGGAAGTTCATTGGGAATCATGATGGGCATGGCATTCTCCCCGGATGATGGTGAGCCTTGAGCGTGAGGGCGCGTACGAAAAGGGGCCTTCCGCATGGACGGAAGGCCCCTCAGGGATCAGCGGTTGGAGGCGAGGGCCTGATCGATGTCGGCGATGAGGTCTTCGGCGTTTTCAATACCGCAGGAGAAGCGCACGAGTTCCGGCGCGATGCCGCATCTGCGCAGTTCTTCGTCGTTCATCTGGCGGTGCGTGGCGCTGGCCGGATGCAGGCAGCAGGTGCGGGCGTCGGCCACATGGGTTTCAATGGCGGCGAGACGCAGATGCTTCATGAAGTTTTCCGCAGCCTTGCGGCCGCCCTTCACGCCGAAGCTCACCACGCCGCAGGAACCGTTGGGCAGGTACTTCTTGGCAAGATCGTAGTACTTGTCGCCGGGAAGTTCGGGGTAGCGCACCCAGTCCACCTGGTCGTGTTCACTGAGGAACCTGGCCACGGCAAGGCCGTTGGCGCAGTGACGGGCCATGCGCACATGCAGGCTTTCCAGACCCACGTTCAGCAGGAAGGCGTTCTGCGGGGACTGGATGGAGCCGAAGTCGCGCATGAGCTGGGCCGTGGCCTTGGTGATGTAGGCGCCGGCATTGCCGAACTTGGTGGCGTAGGTGATGCCGTGATAGCTTTCGTCGGGCGTGCAGAGGCCGGGGAACTTGTCGGCATGGGCCATCCAGTCGAACTTGCCGGAATCCACGATGCAGCCGCCCACGGCCATGCCGTGACCGTCCATGTACTTGGTGGTGGAGTGCACCACAATGTCGGCGCCCCATTCAAAGGGACGGCAGTTCACGGGCGTGGCAAAGGTGTTGTCGATGATGAGCGGCACGCCGTGGGCGTGGGCCGCCTTGGCGAAGCGCTCGATGTCGAGCACGACGAGGGCGGGGTTGGCGATGGTTTCCCCGAACACGGCCTTGGTGTTGGGGCGGAAGGCCGCTTCCAGTTCCTCATCGGTGCAGTCGGGCGTGACGAAGGTGAAGTCGATGCCCATGCGCTTCATGGTGACGGCAAAGAGGTTGTAGGTGCCGCCGTAGATGGTGGAGGAGGCCACCACATGGTCGCCCGCGCTTGCCAGGTTGAACACGCTGAAGAACGAGGCGGCCTGACCGGAGGACGTGAGCATGGCGGCGGTGCCGCCTTCAAGCTCGGCTATCTTGGCAGCCACATAGTCGTTGGTGGGGTTCTGCAGGCGGGTGTAGAAGTAGCCGCTGGCCTCAAGGTCGAACAGCTTTCCCATATCCTCGCTGGTGTTGTACTTGAACGTGGTGCTCTGGATGATGGGAATCTGCCTGGGTTCACCGTTGCCGGGGGTGTATCCGCCCTGAACGCAGGTGGTGTCGATATGCTTGCTCATGCGATATCCTTTTTTGCGGCGTGTTGCCGTTCAATGAATGCCTGTTGTGCCTGCCGGGAGGCCGGATGCTGGTATCAGCGTGTTTCGCCGGCAAGGTATGGTGAACAAAAATGAAAAAGCCCGCGCTTGTCGCACGGGCTCCTTGCCAGCCTGATTCAGGCATGAAAGGAGACAGGTGCGCCTGATGTTCCGCCCCTGCACATGCGTTCGTCGAGAAGTTCGAGGAAGTATTCCATCATCATGCCTGCCTTGATATAACTCTATATCTGGAAATCCTTATATTGACCTCTTGCAAAAATGTCAAGGTACAGGGAAGCCCTTCGGAAAAATTCTTTTTTTTGCCTGCGCAGAGCGTTCCGCTCCTTCCCCCGCAGGGCTTTCCGGGCGGAAAGGAGGGGAAAATGCCTCCCGGAGAAGCGTCCGGCTCTGGGGAAAAGCATGTTTTTCTGCAAAAAAAAGACCCCGGCATGAAGGATGCCGGGGTGGGGGGAGCGGGAGCGTGCCGCTGGCGCTGCATCTTCTCCAGGGAGGGGAAGGACCGTTCCGGGTGAACGGCAGGGAGGAGTATGAGCGGGGAAGATGGCGCCCTGGCCGTCAGACTGCGGCGCGCTCCGGGAGAGGAACGGCTTTGAGAAGGCGAAATGCCGGTGCGGGCCTACGGAAGGACCGAGTATTCCTTGTCGCTTACTTCTTCCAGCCATTCGTTGCGGCAGTCTTCGCCCGGCACTTCCACGGCCACATGGGCGAACCAGCTGTCTTTGGCGGCGCCGTGCCAGTGCTTGACGCCTGCGGGGATGATGACCACGTCGCCCGGATGCAGTTCCCGGGCGGGACTGCCCCAGGCCTGATACCAGCCGCGTCCGGCCGTGCAGAGCAGAATCTGTCCGCCGTTCTTCGTGGCGTGATGGACGTGCCAGTGATTGCGGCAGCCCGGTTCAAAGGTGACGTTGCCGATGACCACGCCTTCCGTGGAAAGCATGCTGAGCCAGCTGTTGCCCGTGAAGTATGCGGCATAGGCGGTGTTGGCCTCGCCCCGGGGGAAAAGATCGGTGATGGTATTCATGGCTGCTCCTTGTGGATACGGCGTTTGAAGGTGGCAGGGAAAGGCGGCATGTCCGCCTGAGAACGGTGCTTTCCGGGGGCGGAAATGGCGGCCTTTCCGGCTTGTCCGGTGGTGTTGCGGGAGAATTCCATGTGCCGGACATGAAGAAGCCTAGCGCGGCAGATGGGGGAAAGATAGAGATTCTTCTCTCGATTTCTTGCCCGATTCTCTCAGAATTCTTCTTGTTTCTCCGGGCGTTCTGGAAAGGCACGGTTGTGCCTTTAGGGAAAATATCATGTCAATGCAGCTTGTTGCCGGTGCTTCCGGCATAAAGGGTGAAGCTTGTGAAGGCAAGAAGTGCGGCCGTGCACAGCCCGCCTGCCGCCAGAAGGAAGATTCCCCCCATGCCGGAGGCGTCGTAGATATGGCCGCCTGCCGCGGCCGCGAAGCCGATGGAAAACTGTATGGCCGCCACGGAAAGTCCGCCTGCGATTTCCGCCTTGTCGGCAAGGGTGAGGGTTATCCACGCCGTCCAGCCCACGCAGATGAGCCCGAAGGCGAATCCCCACAGAAGAATGAGCGCCAGGTCTGCGGTCATGCGGCCGGGCAGAAGGAAGAGGAGCAGCGCCGCCGCCGTGAGCGCAGCGTGCACGCCGAGCATGGTCAGGCGGAAACTCCGGTTCAGAAGCACGCCCGCGCAGAGCGTGCCCAGGGTGTTGGCCACACCGTAGGCCAGGAGCATGGAGGAAAGTCCGGTGGATTCCAGCAGAAGGCCGTGCTCCAGGTAGGGACGCAGGTAGGTGAAGAGTGCGTGGTATCCTCCGTAGCTGAATATGGTGGCGACTATGCCCGCCAGCGCCCATCTGACCTTGAAGAGGGCGGCCATGCCGCGGAAATCGTTTCCCGGCCGCGGTGCGATGGAGGGAAGCGAGGCATACTGCCAGAACAGGGCGAGGAGGCCGGGCGCGGTGGAGAACAGGAACACGTTGCGCCAGCCGAAATGTTCTTCCAGCAGACTGGCCAGAGGAAGGGAAAGAATGGTGGCCACGGCCACGCCGGAGTAAAGGATGCTCAGGGCGCGGGGAATATCCTTCTGCGGCACAAGCTGCATGGTGACGGCGGAAGCCATGGACCAGAAGCCTCCCACGCATACGCCGAGCAGCGCCCGCCCCAGCATGAGGGCGGCGTAGCTTTCGGCCGAGGCAACGATAAGGTTGGAAACGATGAGCAGGGCGGAAAGGGTAAGGAGTATGCGCCGCCTGTCGGTATGCCGGGTGAGGGGGGCGAGCAGAAGACTTGTGATCATGGCCAGCGCTCCCACGGCGGTAACGCTCTGGCCTGCCATGCCTTCGGAGATGCCGAGCCCCTGCGAAAGGGGAGTAAGCAGGCTGACGGGGGTGAATTCTGCGGAAATGAGGCAGGTGACGCCCATGAACAGGGAAAATACGGCGAACCAGCGGGCCTTGGCGACCGGTGCGTCACTGTGGGGAGTCTGCATGGCGGATCTCTGTGAAAAAAGGTGTAGCGGCGCCGTCCATACATGGAACGCGCCGCCGGGCGCATCCGGGAAAGAGCGTCCGATGCGGGAGCGGCCCGCCTTCCCGGCGGGCCTGTGCTGTTAGTTCAAGCTCTTCTTGAAGAATTCTGCGAGTCTGTCGAAGGGAATGAGGCTGACGCGATCGTACAGATCCACATGCCCTGCGCCGGGTACGATAAGCAGTTCCTTGGGTTCTGCGGCACGGCGGTAGGCATCTTCACTGAATTCGATGGAATGGGCGTTTTCCCCGGTAATGAAGAGCAGCGGCCGGGGAGAAATGGTTTCTATGTCGTTGAACGGGTAGAAGTTCATGAACTTCACGTTGCTGGTGAGCGTGGGGTGCGTGGTGGTGAGGGGGGAAGCGCCTTCGGGCGTGAATTCTCCCCGGCTGGTGCGGTAGAAGGCGTAGAACTCGCGTTCCACGGGCGTGGACTGCTCCGTCAGTTCATGCACGGTTCCGCTGGTATAGAGCGGTTCCTTTCCGGCAAATTCCGCATAGCGCTGTTCGGCTGCCTGCTGAAGAACGGCCCTGCGGTCTTCCAGAGACATGGAGTGCCGCAGACCGTTGCGGTTGGCTGCGCCCATATCGTACATGCTTACCGTGGCGACGGCCTTGAGCCTGGGATCGATTTTTGCTGCGCTGATGGCGAAGCTCCCGCTGCCGCAGATGCCCACCGCGCCGATGCTTTCGCGTCTGACGAAGTCGCGCGTGCCGAGAAAGTCCACCGCCGCGCTGAAGGCTTCGGCGTACATGTCGGGAGAAACGGCGTTGCGGGGCCGGCCTTCGCTTTCTCCCCAGAAGGGCAGATCGATGGACAGCGTGACGAATCCCTTTTCGGCCAGCCTGGCGGCATAAAGGTCGGCGCTCTGTTCCTTGACCGCTCCCATGGGATGCCCCACGATCACGGCGGCGAGCCTGGAGCCTTTTTCCATGCCTTTCGGCGTATAGAGATGTCCTGCGACCTTCATGGTGTACAGGGTGGGGAAGGATACCTTTTCCCTGTTCACCTTGTCGCTCTGGTAGAAGTTCGCGGCATCGGCGGGAACGGCGATGTCGTTTGCCTGTGAGGGAACGGCCGGGGCGAGAAGAAGGCCGAGCATGGAGGCGGCGATAAGCGTCTTTTTCATGGTGTCTCCTTGTCGTATGAAGGTTGATGTCATCCGCCGGGGCGGTTTTTGGGTGCAGAGGAGCAAGGTGCATTCCGCGCGGCGGGAAAAGGCCGGCGGAATACGCCCTGATGCAGGATGAGGGAGGATTGTTCAGCGTTCTTCGGGGGCGGAAGACTTCAGATGAGTTCTGAAGAATCGGCCGAGTTCCTGAAAGTGGAACCGGGCTTCCGGCATGTCTTCATTCATGTGATACTGGGCGTGGGAGAGCCCTTCGAACACGATGAGGTCGGCGGGGACTCCCGCCTCGCGCAGTTTCAGGTGCATGCGTACGGTATTGCTGAGAAAAAGATCTCTCGTGCCGGAAGTGAGCATGGTGGGAGGAAAGCCCCGTACATCGCCCCGCGCGGGGGAAAGGAAGGGGGCGGTCATGTCGTGCCCCGCACTGTAGATTTCCGCCGCTCCGGCAAGCCACCCGTCGTAGCCGACAAGGATGTTGTCCACTTCTTCGTTGGTGAAGTAGCTGTCGCCGGTTTTGCCGAGCTCCGTCCAGGGGGTTCCCGCTCCCAGTGCGGCGGGCAGGGGGAGTTTTTCCGCCCTGGCTCTCAAAGCGAGGATGAGCGTCATGGCTCCGCCTGTGGATGTGCCGAAAACGCCGATGCGTTCTGCGGGCGTACGGGAGAGAAGATGGCGGTATACGGCCATGGCGTCATCTATGGCGGCAGGATACGGGAAATCGGGAGCCATACGGTAGTCCACGGAAATGATTTTGAATTTTCCGATGCCTGCCATGAGTACGGCTTCCTGAGTGCCGGCTTCTCCCTGCCCCAGAACATAGCCGCCGCCGTGAAGGTGCAGAAGAATGCGCCCGTCGTCGGCAACGTCCTTCGGTTCTATGATGAAAACCGGTACTCCCGCCATGACGTCGGAGCGGGAGGTGACGCCCAGTTTTTCCCGCAGAGCGGGCAGGGCGGCGCACTGCTTTTCAGCCATGGCCGAGGCCCAGGCCTTCCATTCTGCCGCATTTTGCGGCCGGTTGCGCCAGTTGTCGGGAATACCGGCCGATATCATGGCTCCAAGTTCGGGACTGACCGTATCCGGTACGGGGAAGGGTGATTTTCCGGCGCATGCGGGCATTGCGGGCAGCGTGAGCAAGGCGGAAAGAAGAACGGAGGCAAAGGTTTTCATGGAGGCTCCTGGATCGGAAAATCGTGTTGACTTTGTTATACGGAGGAGGAATACCAATAGCAAATACTTATATCAAATAGAAAGCTATGCCTTGCAGGTATGAAAATAGCGGTTGATTCCGGGCAGAAGACAGCCGTATCGGAGACATGCCGCAATATTCGTCCGGCAGAAGGCGGACAAAGGGGGAAGTCGTGGAACTTCGGGTGCTGCGCTATTTTCTGGCTGTGGCGGAGGAGGAGAACATATCAAGAGCGGCGGAACTTCTGCATGTGACGCAGCCTACGCTTTCCCGCCAGATCATGGATCTGGAGGAGGAACTCGGCAAAAAGCTCTTTCTGCGCGGCGGGCGGCGGATGACGCTGACGGAAGAGGGCATGTTTCTGCGCAAGAGGGCGCAGGAAATCGTGGCCCTTGCCGACAGAACGGTGGAGGAATTCCGTTCGGCGGATGAGGAGGTAAGCGGCGACGTATATATAGGCGGCGGGGAAAGCCGTGCCATGCGCATCATTGCGGGAGCGGCCTGCCGCCTTTCTTCTTCGCATCCGCACATATCCTATCACCTTTTCAGCGGCAATGCGGCCGAGGTGACGGAAAAGCTGGACGAAGGGCTGGTGGATTTCGGCGTATTCGTGGGGCCGACCGATCTTGCCCGGTACGAATATGTGCATCTTCCGGTGAAGGACGTATGGGGAGTGCTCATGCGCCGGGATCATCCCCTTTCGGGAAAAAAGGCGCTGCGTCCCGAAGATGTGGCGGACCTGCCCCTGTTCTGTTCGCGGCAGGCGCTGGTGGTCAATGAAATTTCCGGCTGGCTGGGGGAACGCTTCGAGCGGCTGCGCGTGGTGGGAACCTATAATCTGCTGTACAACGCCTCGGTCATGGTGGAGGCGGGCATGGGCTGTGCCCTGTGCCTGGACGGCATTGTCCGCTGTGAGGAGGAAGGTCCGTTGTGTTTCCGCCCTCTGGAACCCAGACTGGAAGTGGGGCTGGCCGTGGCATGGAAGAAGTACCGGGCCTTTTCCCGCGCGGCGGAAAAGTTTCTGGATGCGCTTTTGAAGGAGAGCGAGGCGGAGGGAAAAGTCTGAGCGGCGTTCTGCCGGAGATTTTTCGATACGGGGAGCTGCCAAAGGTATAGGAAGAATATCCCCGGGCTGTTTTGCCCTTTCGGGAGAGGAAGGCTTCTGCGGGGTGTGCGAGGTAGCGGAAAGCCCTTGATGAAAAAGGGGCCGCCTTCCGGGAAGGCGGCCCCGCGTCGGCTTAGAGCCTGATCAGTTCATATTCCCCGCTGCCGAGGCCGATGGCTTCGGCATGACGGATCTGGCCGCGCCAGTCCGTGGTGGGATGAATGCTGGTGAAGTGGTCGTGCGCGGAGTGGTCGCACTGACTGAGCACGCTGGTGGCGATGGCCGGAGCGGCGTTCACCGCATCGATGCAGGCCTTGTCCAGCGCCACGGGGTCGAAGCTGGCGAACATGCCGATATCCGGCACCACGGCGGCGTCGTTTTCACCGTGGCAGTCACAGCAGGGAGAGACCTGGTTCACGATGCTGATATGGAAGTGGGGGCGTCCGTCCACCACGGCCTTGGTGTATTCGGCCATGCGGCTGTTGACGTCGTTGCTGTTGGCGTCGATGGCGTTGGCAATGGCGTTGAAGTTGCACACGCCGATGCAGCGGCCGCAGCCCACGCATTTGTCATGGTCGATATGCGCCTTGTGGTCGGTCACGGTAATGGCCTGCTGGGCGCAGTAGCGGGTGCAGGTGCGGCAGCCGCGGCACTTTTCCTCGTCCACCGTGGGCTTGCCGTTGCAGTGCATGGCCATTTTGCCGGCGCGGCTTCCGCAGCCCATGCCGATGTTCTTGATGGCGCCGCCGAAGCCGGTCAGTTCATGCCCCTTGAAGTGCGTGAGGGAAATGAAGATGTCGGCGTCCATGATGGCGCGGCCGATGAAGGCGCTTTTGAGAATGATGCCGCCGTTGACGGGCACTTCCACGTCGTCCGTGCCCTTCAGGCCGTCGGCAATGATGATCTGGCAGCCGGTGCTGAGCGGCGAGAAGCCGTTTTCATTGGCAGCGGTCAGGTGTTCGAGGGCATCCTTGCGGCGGCCCACATACAGGGTGTTGCAGTCGGTGAGGAAGGGCTTGCCGCCCAGATCCTTCACGCGGTCGGCCACGGCACGGGCGAAGTTGGGGCGCAGGAAGGAAAGGTTCCCCGGTTCCCCGAAATGCATTTTGATGGCCACGAATTTGTTTTCAAAGTCGATGCTGTCGATACCTGCGGCAAGCATGAGCTTGTCCAGCTTTTCCAGCAGGCTGGTGCCCACCTTGCAGCGCATGTCGGTAAAGTACACTTTCGAAGCTGCCATATGATTCCTCCTGATACGGGTATGGAGCGGTGAAGGGCGATTATGTCCTGTCGAAAAAACCGGAAAGCGATTCCTGCGCCGACAGGACGGGGCGGGGATATCCGGGCATGGCGGCATGGACGCACTGAACGAGCTTTTCCCTGAAGGGAACGCTCATGATTTCCATGTCGGAAGCGATGAGGTGAAGTTCCACCCTGTCCGGCGCCACAAGGCGCAGGCGCAGGTCGACGTTTTCCATGTTGTGCCGGGCAAGGGCAGCGCGTGCCGCCTCCTCTCCCGCGGCCACGGCGGCAAGGATCGCTTCTGTGGGCGTCGCACCGTAGGGAAGACGGGTGAGCAGGCAGGGGCGGGCCTTCTGCATGGGCTGTTCCATGCCGGTTTGTTCAGCAAGAAAGTGTATCTCTTTTTTGCCGAGTCCGGCAAGGGCCAGGGGGGAGATGACGCCGAGTTCCCGCACGGCGCGTATGCCCGGGCGATAGGCCGAGGCGTCGGAGGCGTTGGTGCCGTCGCAGAGGGGCAGGGAGCTTTCCGCAAGAAGGCGGGTGAAAAGCTCCTTCTTGCAGGCATAGCAGCGCTCGCGCGAGCCTGCCGCCACCGGGGGAAGGTTCAGCGGGTTCACGGGCACCTCGCGGAAGGGCAGGGCGTTTTTTTCCGCCCAGGTGCGGGCGAAGCGGGTTTCTTCCGGCGGCACATGGGGGCCCGTGACGTGCAGAAGCAGCGGCTTCAGGCCGGAAAGCTTCGCGGCATGGGCAAGAAAGCGGCTGTCCAGCCCGCCGGAATAGGCAAGGGCGAAGGCGCCGTCTTTCGCCGCCTCATACATGGTCTGCCGCAGTCCGGCGAGAAGGGTGAGGTCCATGATGTTCTCCTGCAGCGGATTTACTCGGCGTCGGCGCTTCCGTATGCGAACAGCGCTCCGTTCGGCGCGTCTTCAAACACACGGGTGCCGTAGACAAGAGCCTTTTTCTCCACCCGCATGGCGGGCCAGGGGCCGAACTCTGCGGGGAGAGCCTTCAGCAGCGCCATGGCCGTGGGGGTGACGGTTTCTCCCTGACCGGGGAAGGGGCGCACCGGCACGCCGTCCATGAGTTCCAGCACCGCAGGCGCAGGGACGGGAATGATGCCGTGGGCGCAGCGCACGAAACCGTCGGCCATGGGCAGAGGGCTGACCACGAATCGGGAGGGGGCGAGCAGGCAGAACAGTTCGCAGCTCATGCAGATGTCGAGAATGCTGTCCAGCGCGCCCACTTCATGAAAGTGCACCTCTTCCGGCCGCCTGCCGTGTACGGCGCCTTCGGCCCGGGCAAGAATGGTGAAGGCTTCGGAGGCGAGGGCTTTGCCCTCTTCGCTCATGCCGCCCGCGGCAATGATGGAGAGCACGTCGGCAAGGGTGCGGTGTTCGTGCTGATGGGGCAGGTCCACCTGTGCATGCATGCCGCCGATGTGGTTCACCTCCGTGCGCACGAGGTGCACGGAACCTTCCAGCTCGGGCATGATGGCGGCAAGTTTCTTGGCCAGTTCGTTTTGTTCAATGCCCGTCATGCACAGAAGTCCGGCAAGGAAAATATCGCCGGAAAGGCCGGAGTGGGCGCGTATGGTCAGCACGGAGCCGGAGGGCGAGTCGTGATGATGGTGGGTGTGGGAATGTTCGTGATGTTCGTTTTTCATAGATTGTTTACCACGCGCGCCGCGGCGCATGCCGCGCCGTAGCCGTTGTCGATGTTCATGACGGCGATGCCCGGGGCGCAGCTTGCCAGCATGCTGGAAAGCGCGGCGTTGCCGCCCCGTGCGACACCGTATCCCACGGACGTGGGCACCCCGAAAACGGGCCGGGGCGTCAGTCCGCCCAGAACGCTGGCAAGTGCCGCGTCGAGCCCTGCCACCACGATGACGGCCTGAAAGCTGTTGATCTGCTCAAGCCGTTCGGTGAGACGCCACAGTCCCGCCACGCCGCAGTCTTCAAAAACCGCATGTTCTATGCCGAGGTATTCCAGCGTGCGCGCGGCCTCCCAGGTGACGGCCCCGTCCGCCGTTCCGGCGGAAACAACGGCGACCCGTCCCTTGCTGCATGCGGGCAGCGTGTCGCCGAAGGCCGTGCGGGAAAGGGGATGGTAGTCATAGCGCTCCCGTACGGCTTCGGGCATGCCGGAAAAGACGCTCTCGGAAAGCCGGGTGAACAGTATGGGGCGGCCGGAACCTCTGCCGAACTGTTCCAGCAGTTCGCGCACGGCTTCCACCGGCTTGCCTTCACAGAAGACCGCTTCCGGCAGGCCGATGCGCGCGGCGCGGGCGTGATCGAAAAGAATACCGTGATCCATGATGATGCTTCCTCTTGCAAAGGACATAGCGTTCCTGAACGTTTTGCGCAAGTTGCGGCCATGCCCGTCCCGAGTATGGCGGAATATAGAGCAGAAGGGGAAGATGCGCCAGATACGATTCTTTCTTTTTCTTGCCTGATCCTGCCGGGACATGCCGCCTGCGGAAGCTCCCCGGAGCAGGGCCTGCCTTTTCCGGAGGCCGGGAAAGCGCGGTGTGCGCTTCAACAGAGAAGAAGAAAAGGCGCGTCGCCGGAGGCTTTCCCTGACGGGGGGAAGCGGGCGGAGCCGGGGGCAGCCTTCCTTGCGTCTTCCGGCGGAGCTTCGGGAGCTTATGAAGAGGCGGAAAGCAGGCCTCCGGAGCGGGGAAGGGCGGAACGAATGTTCCGTGACCGGGAGGCGCATGGGGCGGGACCCCGGAAAAATTCCGGGCCGCAGCTTGACAAGGCTTTTTTGTGTATTATGCTCATTTGTGCAAAACAACAGAGGCGTGAAGAAAGAATCGCGCCGGGAGAAAGGATGCCCCGCCCAAGACATTGTCGTTATGTAAGCAGCGCGCCCAGCGTGACCTATTTCAAGCCCCGCGGCATACCCATGCGGGAGCTGGAAGAGGTGACGCTGAGTGTGGAAGAGCTGGAGGCTCTGCGCCTTGCCGACATGGAAGGGCTCACCGCCATTGACGCGGCGGCGAGGATGCGCGTGTCGCGCTTCATTTTCGGGCGCACGCTTTCTTCCGCACGGCGCACCGTGGCCACGGCGCTCAGCCGGGGGCTGGCACTGCGCATAGAGGGAGGCAATTACGCCGTTTCCCAGCACGTTTCCCATACGCCCTGCAAGGAGATGAACATGCAGAAAGTAGCCGTTTCCAGTGAAGGCCCCACCCTTGACGATGAAGTCGACCCCCGCTTCGGGCGTGCCGGCGGCTTCGTGGTGGTGGAACTTCCGGATATGAAGGTGGAATATATCGACAACGGTGAGTCCCAGATGATGGCCATGGGCGCGGGTATAGAAACCGCGGAACGCATGGCCCGCGCAGGGGTGGAAGTGGTCATCAGCGGATATGTGGGCCCCAAGGCCTTTGACGCGCTTACCGCCGCCGGCATCAGAATCTGCCAGGACGTGGAGGGCGTTACCGTGCGTGAGGCGGTGGATCGTTTCGTGCGCGGGGAACTTCCTTTTGCCGAAGCTTCCAACAAGTAGGGGAGAGCGCATGAAGATCGCCATTGCCAGCGGCAAGGGCGGCGCGGGCAAGACCAGCGTTACGGCTTCTCTGGCGCGGGTATGGGATGCGCCTCTTGTGGCCGTGGATACGGATGCCGAGGCCCCCAACCTTCACCTTTTTCTGCATCCGACCATGGAGCAGAGCCGTACCTCGTGGCTTACCGTGCCGGAGATGGATCCTGAAAAGTGCGTGCACTGCGAAAAATGCCGTGACATCTGCACCTACAAGGCCATAGCCTCCTTTGCGGGCCGGATCAGTCTTTTCCCAGACATGTGCCACGGCTGCGGCGGCTGCTTTGCCGTCTGCCCGAGCGGAGCGCTCAGGCGGGGCAGGCGTGAACTCGGCGTTCTGGAACAGGGAACGGCGCTGGAAGGGAAGGTGCGTTTTCTCATGGGCCGCACCCGCATAGGGGAATCCATGACGCCGCCGCTTCTGCGCGAGGAGCACGCGCTGCTTGCCCGGATGCTGGAAGAAATTCCCGCCGACGCGCTGCTCGACGCGCCTCCCGGGGTGAGCTGTCCCACCGTGACCGTGACGCGGGATGTGGATGCCGTTCTGCTGGTGGCCGACCCCACGCCCTTCGGTTTTTACGATTTCACTCTGGCGCACAAGGCGTTTCTGCCCCTGGGCCGGCCCATGTTCGTGGTCATCAACCGCGCGGGAGCCGAGGGCAATGAAGAAGGCGACGAAGCCGTGCGCGCCTACTGCCGGGAGCATGGTCTGCCGCTTCTTGCCGCACTGCCCTTTGAGCGTGAGGCGGCCGAACAGTATGCGGGAGGCAGGCTTCTTGCCGACCTTTCCCCGGCGTGGCGGGAACGTTTTGTGGCCCTGCGCGACGCCCTGCGTGAGGCTTTTTCCCGCGCGATGGAAGAAAAGGAGGGCGGCCATGCGTGAGATAGTGGTCATCAGCGGCAAGGGCGGAACGGGCAAGACCACCGTCAGCGCGGCCTTCGCCCACCTTGCCGAAAACAAGGTCATCTGCGACCTCGATGTGGACGCGCCCGACCTGCACATCCTGCTTTCCCCCTCCGTACGGCAGACGACGCCCTTCATATCGGGAAGTCATGCCGTGATCCGCAGTGAAGCGTGCGTGCAGTGCGGAACTTGCGCGAAGCTCTGTGCCTTCGGGGCCGTTTCCAGGGGAGAGAACGGCTATTGTGTGGACGATCTGCGCTGCGAGGGCTGCGGCGTATGCGTGAAGCTCTGCCCGCAGAAGGCCGTGGATTTCCCCGAACGCCATTGCGGCGACTGGTATGTGAGCGACACCCGTTTCGGCCTCATGGTGCATGCCCAGCTTTTCCCGGGACAGGAAAATTCCGGCAAGCTTGTGGGCCTGCTCAAGACCGAGGCGCGCAGGTACGCCAAGGAACAGAAGCTGGACACCATTCTCTGCGACGGTTCCCCCGGTGTGGGCTGCCCGGTCATCGCCTCCCTTTCCGGAGCGGGGCTTGCCGTGGGCGTGGTGGAACCTACGCCGTCCGGCCGTCATGACTTCGCCCGCGTCGCCGAGCTGTGCCGGCATTTCCGCGTGCCGCTTGCCGTCATCATCAACAAGGCGGACATCAATGCCGCCGAAGCCGACGCCATCGCCGCCCTGTGTGCGGAAAACGGTCATACCCTGCTGGGAAGACTGCCGTTTTCCCCCGTGGTCACGCAGGCCATGGTACGTCGTCAGGCCCTTACGGAATTTCCCAACCCTGTGGGAGACAGACTGAAGGACATGTGGTCGGCCCTTCAGAACATCAAAACCGGCCGCTAGGCCGAATCAACGACCAGAAACGGAGTTTTTCATGAATACGCTTCTTGCTGTTCCCTCCGCCCTTCCCGGCGGCCTTGACGCTCAGATGGGAATGCATTTCGGCCATTGCGACATCTATACTCTTGTGGATATTGAAGACGGCGCCATCAAGAACGTCACCACCCTGGAAAACGTGCCGCATCATCACGGCGGCTGCATGGCTCCCGTGCAGCACCTTGCTTCCCACGGCGTGAAGGCGCTGCTTGCCGGCGGCATGGGCATGCGTCCGCTCATGGGCTTCCAGCAGGTGGGCGTGGAAGTGTTCTATGCGGGCATGTTCCCCACCGTGGGCGCGGCCGTGCAGGCCTTCCTGGAAGGCAAGCTCCAGCCCTTCTCTCTGGAGTTCACCTGCGGCGGCGGTCATCAGAACTGAGGAACCGGGCATGGACGTTCTTGTCATCACTGCACGGCCTGCCTTGTGGGAAGCGCTTCGCCCCGCCTTTGAAGCGCATGGGGCCTCCCTGCGCTTCGCCCCGGATCTGGAGCAGGGACGCGATGTTGTCCGCGCGTCGCGCCCCGACCTTGCCCTGCTTGACCTGGATTGCGGAACGGACGATCTGCGCAAGGCGGTCATAAGCATTCTTTCCATCGACGCCATGGTCAACATGGCTTCCGTATGCGGCATGGGAGAAGAAAAGTTCCACAGCGCCATGGAAGGCCTCGGCCTTGTCATGGATCTGCCCCGTACCCCTGAAGAAGCCGATATCGACCGTCTTCTGAAGGCGCTTCGCGTCATTCTGGGATAACGCGTTCGTGGTTGAACGGTCTTGAAGAGGCCGGATATTCCTCAGGGAATATCCGGCCTCTTCCGTTTGCTGCGGTGTTGGAACTGCCGTCAGGCCAGCTGATTTTCTGGATATTCTTGCGGTGAAACCATGCCTGCATGGATGCGGGCAGCGTGGGGATTTATCCTTTCTGATGTCGTATGAGGCGGGGCAGGCGTTCCTTTGCCGTCCACAGGGGAAGGCATTCAAAAAGCAGCCAGCGCGTTTCCCGCCAGGTGCTGACGCGGGTGATGACGGGAATGCCGA
>NZ_CALUWY010000040.1 GCF_944324615.1 uncultured Mailhella sp.
ACATCGCCCGCACCATCCATGCCCATCCCACCCTTGCCGAGGGCGTGATGGAATGCGCCGCCGGCATGGCGGAATAACAACGCACAAAGGAGAACTCCCATGTCCAGGACCGTTGCGGAACTCAATCTTCCCGCCAGCCTCAAGTACACCGACGAACATATCTGGGCCCGCGTGGAAGGCGATGAAATCGTCGTGGGCGTGAGCGACTACGCTCAGGATCAGCTCGGCGAAGTGGTCTATGTCGACCTTCCTTCCGAAGGCGACAGCTTCGGCGCAGGCGACGAATTCGGCGAAGTGGAATCCATCAAGTCCGTGAACAAGCTCTTCATGCCCGTGGCCGGTGAAGTCACCGCCGTGAACGAAGAACTTGCCGACACCCCCACCCTGCTCAACGTCTCCTGCTATGAAAAGGGCTGGCTCATCAAAGTGAAGCCCGAAGACATGGCCGCCGTGGACGCCCTCATGTCCGCCGACGCCTACAAGGCTGCGCTCTAGCAATTTCCTTTCCTGTACGGGGCCGCCCCTTGCGAAAGAGGCGGCCCTTTTCTATCTGCGCCCCATGGGAAGGGCCCGTACGTCCGTACCATGGAACGCCGGTTCCCGGGAGATCCGGTTCCGTTCCGGCCCCGCCTCTTCCACCTTCTCTGCTTCTTCAGGGAGACAGCCATGCGCGGCGCGCTCATCACCTACGGACTTCTGCTCACGGCCATTCTGTCCGAAACCTTCGCCACCTCCTGCCTGAACGCCTCAAAGCAGTTCACAAGGCCGGTGCCCACGCTGCTCTGCATCGCGGGCTATGTGCTTTCGTTCTACACCTTTTCCCATGTGCTCAAATCCATGCCCGTGGGCATTGCCTACGCCATCTGGTGCGCCCTCGGCATCGTGCTCATTTCCGCCGTGGGCGTCTTCTACTTCAGACAGCATCTGGATCTGCCCGCATACATAGGACTCGGGCTCATCATCGCAGGCGTGGTGGTCATCAACGCCTTTTCCGACGCCGTCAAGCACTGAGCCGCGCCCGGCAGAGGGCGCGCACAGGAGCATATTTTCGGAAAAACCGGTCAGGCGGAGGCGTTTTCTCCCCTGCCGCTCAGCCCCAGACGCTTCATTTTCCGCTGAAGCGTACGCACGTTGAGACCGAGGCGCTTTGCGGCCTCTCCCCTGTGCCAGCGGCAGGCTTCCAGTGTCTTGCGGATGAGCTTTTCCTCAAGCTGAAGCGTGGCCTCTTCCAAGGTCACGCCCTCCTCGGGTTCCGACGGCATGAGGGAGGAAACGTAGCGGGCGGCCTCACCGAGAGAATCCAGCGCGGCTTCCCCGAAGGCGGCATAACGGTCGAGAAAGTTGTAAAGCTCGCGGATATTGCCCGGCCACGGATAGCGTTCCATGGCAAGACGGACATTGAGGGGAATATCCATCTGAATGCCCCGCCGCTCCTGCCATGCGGCCGTGAGCAGGGGCAGATCCGCGAACCTCTCCCTGAGGGGCGGAATCGTAATGGCCAGAACATGCACGCGATAATAGAAATCCGCGCGCATCTTCTTTTCCCTCACCATTTTTCTCAGATCCTGGTTGGTGGCGGCCACCAGACGGAACGACGAGGTTTTCGGCGTATGACTGCCCACGGGCGTGTACATCTTGTTTTCCAGGGTGCGCAGAAGCTTCACCTGAAGATGCAGGGGCAGTTCGCCTATTTCATCAAGAAAGAGCGTTCCTCCGTCTGCGGCGGCAATGTACCCTTCCTTGCTGCCCGTGGCTCCGGTAAAGGCCCCCTTGGTGTGGCCGAAGAATTCGCTTTCCATGAGCGTTTCGGGAATGGCGCCGCAGTTCACGGGCACATAAGGCCCCTTCTTGCCGCTCAGGGCATGGATGGCCCGCGCGGCCACGTCCTTGCCCGCGCCTGTTTCCCCGTAAATGATGACGTTGGTGTCGGTTTCCGCCGCCTTCAGAATAAGCTCGTACACGCGGCGCATGCTCTCGCTCTGCCCCACAAGACCGCCGAGACCGAAAAGATTGGAGGAAGAGGCGCGGAACTGCCGGTTTTCCTCCCTGAGGCTCAGTTCCATGAACTTCTGTTCGCTCACGTCCATGATGAGGCCCTCAAGGTACCACAGCCCGTCGTCCGGCCCGTAGACGCCCTCGCCCTGGTCCCACACCCACTTGGTGACGTTGCCGGGCAGAAGCAGCCGGTACATGACCTGATACGGTTCGTGGGCCACCACCCTCTCGTAGATTTCCTGCCTCTGCCGCTGAAGATCGTCCGGGTGCGTCATGCGCTCGATGACGTTCTGATTCTCCCCGACCATGACGCTTGCGGAAATGCCCACCAGGCGCTCGCTGCCTTCACTCACGAACTCCAGCACATATTCAATATGCAGCCCGCCGTCGCTTTCCACGACCTTTTCCGCGCGGCAGCGGTACACCATGCCGGGAATATGCGCGAGAAGTCGATAATAACTCTCCTCCACCGTCGGAGCGAAATACGGCTGTTCCATCCTGATCTTCTCCTCTGCGGCCCGGAGTTTTTCCCAAGGCATATTCCGGCAGTTCATGGGATTATCCTCGGTTCTAAGCTGCCCCGCCCGGAGCGTCAAGCAGGGGGAACCTCTTTCCCTCATCTCCCCTCCGGAGGGCCCTGCCCCCGCCTCTGGAAAAAAACGCCCAAAAGCGTTATGAAACCTACGGGGTCCGCGCTCTTGTCCCGCGCCCCTCGTCCCCTCCCCGGAAGGATAGCCCATGCCGCGTAAGCAACAATACTCCATCGGAGAGCTGAGTCAGCTCTGCAACGTGTCCAAGAAGGCCCTGCGCTTTTACGACAAGATAGGTCTCATTTCCTCCCTGCGCCACGACTACAACAATTACCGGATGTACACGCACGACGAACTGCTGCTTGTGCCGGTGCTCAAATACTACAAGCAGATGGGCTTCAAGCTCGATGAGATGCGCAAGTTCATTTCCGGCAGAAACGGCAATGTCTACAGCGCCCTGCGCGCCGCCTTCGAGCAGAAGCTCGACGAACTCAGGAAGGCGCAGATAGAGCTCAGGCGCTGCGAGGAATCCGTGCGCGACTGGCAGGACCTCATCAGGGAGGCGGAAACGGTCATTGCCGAGGACGTGCGCGACGTGTCCGTGAAGTATGTGGAGAGCGCGCAGCTGCTCTTTCAGGAACAGCCCTTTGACGGCGACATCAAATCCGCCATCATCAACCTCGACTTCATGAACTATGTGGAAAAAACGAACAACGCCATCACCGGCCCCGTGTACATCCACTTTTCCAGCATGAAGGACAGGCTGGAAGGCAACGCCCAGAGCATACGCATCATGCAGCGCGTGCTCGAACCCGGCGGCAGCGGCGGCAGGGTGGAATTCGGGGGCTGCATGATGGCCTCCTGCTACCATGTGGGGCCGCAGGAAAACATAGGCAGCACCTACGCCCGTTTCATAAGCTGGATACGCCGCCACGGCTATACCATGGGCGAAGACTGCTATGAACGATACGTCACCGACTACTGGACCACCAGCAACAGCGACTGCCATGTCACGGAAATCATGGCCAGAGTGTCCCGCGGAAGCTCCGAACGCCATGAGGAGGAAAACGGCGCGTCCTGACGGGCCGGAGCGCATGTTCTCCGGCTGATTTTTCCCCTCCGCTTTCCGGACAGCCGGAATAACCCGTGCAGAAAGCAAAAAACGCTCTGCACGGCCCTGCCGCATGCGGCAGGGCGCGCCCTATTTCAGCACGCAGGGCTGCGTGAAGGGCACATGGGAACCGACGACGCTCCAGCCTTCCGCCCGTGCCCGTGCAAGAAGTTCCGCCCTCACGCGGGCAGCCTGTTCCGGGTCCATGTCGAAACTGGTGGACAGGGAGGGATCGGCCGTCTGCGCATCAAAGGCATGGAGCAGATCGCTCCAGAAGAAAAGCGTCCTTCCTCCGGCAGCAATGAGTATGCCCACATGACCGGGCATGTGTCCGGCCTCGTCCACGGCCTTCACACCGGGAAGAGACGCACATATGTCCTCTCCGGGCGCAAAGACGTGCACGCGCTCCCCGTAGAGGCGGCGGATGGCGGCCACGCTCCCGAAGGTCCGGGAAGAGACGCCTTCATGTCCGGGGTCCGACCAGTAGGCCAGTTCCTTTTCCGGAAAAAGCACGGTCGCCCGGGGAAAGGCCGGTCTGCCGTCCCGGATGAGTCCGCCCGTATGATCGCCATGCGCGTGGGTGATGATGACGTGCGTCACGTCCTCCGGCCCGAGTCCCACCGCACCGAGGGCAGCATCCAGCTCCCCGGCCGTCCAGTCAAAGCCCGTATCCACCAGCGCCACGGTTTCCCCGCGGCGCAGAAGCAGCACGTTCAGCCTGTTGCGCACCTTTCCGTCAGGATAGAAACGCGCCACCGCGGCCTTCTGCTCATCGGTGTCTGCCCGGAGAATGGCCGCATCCAGATCCTTTTCCACAAGGGAAATGACCCGGGCCTTCACCTCTCCCAGAGTGCTTTCATGAAACGGAACCTCTTTCCCCCACGCGGTACCTGCTGTTGCAACCATGATCAAGACTCCCAGAAGCTGAACGATACATCCTTTCATACGGCCTCCTGAAACATCCGTCCTTCCCCTGACGGGGCGGAAGAGCGCGGAAAAGACTCCCGCTTTTCAAGGTAGCGCAAAGCCGCCCCGCCAGACGGAGCGGCCTTTCTCAGCGGCAGGGCACAGGCCCTTTTTCGCTATATCTCAAGTTCCGCGAGCCTTGCCTCTATTTCGTCGCTTCGTTCCAGAAGGGCGAGCTGCTCTTCCTCCACTTTGGGCAGGCGGGCTATCATGGCGTTGAAGGCTTCCGGATCGCGGCTGAAGAGATCGGGATCCGCCAGATCCTTTTCCAGCTTCTTCTGCTCCTTCTCCAGTGCTTCCAGCCTTGCGGGCAGTTCCGCCTGTTCCTTCTGCAGGGCCTCCTGCTCGCGCTGTTCCTTGTAGGAAAGACGGCGCTTTCTGGGGGCGTTCTCCTTCCATGTTTCCCGGGAGGAGGAAGCAGGCTTTTTGTCCTCCGGCCTGCCGCGCTGACGCAGCCAGTCGGTATAGCCGCCCACATATTCACGCACCCTGCCGTCGCCCTCAAGGGCTATGGTGCCGGTCACCAGCTCATCGAGGAAGGCGCGGTCGTGGCTGACCACGATGACGGTGCCCTTGTAGGAGGAAAGCATTTCCTCCAGAAGTTCCAGCGTTTCCGCATCCAGATCGTTGGTGGGTTCGTCGAGCACCAGCAGATTGGAAGGCCGCGTGAAAAGCTTTGCCAGCAGAAGACGGTTGCGCTCCCCACCGGAAAGAAGGCCCACGGGCGTTCTCAGCCTGTCGGGACCGAAAAGAAAATCCTGAAGATAGCTTGCCACATGGCGGGGTTCGCCGTTGATGGTCACTCTGTCGTTGCCTTCGGCCACGTTGTCCATCACGCTCTTTTCATCATCCAGAGAATCGCGCAGCTGATCGAAATAGGCGATTTCCAGTCCCGTGCCGAGGCGTACCGTGCCGGAGGTGGGAGGCAGTTCCCCGAGAAGCACGCGCAGAAACGTGGTCTTGCCCGCGCCGTTGTCGCCGATGAGTCCTATCTTGTCGCCGCGCTGGATGATGAGGGAAGCCCCCTCGAACACCTTGTAGCCGTCCGGCCAGGTGAAGGAGACATCCTTCATCTCCGCCACCAGCCTGCCCGACTTTTCCGCCTCCTGCACGTTGAGCGTGGCCGTGCCCATGCGCTCCCTGCGGGCGGCGCGCTCCTCGCGCATTTTCATCAGTTCGCGCACGCGGCCCATGTTGCGGGTGCGGCGGGCCTTGATGCCCTGCCGTATCCACACTTCCTCCTGGGCAAGCTTCTTGTCGAATACCGCGTTCTGCATCTCTTCCGCGTGCAGGCGCTCCTCTCTCCGCTCCAGGAAGGTATCGAAATTGCAGGCATAGCTGTAGAGCTTCGCCCGGTCCAGTTCCACCATGCGCGTGGCCAGGCGGCGCACAAAGGCCTTGTCGTGGCTGATGAACACCAATGTGCGGGCCTGCCGCGCCAGATATTCTTCCAGCCAGCTGATGGTGCTGATGTCCAGATGGTTCGTAGGTTCGTCGAGCAGCAGCACATCCGAGGCGATGAGCGCGCGGGCAAGCGCCACACGGCGGCGCGTTCCGCCGGAAAGGGTGGAGAAATCCGCCTCGGGATCAAGCCCCAGGCTGTTGATGACGCCGAGAACCTCGCCGTGGCGCTCCCACACTTCACCGTGTTCCATGACCATGTCCGCTTCCCGGGCAAGGTCCGGCGGAAGCAGGTCGCGCCTGTCGGAAGCAATGAGATGGGCCGCCGCCAGGAGGTGCCCCTCCCGGCCCAGCGCGTCCGCCGTCACCCCGAACACGAAGCCGCGCCAGTTCTCGGGCACGGCCTGCTGCACATAGCCGATGCGCAGGCCGGGTTCCTCATGCCGCTCCCCGGCATCCAGCGACAGACGCCCGGCAAGCACCGAAAGCAGGGAGGATTTGCCCACGCCGTTGCGGCCCACGATGCAGAGCCTGTCGCCCTGCTCCACATAGATTTCGGTATGATCCAGAAGCTGTTTGCTGCCCAGCGTGAGGCAGGCGTTCTGCAGGGAAAGAAGAGCCATGATATTCTCGTCTGTTGCGGGCAGATGCCCATGATTGCGAAACTGCGTTCCCCTTCCGGCGCGGTGATGCTGCCGGGAGGGTCATGCGCGCCCTTCAGGCAGGGCACGCGCCGCCCGGCGGTTCCGCGGAGCCATGTCTCCTAAGCCGGATGCCGCCGGAGCAGAAAGAGGCCTAGTGCGCCTCGCCCCAGTTATGGCCCACTCCCGCATCCGCCACAAGAGGCACATGGAGCGTGATGCCCCAGGCCGACGTGTCGGTCATGAGCGCGGCAAGGCGCGCGGCCACGGCCTGGGCCTCCCCTTCGGGGGCCTCCACAATGAGTTCGTCGTGAATCTGAAGCAGCAGGCGCGCCTTCCTGCGCCGAAGTTCCGCATCGTTATGCACCGCCAGCATGGCAAACTTGATGAGATCGGCCGCAGAACCCTGAATGAGGGTGTTCACCGCCTGCCTCTCGGCAAGGGCGCGGGCCTGCCCGCTCTGGGAAACGATGTTGGGCAGCGGACGGCGGCGGCCCGAAAGCGTGGTCACATACCCGTTTCTGCGCGCCTCCGCCTCCACGCCGTCGAAAAACTCCTTGATATGCGAAAAACGCGTGAAATAGCGTTCAATAAACATACGCGCTTCGGAAAGGGGAATACCCAGATCCTGCCCGAGCTTGCTCGGGCCCATGCCGTAGATGAGGCCGAAGTTGATGGTCTTGGCCTTGCGGCGTTCATCCGGCCCTATCTGCGAGGGGTCCACATCGTGCAGAAGCGCGGCCGTGCGGGTATGGATGTCCTCCCCGTTGCGGAAGGCGGAAAGAAGGGTCGGGTCCTGGGAATAATGCGCAAGCACCCTCAGCTCCACCTGCGAATAGTCGGCGGAAACAAGGCTCATGCCCGGCCCTGCGGTAAAGCAGGTACGCATGCGCCGCCCCAGATCGCCGCGGACGGGAATGTTCTGCAGATTGGGATTGCTGGAGGAAAGTCTGCCCGTGGCCGTGGCCGTCTGATTGAAGGTGGTGTGGATGCGGCTGTCCGGCCCGGCAAGACGGGGCAGCGGTTCCAGATAGGTGGAACGCATCTTTTCCAGCTTGCGGAATTCCAGCAGCGCATCCACCACGGGATGCTTGCCGGAAAGCTTTTCCAGCACGGCCTGCGAGGTGGAGGCCTGCCCGCCCTTGGTGGACTTTGCCGCGGCAAGGCCCAGTCGCTTGAAGAGCACTTCGCCTATCTGCTGGGCGGAACGGATATTGAACTCACATCCCGCCTCCTTGTAGATGCGTGCCGTGAGCTCGTCGAGTTCCCGCTGCACCTCGTCGAGAAAAGCCTTCAGGGCGTTTCTGTCAATGGTGATGCCCGCGTCCTCCATGGAGGCAAGCACGGGGATGAGGGGCATTTCCATCTCCCTGAGCAGGCGGAGAAGCCCGTCGCGCTCAAGGCGCTTCACCATGTCGTCATAAAGGGAGAGGGCAAGGGTGGCGGGCCGCTCCATGGGCAGGCCGCTTTTTTCCGCATGGCGGGCCGAAAGGCTGGGCCAGCTGTAATCCCTGTCTTCCGGAGCCAGAAGGTAGGCCGCAAGGCCGAGATCGAAGCAGCGCGCGGCAGGGAGCGTGCCGAAGGCCCTGTGGGTGTGCAGAAGGCGCTTCATGTCCGGCGTCACCAGAAGGGAGGAGTCGGCCGCCCAGGCCGCCAGTGCCCGACTGTCGCCGGAAAAGAGCGTTTCCTTCACGCCCGAGGGCGTGCGCACGGCCACGCAGAAGCCCTGCGTCTGGAAACCGCGCACCACGGGCGCGGCGGTGACGGCCACATCCCTGCCCGCACAGGCGGGAAGGGCCGAAGCGTCGGAAGCGCTTTCCATGGCGGGCACGGCGGGTTCGACATCAAAAAGCGAAAGCTGCCGCGAAGCCCTGGCCCCCTGTGCCGGGGCCTCCTCCTCATCGCCGGAGGCGGTCACAATGCCCTGACGGACAAGGCTGTCCAGTTCCCGCAGCAGAAAATTCATTTCAAATTCCCGCAGGAAGGTGCGCGCCTCCGCCTTGTTCAAAGGCTGCACGGCAAGCTCTTCCAGCGTATGGGAACAGCAGTCCGTATGGAGCCTCGTCAGCTCGCGGTAGAGGAACATGGCCTCCTCGTTGCCTTCCAGCTTCCTGCGTATGGCGGGCGGCACCTCGGCCATGCGGTCGCGCACGTCCTCAAGGCTTCTGAAGTCGCGGAACAGCTTTTCCGCCGTCTTCTCGCCTATGCCCTTCACGCCGGGCACGTTGTCGGCAGTGTCGCCTATGAGGGCCTGCACGTCCGGCCACTGGGAAGGCTCAAGCCCCGTCTCCCTGCGGAAGGATTCCAGCGTGATGATCTTCTCTTCCCGGGAGGCAGGGTCCCACATGACCACACCCGGGGCAAGGCACTGACGAAGGTCCTTGTCCATGCCGATGATGACCACGGGCCGCTCCTTCGCATAGCGGGCCACAAGGCTTGCGATGCAGTCGTCGGCCTCGCAGCCTTCGGACACGATGACCTTCATGCCCAGGGCGCGCACCATGTTCTGCAGAGGCTCTATCTGCGCGATGAGCTCTTCCGGAGGCGTGGGCCTGTTGGCCTTGTAGGCCGGAAATATCTCATGCCTGAAATGCCTGCCGTGCCCGTCCATGACAAAGACGAAATGACCGGGCCGCTCCTCCCTCAGAAGCTTGAGCAGCACCCGGCCCACGATGTGCAGCGCGCCCGTGGGGAAGCCGTCGGAACGCGACATGCCCGCGTTGGCGAAATATCCCCGGAACAGAAAGGCGTTGCCGTCCATCACATAAAGGGGTTCCCCGGAAAGGCCGAGGCGCTCTTTCAATGACATCTCATTCTCCTGCATGGAAGTTCCGGCTGAAGCCCGCAAGAGGCTCTGCCCGTTGTGCGCCCGAAGGCCGGGCAAAGCCCGGGGCGCATCGCCACCGCACCGGTCCTTCCGGTGCAGAACGGCCTGCCGCGCCTTCCCCCCGGAAGGCGCGGCCTTCAAAAAACTAGAAGTCCACCGTGTCGGGGTCGGAGCAGAGCCACATGGGCTCAAGCGCGTCGATGGCCTTCATGTCCTTTTCGTCAAGCGTGCCCTCTTCGCGGAGATTCTCCTTCATGCGGGAAGGATCCGAGGCCTTGGGCAGGGCCAGCACGCCGTGGCCGCGCAGCCAGGCAAAGCACACCTGCGCCGTCGTCATGCCCGTTCTCTGCGCCGTTTCCTGAATGACGGGATTGTCGAGCACGGCCCTGCGCCCCAGAGGACTCCATGCCTCGACCACGATGCCGTGTTCGCGGCAGTATGCCAGCACCTCAAGCTGCGGCCAGCCGGGATGGCATTCTATCTGATTCACCATGGGGCGGATGCGCGCGGTCTTCATCAGATCCTCAAGATGATGGGGCAAAAAATTGCTCACCCCTATGGCCCGCACCCTGCCTTCCTCATAAAGATCTTCCAGCGCGCGCCACGTTTCCGCGTTGATGGCCTCCGCCCTGTCGCCGAACTGCTTTCTGTTGGCGGGCCAGTGTATCATGTACAGGTCAAGATATTCCAGCCCCAGCCTTTCCAGCGACGCGGCAAAGGCGGCCTTCGTGCGTTCGTAGCCGCGGTCCGTATTCCATACCTTGCTGGCAATGAACACATCCCCGCGCGCAATGCCGCTTTTCCGCAGGGCCTCGCCAAGCCCTTCCTCGCTCCCGTACAGGGAGGCGGTGTCGAAATGCCGGTAGCCCGCCTCAAGGGCGCGCAGCACCGTGTTGCAGACCTCCCCTTCCTGTATCTTGCAGGTGCCGAAGCCCGGATGGGGCACGACGACGCCGTTATGAAGCACGAACTTTCTCGTATCCATGGCTGATCCTCATCAATGTTTCCGCCGTACCGCGGCTCCGCGACTCCCGGCGCAGCACGCCGGAAAGCCGCTTCTCTCATACCTGCGCCGTGCCCGCACGGGACATGCGGACGCTTTTCAAAAATCACCCTCCGGGCGGCACACAGGCCGCACAACAGTGCCGGGACACGGTAAAAACGTGCACCCCGGGGCCTTGTGAAGGGACAGAAGCTTCTGTTTTCCTGTACCTTCAAGAGAAAAAAAAGTCCATGCGTCCTTTCACCTGCCGGGGAGGCAAGGCTTGTCATCCACAGGGAATTCCTATATCGTAATTGTTCCTTAAATTACAGGGAGTCCCGGGCAGGCATGCCTGTCCGTCCAATGTTTTGGGTTTTTCCACTTTCAGCTTACCTGTCGGGGGTATGTATGACGTTCTTTTCTCTGGTCATCGTCTTTGCGTGTGCGGCCTTTGCGCTTTACTACGCGTTCAGGACGTCCAAAAACATCCTCGCCGCCTCCACCGGCAATGAGGATATGCAGAGGATTGCAGGTGCCATTCAGGAAGGCGCTCAGGCCTATCTGAAGCGCCAGTACCGCACCATCGCCATCGTGGGCATCGTGGTTGCCGTGCTTCTCCTGTTCACCATGTCCTTCCTCACCGCCCTGGGCTTCGTGATCGGCGCCGTGCTTTCCGGCCTGGCCGGCTTCATCGGCATGAACGTGTCCGTGCGCGCCAACGTGCGCACCGCCGCGGCCGCGGAAAAGGGCATGGTTCCCGCGCTGAACATCTCCTTCCAGTCCGGTGCCATCACCGGCATGCTGGTGGTGGGGCTCGGCCTGCTCGGCGTTTCCGTGTACTACGCCATCCTTTCCATCTTCGGCGTGGCCACCGAACAGACCATGCAGGCTCTGGTCGCCCTCTCCTTCGGCGCCTCCCTCATCTCCATCTTCGCCCGTCTCGGCGGCGGCATCTTCACCAAGGGTGCCGACGTGGGCGCCGACCTCGTGGGCAAGGTGGAAGCCGGCATTCCTGAAGACGACCCCCGCAACCCCGCCGTCATTTCCGACAACGTGGGCGACAACGTGGGCGACTGCGCCGGCATGGCCGCCGACCTGTTTGAAACCTACGCCGTCACCGTGGTGGCCACCATGCTGCTTGCCTCCATCTTCTTCGACGGCGCGCTTCAGACCAAGATGATGATGTTCCCGCTGCTCATCAGCGGCGTGTGCATCGTGGCCTCCGTGGCCGGCACCTTCTTCGTGAAGCTCGGTTCCGACGGCAACATCATGCGCGCCCTGTACAAGGGCCTCATCGCCACCGCCGTGCTCTCCGCCGTGCTCATCGCCATCATCACCATGTTCGTGTTCTGGGGCGAAGGCGACATGTCCATCCAGGGCATCAGCTTCAGCGGCTTCAGCCTGCTTCTGTGCTGCCTCACCGGCCTCATCGTCACCGGCCTCATCGTTCTCATCACCGAATACTACACCTCCACCGACTACCGCCCCGTGCGCAGCATTTCCAAGGCGTCCACCACGGGCCACGCCACCAACGTGATCCAGGGCCTCGCCGTTTCCATGGAAGCCTGCGCCGCTCCCGTGATCGTCATCTGCGCCGGCATTCTCTTTGCCTACAGCCAGGCCGGCCTGTTCGGCATTTCCCTTGCCGCCACCACCATGCTGGCTCTCGCCGGCATGATCGTCGCCCTTGACGCCTACGGCCCCGTGACCGACAACGCCGGCGGCATCGCCGAAATGTCCGGCATGCCCGAAGACATCCGTGAAATCACCGATGCTCTGGACGCCGTGGGCAACACCACCAAGGCCGTCACCAAGGGCTATGCCATCGGTTCCGCCGCCCTCGCCGCTCTGGTGCTCTTCGCTTCCTATACCGAAGACCTGAGCCGCTACTTCCCCAACCTCGACGTGACCTTCGCCCTGCAGGATCCCTATGTGCTGGTCGGCCTGTTCATCGGCGGCCTGCTCCCCTACCTGTTCGGCTCCATGAGCATGAAGGCCGTGGGCCGCGCCGGCGCCGCCGTGGTGGTGGAAGTGCGCCGTCAGTTCCACAACATCCCCGGCATCATGGAAGGCAAGGCCAAGCCTGATTACAGCGCCTGCGTGGACATGCTCACCAAGTCCGCCATCAAGGAAATGATCCTGCCCTCCCTGCTGCCCGTGCTTGCTCCCGTGGTCGTGTACTATGTGATCAAGCTCTTCGGCGGTCAGTCCGCCGCCTTCGCCGCCCTGGGCGCCATGCTCATGGGCACCATCGTCACCGGTCTTTTCGTGGCCATTTCCATGACTTCCGGCGGCGGCGCGTGGGACAACGCCAAGAAGTACATTGAAGAAGGCAACTTCGGCGGCAAGGGTTCCGAAGCCCACAAGGCTGCCGTGACCGGCGACACCGTGGGCGACCCCTACAAGGATACCGCCGGCCCCGCCGTCAACCCCATGATCAAGATCATCAACATCGTTGCGCTGCTTCTGCTGCAGGCCCTCGCCTGACAGCCGGGGGGGCGGACCTTCCGCCCCCGCATCGCGCACCTTTCCGAAAGCCGCGGCCCGTCCGCGGCTTTCTGCTTGCACGGCCCGGCCATGCGCCGCCATGCCCCGGCTCCCCCGGCGCCCTCACGACGCTGACCGGAGCCTTCCCCGGAAGGGCCGTAAAAGGCGCCTCAACCTGCAAGGAACTCACATGAAAGCCATTGTTTCCAACGTGTCGGGCAACACCCGCATGTACCTCTTCCTTTTTCTGCTCACTCTGGGCAGTACGCTGGGGCTTCAGGGCTCGTCGCTGCTCTACACCAACTACGCCGTGGAAGTAGGCGGCTTTTCCGCCGCGGACAACGGCCTTGTGGTCGCCCTTCGCGAGGTGCCGGGCTTTCTGTGCTTCCTTGTGGTTCCGCTCATGCTTGTCATGCGCGAACACAGGCTCTGCGTGCTTTCCGTCATCATCTGCGGGGCGGGCACGGCCGTCATCGGCCTGTTCAGCTCCTTCTGGGGCATTGCGGGCGCAGTGTTCGTCATGTCGGCGGGCTATCACTTCTTCGAGACCATCAACCAGTCCCTCATGATACAGTATTACGACCTTGCGACCACGCCCGTGGTCATGGGGCGCATGCGCGGACTGGCCGCGGGGGGAAGCCTTGCGGTATCGCTCATGGTCTTTTTCTGTGCGGGCCTCACGTCCTACGAAACCATGTTCGCCGTCACGGGCGTGGTGGTCATGGGCCTCGGCGCGGCCTGCCTCTTTTTCGATCCTTCCAGCCCCAAGGTGGTGCCCCAGAAAAAAGGCATGGTCTTCTGCTCCAGATACTGGCTCTTCTACGCCCTCACGCTGCTCATGGGCGGGCGCAGGCAGATATTCACCGTGTTTTCCCTGTTCCTGCTTGTGGAAAAATTCGGCTTTTCCGTGCGCGCCGTGGCCGTGCTCTACATGGTGAACTACGCCGTCAACTGGTTCTTCAATCCGCTCATCGGCCGCATCATCAACCGCATCGGCGAAAGACGGCTGCTCTCCATAGAATATACTTCCGCCTTCTTCATCTTTCTCTGCTACGCCTGGACCGACAGTCCCTGGCTTGCCGGGGCCATGTACGTTCTCGACAGCCTCACCTTCAACTTCGCCATCGCGGTACGCACCTTCTTCCAGAAGATCGCCGATCCTGCGGACGTGGCTCCCAGCATGGGGCTTGCCCAGACCATCAACCACATTGCCGCGGTCATCATTCCTCCGCTCGGCGGCTGGCTGTGGGTGCGCTTCGGCTATCAGCTCCCCTTCTACTGCGGCATGGCGCTCACGGTGATTTCCCTGCTGCTCATCCAGTGCATGGACAGGGAAATAGCCAGAGCCGGAAAGCGGGCATGAGGCAGGAAACGGCGGCACTTGAGCGTAAGGCCCCGCTGGTGTACGCTGAGGCAGTTTTTTTCAACAGGAGAACACATGAGCGGACTGGTACGTTTTGGAGTGTCGCTGGAGCGCGAGCTGCTCACGGCCTTCGACAGCCACAGCGAGCGCAAGGGCTTTGCCAACCGTTCCGAAGCGCTGCGCCACTGCATACGGCGGGAGCTTTCGGAAGAAATCGTCTCCGATCCCGACGCGCCGGTGGCGGGCGTGCTGACGCTGGTGTACGACCATCACGACAACGACCTTCCCGGCCGCCTCACCTCCCTTCAGCATGAGGCCCATGCCATGGTAATCGCCACCATGCACGTTCACCTGGACGAACATCACTGTCTGGAAACCATGGCCCTGCGAGGCCCTGCCGCCGCCGTGAGCGAACTTGCCGGCAGGCTCCGTTCCTCGCGCGGGGTTCTGCAAAGCTCGTGCTCCCTCATCGCCATCGAGGCCGCTCCCGAGCGCCACATCTTCCATGACCATGAACACAAGGAGCACGCATGACAAAAGCAGCACCCGCCGGATGCGAACACACGCTGACGGACGTACAGAGCAGCCCTTCCAGCGTGGCGCTGGACATCGACCGCGTGGGCGTGAAGAACGTGGAACTGCCCCTGGTGGTCAAAGACCGCGACAAAGGCCGCCAGCACACCGTGGCCTCCGTGGACATGGGCGTGGACCTTCCCGCGGCGTTCAAGGGAACGCACATGAGCCGCTTCCTGGAAGCGCTGGAAAACTGGCGTGAAGCCAGTGCCGAAGAGCTGGATTACGCTTCCATGAAGCGCCTGCTTTCCGACGTGCTCACGCGCCTGCACGCAAGGCGCGCCTACGCCAGGTTCAGCTTTCCCTATTTCCGCATGCGCAAGGCCCCGGTTTCGGGCCGTACCGCGCCGGTGCGCTACCTCTGCCACCTGACCGGAGAACTGGAGGAAGGCCGGGAGGGCCCGCGCTTTCTGCTGGAACTTGAGGTGCCCGTCACCACGGTATGCCCCTGTTCCAAGGCCATCAGCCGGGCCGGAGCCCACGGGCAGCGCGCCGTGGTGCGCATGGCCCTGCGCATGAGCCGCTTTGAATGGCTGGAAGGCTTCATCGACATTGCCGAAGCCTCGGGTTCCGCGCCCATCCATACCCTGCTCAAAAGACCGGATGAAAAATTCGTCACCGAACAGGCCTACGACAACGCCCTGTTCGTGGAGGACGTGGTGCGCAACGTGGCCGCGAAGCTGGAAAGCCACACGCATGTGACCTGGTTTTCCGTGGAAGTGGAAAGCGAGGAATCCATTCACGGCCACAACGCCTTCGCCAGCATAGAGCGTTCCCTCACCGCAGGAAAATAACAATTCTGTCACGCGCCCTCTGCCGGAGCCTTGAGATCCATGCCCGGCATCCGTGATGATATGCCTGTATTCCGCCATGTTGCGCAACGCATGTGCAACATGCAGGCATGACGCGCCCCGTGAAACTTTTTGATTTTATTTTTTTGAAAAACGACGTATGTTTCCCCAAGGGAATATACCCGCAACCTTTCCGCAAGGAATATGTCATGAACACCTCTCACGCCCCAAAGTCAGCCGGTGACGGTCTGATCCCGCCATGGACAAGCCGGCATACTGAAGCGTTTCCGGGAACGTGCGCAGGCTGAAAGAACGCCGCACCCTTTTCCGAAACGCCGGGGCGTTTCCATAGCCGGCCGCACACGGCCTTTCCGGAAAACAGCCCGCAAGGCTCCGGTTTCCCCGGATTTTTATGAAATTTCCTCTGCTTTCGAGAAGATATCGTGAACGACCATCAGATATTCGTTTATATCGCCATCGGCATCTACCTGGTTCTCATGCTCTATATCGGGCTTCTCTGCGCCAAGCGCAACAACAACGCCCATGAATACTATCTGGGCGGCCGCAAGATGGGCCCCATCGTCACCGCCATGAGTGCGGAAGCCTCCGACATGTCCTCCTGGCTGCTCATGGGCCTTCCGGGGCTCGCGCTGTTCACCGGCATCGCCGAACCGGCGTGGACGGCCATAGGGCTCGCCATCGGCACCTATCTGAACTGGCTCATCGTGGCAAGGCGGCTGCGCGTGTACAGTGAAAAGATACACGCCATCACCATTCCCGACTTCTTCGCCCGCCGCTTCCGCGACACAAGCAGCCTGCTTGTGGGCATTTCCGCCCTGGTCATCGTGGTGTTCTTCATTCCCTACACCGCCGCCGGTTTCGCTTCCTGCGGCAAGCTCTTCTCCACCCTGTGCGGACTCGACTATGTGACCGGCATGCTCATCGGCACCGTGGTCATCGCGGGCTACACCATCCTGGGCGGCTTCCTCGCCGCCTCCATGACCGACCTTGTGCAGTCCATCATCATGACGCTTGCGCTCTTCATCATTGTGGCCTTCGGCATTCACGTCGCCGGCGGCTGGGATGCCGTGAAGAACGCCGCCACCCTGGAAGGCTACATCAGCCTCACCCACGCCACCAACGTGGTGACCCACGCCATTTCGGAATACAACACCCTCACCATCTTCTCCACCCTGGCCTGGGGCCTCGGCTACTTCGGCATGCCCCACATCCTGCTGCGCTTCATGGCCATACGCCATGAGGACGAAATCGCCATCTCCCGCCGCATCGGTTCCACCTGGGTGGTCATAGCCATGGGCTGCGCCATCTTCATCGGCGTCATCGGCTACGCCATGATTCAGGCCGGCGCCCTCGAAGCCTATCAGACCGGCTCCGCCGCGGAAACCATCATCATCAAGATCAGCGGCCTGCTCAGCACCTACGGCGTCATTCCCGCCTTCATGGCCGGGCTCGTGCTCGCGGGCATTCTGGCCAGCACCATGTCCACGGCTTCCGGCCAGCTTCTGGCCGCCGCCTCCAGCGTGTCGGAAAACCTCTTCAAGGGCGTGTTCGGCATCAAGATGACGGACAGGTTCACCATGATTTCGGCGCGCGGCACCGTGCTGCTCATTTCCATCATCGGCACCCTCATCGCCTGCGACCCGGAAAGCTCCATCTTCCAGATCGTCTCCTTCGCATGGGCGGGCTTCGGCGCCTCCTTCGGCCCGGTCATGCTCTTCGCCCTGTTCTGGAAGCGCTGCAACCGCTGGGGCGCGCTCTCCGGCATGGCGGCTGGCGGCATCATGGTCTTTGCCTGGAAGTACCTCATCAAGCCCATGGGCGGCGTGTGGGGCATCTATGAACTTCTGCCCGCCTTCCTCGTGGCCTGCGCCGCCATCGTGGTGGTCAGCCTCCTGACCGGCGAACCGGAAAAGGAAATTCAGGACGAATTCGACGCCGTCAACGCCGCGAAGTAATCCCGTTTCCCCTGTGATGCAGAAGGCCGCCGGACAAGCATCCGACGGCCTTTTCTTCTGCCCTCCCGCCGGGGACTCTCTTCCCGTCGGAAGGCGGATTCTTTTCCGATGCTCTGCCCCGGCCCCCCCAAAAAAAAACGCTTTTTCCTGCCCTGCCGCGCAGGTGCGGGTATTTCCCGCGCGGGCCGTCCGGAATGCAGCACATCAGCCCTCCGCGCAGGTGCGGGCTATTCTCTGCAGCGTCCGCTTCCCTTCCGCTTCCGGCGGCACAGAAAGGCTGCACCTGCCCCATGCCTGCACGCTTCACTCCCCGCCCGGAAGCACCGCAGCACAAAAAAAGCCGCATGCAGCACGCACGCGGCTTTTTCTACCCACGAAGAAACGGCTATTTCGCGCCAAGAGGCACGGTGTTGCCCCGGCAGGTTTCCTGAATCAGGCGGGCCAGCAGATAAAGCCTGTCCGGCGCGGGCTTGACAGAGGAATACTCATTCTTCTGATGGGGATTGGCATTGCTGATACCCAGGCCTTCAAGGGTGGGAACCTTCTGAGAAATCCAGTTGGCGTCGGAGCTTGCAGGAACATGCGTCTTGACCAGCTTCCGGCCCAGTTCCGCATAGATGCTCTCCGCCGCATCGGCCAGAATGGCCGTGGATTTGCTGTACTCAAACGGAGGCTTGCCCACGCTGAAGGCCACTTCGGCGGTGCAGCCTTTGTCCGTCACCCGGGAAGCCCGTTCCAGAAGCTCGTTCTTCACTCTTTCAAATTCTCCGAGGCTGGCCGCGCGTATGTCCATGTGCGCCGTAGCCAGGTCGGGAACCACATTGTTGTTGGTGCCGAAACTGCCCATGGTCCAGGTGCAGTCGGTACGCTTTTCCTTGTCGGAAAGGTCGAGCATGGTGTTCATCAGCCGTACCATCTCCACGCCGGCGTTATGCCCGAGATGAGGCCTGCCGGAATGCGCGCGCTTGCCTTTGACCGTCAGCACGGCGTCACCGCCGCCGCGGCAGCTGATGGCAACGCTTTCTCCGTCGCTGCCGCCGCCTTCCGTGGAAAACGCCACGTCATGCTTTTCCGCCTCCCGGAGAAGCTGCTCCAGAGCGCCTTCGCTTCCCAGTTCCTCATCCGCGTTGAGGAAAAGCGTGATGACATCAAAGTCGTCGTACTTCATCTGCCTGAGCATGCGCAGCAGGGTGACGCTTCCCGCCACACCGCTCTGCGTGTCCCCGGCGCCCGGCCCGTACATTCTGCCCTCTTCCATGCGGAAGGGACGCGCCGCGGCCTCACCGGCAGGCCACACGGTGTCGTAGTGGCTGCACAGCAGTATTCTGGCCTTTCCCTTGCCGTGAATGCGCGCAATGATGTTGTAGGTGCCCTTTCTGTCTCCCGCCGCTTCCAGCGTCTCGACCTCGGCCCCGGCCTTTTTCAGATAATCGACAAGAAAGTCCTTTTTCCGGTTGAGTCCCGCCTTATCATTGGAACCGGAATCTATATTGATGATGGATTTGAAAAGTTCCACATATTCAGGAACAGCATTCTGACAGGTCTTGTACTGTTCCTCATCTTTTGCCTGCGCACCATAGGCAGGAACAGCCATGGCCATACTCAGCAGAGCAGCAGCAAAACATTTCGCCTTCATCCCATACCTCCGAAGAATGATATAAGAAAAACAATAAAAAACATGAGAAAAATCTTTTTTAAAGATTATTCACATGTCAGATGTATAGGAAAATAACATTCCGTCAAGGCGTATACTTCTTTTTTCTGTTCAAAAATATCCTGAAGATATATGATGAAATGCCACACCATACGCAAAGACCGGCCCCACGGGGGATGGGGGGCCGGTCTTCAAGATCGGCGGGACACGCCGGTATCCCGCCTTCTGCAAAGGGAACGGCCCCGAGGGGCCGCCCTGTTTCTTACTCTGCGGCGAACTTTTCGCGCTGCAGCCTGAGGGCCTCGGCCTGTTCCTCCCAGCTGGCGAAACCGGCCTGCTGGAGAGCGTCGAACACCGTGGCGTCCCAGTCCCAGGCGGCATAGGTCACAGGCTTGTGGAAGGTGCGGCGGAATTCCGCAAGCTTCTGGCGTGCATCGTGTTCAAAGGGCGTGCTGAAGCAGGCGGAGAGTTCCTTGTGCAGGCGGCCCACTTCCTCATCGTACCAGGTGCGGAACTCCTTCACATCCGTAATCTTCGCGGCTTCCACATAGCCGTGCTTTTCCAGCAGGGCGCGCAATTTGGCGGTGTGCTGACGGCCGAGCCACGCGCCGAGGCCGGAGCTGGGTATATTCTCCGCTTCCACGGCCGCAAAGTCGGCCTTGGTGCGCATGTAGGTATCGGGCACCACGGAGGCGGAAACAATGCCCGCAATGGCCACCATGCCGCGCAGAATGGCGCTGTTGGCCACGCCCTGTCCGCAGAAGCCCACCTTCTTGCAGAACTTCTGACCGGTGAAGATGGTGGTCAGGATGGCCCAGATGACGGCGGGGTCCTCCTCGTCGTAGATGTGCGTAAGTTCCGCATTGTCTCTGTCGGTGGCAAGCACCATCTGCGTCATGTCGTTGGAGCCGATGGAGAAGCCGTCGAACTCGCTGATGAACTGGCGCGCCAGAATGGCGTTGGAGGGCAGTTCCGACATGAGCAGGATCTTGAGTCCGTCCTCACCGCTCTTCAGGCCGTGCACGTCGGCCAGATAGGAACGCATGGAGCGGGCCTGTTCCAGCGTACGCACGAAGGGCAGCATGAGCATGAGGTTGGTACCGCCGTACAGGGTGCGGGCGCGCTTGAAGGCTTCGATTTCCCAGTCGTGTATGTCGCGGGAAACGCCGCGATAGCCGAGCATGGGGTTGTCTTCGTTGTGCTCGAACAGGCAGCCGCCCAGAAGATTGCGGTACTCGTTACTCTTGAAGTCCGTGGTGCGGTACACGATATCCTTGCCGTAGAAGGCCATGGCAAACAGCGCAAGGTTGCGGCCCAGGGTACGGATGTAGTGATCGCGTCCGCTCACATGGCCGTTGGTCACGATGAGCTGTTCTATCTTTTCAGGAATACTGCGCACTTCCTCGATTTCCTTGCCGAGGCGCGTGCGGGCGGCCACGCTGCGGCGGATGGCGCCTATGCGTACCAGCACTTCCTGTACCAGAGGCTTCTTGGAGGCGGCGGCCATGGCGGCCTTCACCTCTTCCTCCGTCACGGAGGAGCCGGGCTCGTCCGCGCCCATGACCACGCGGATATGCGTGCGCAGATCGTCGGAAGTCTGCAGAAGTTCACGGTTCATTTCGGCGCGCTGCATGTATTCCGCCATGAGTGCTTCCGCGCGGGGCACGCTGGAGGTGTTGGCGTAGAGCGAGGCCATGTCCATGAGCTGCACGACGTAGGGCTTGAGCTGCACTTCGGCAAAGGGCGCGTGCACCTGGCCCACGGCTATCTGCTCGGAGACGCGGCGGCTGACCTGATCTTCCAGTTCCGCAAGGCGGCGTTCCACAAAGCCTTCCAGGGTGCCGTTGTCATAGGCTTCCAGGGCGGCGGGATGCGCGCCTATGTTGCCCAGCATGAATTCCGCACGCAGCAGCCCCACCTCAAAGTCGGGCACGCTGCGCAGGCGGGAAAGGAACAGGGCCTGATTCACGTCGGCCAGCACTATGCCCACATGGGTGCGCGTTCTGGGCAGTTTGGCGATATCGAGTTCCCCGCCCACGTCGCACAGGGGCAGAAGACCGCGGTACACAAGGCCGCGCGTGCCGTCCACGGTGACGGGCATGCCGTCCATGGCGCGCATGGCAAGGGGATTCTGCACGCCGATGACGGCGGCAATGCCCAGTTCGCGGGAGCTGATGGCCGCATGGCTGGTGTCGCCGCCCACGTTGGCGATGATGGCCGAAGCCACGCGCATGCCGGGCACCATGTCGGGATCGGTGCGTTCCGCCGCGAGAATGTCTCCGGGATGAATGCGGTTGAGTTCCAGCGCGGAACGCAGGAAACGCACCGTGCCCTGTCCGGCGCCGCGGGAAGCGCCGTTGCCGGAAAGAAGCACCTCGCCCTTGGCCGCGGCTTCGGGCAGCACTTCCTTGCGGCGCATGAAAATGGTGTGGGGATGTTCGTCGAGTTCCGCATTCCAGCGCGTTTCCGGGCGGGCCTGCACGAACCAGAGGCGCTGCTTGTCGTCGATGCAGAATTCGGTATCCATGATGATGCCGCCGTAGGCGCGGCTGATGGCGCGCACGCCCTGGGCCACCTCGATGGGCTGGTTTTCACCGAGCGCCCACTGATTCACCTCTGCGGCGGGAACGGCCTCGATGTGCGTGCCACCGCCTTCCTCGTTGTACACCATGCGCACGGTCTTGCGGCCCATGAAGCGCAGAACCACGTCGGTGCCATCGTCGCGCTGGAACACATAGAACTTGTCGGGCGTCACCATGCCGCCCACGATGGATTCACCGAGTCCGTAGCTGGAATCTATGCTCACAAGGTCGTTGCGCGAGGTGCCGCGGCAGCCCGTGGCCGTATCGGCGGAAAAGGCGGTGCCGGCCACCACGGGACGGATCATGCGCATGATGCACACGGAAAGGGCCGTATTCTCAATGGCCCATTCCTTGCGGGCCGCTTCCGCGATGGAAGGATCGCCTTCCTTCTCGGCATGGGCCACGGCGTCGAGAATGGCCTCGCGCCGGTAGGTCATGGAACGCAGATTGTAGGCGGAGGCGCAGTCCCAGAGATAGGCTTCGGCCACGGCGTCTTCGCCGGTGATGTTCAGGAAGGTGTCCTGCAGACCGGCAAAGGCCTTCTTGCGGGAGTCCTCACCGGCGGCGGAGGAACGCACCGCCACGGGAAATTCCCCTTCTCCGGCTTCGTCGCACATGTCGCGGTAGGCGCGGCGCACGGCTTCATCCACTTCGGCGGGGAGATTGATGGACAGAATGGCGGCCTGCACCAGCATGGAACGGCGGCGCAGCTGGTCGATGTTCTCGCGCGATTCCGCAAAGCCGTGCACCACCTGATTCACGAAGTCGCGCAGGCAGGTGCTCGCACTCTTGCCCACGCCGCGTTCCCGCACCTCGGCGGCGACGCGACGCACGAAATTGCCGAAGAATCCGTGATCGGAAGCCACGGCCGGAGCGGACCAGTCCACTTCCGCCAGCGCGGAATCCACCACTTCATAGACAAGGGAGGCGTTCACGCGGCTTTCATCAAGCACCACATGAAAAGCCGTGGCGGGAATGGCGCGGAACTGCGGCGTGCGTATGCCCTCCACGCGGCTGATGAGGGCGGTGTTGTAGTTCTTGCCGCCCACCAGCATTTCCGCCGGTTCACCCATGCGCACAATATCCGCACCGGTCATGATGAAACGGGAGCCAGTTTCGTTGATCGTATCCATGCTCATAAAAGCCTCTCGGTTTTTTCCGGGGAAAGTTCTGTTCCAGATGACGCCGCTTCGCCGCTACGCTTCCAGATGGGAAGCCACAAGGCGTATCAGACGGCCGAGCTGATGGGTGAAGCCGGATTCATTGTCGTACCAGACCACGATCTTCAGCATGGTCTTGTTCATGACCGTGGTGAAGGAGGAATCCACGGTGCCGCCGTGGGTGTCGCCCACATAGTCGATGGAAACCAGAGGCTCGTCGCAGTAGCCGAGGGCCTCGTAAAGCCATGTTTCGGAAGCATACTTGAGCGCGGCGTTCACTTCCTGCGCGGTCACTTCCGTCTTGAGCTCACAGGTGAAGTCCACAAGAGAAACGTCGGGCGTGGGAACGCGCAGGGCGCCGCCGTTGAGCAGGCCGTTGAGTTCGGGAATGATGAGTCCCACGGCGGCGGCTGCGCCGGTGGTGGTGGGAATGATGGAAAGACCGGCCGCGCGGCCGCGGCGCAGATCCTTCTGCGTGCCGTCGAGCAGGCGCTGACTCATGGTATAGGAATGAATGGTGGTCATGAGGCCGTGCAGGATGCCGAATTCATTGTGCAGCACCTTGACGGCGGGGGCGAGGCA
>NZ_CALUWY010000041.1 GCF_944324615.1 uncultured Mailhella sp.
TTCCTTCATGGCATCCTCCCTATGCCGACAATAAGAACTTTTTACCCTTTTGGCAATTAATGAGTCCTGAGCCTAGGCTCTTTTGTTGGCGAAGGAAAGCCCTGAATCAGTTCTCCGGCCCCCGTTCTTTGAAGGTCTGCCGTCTTTCAGCGCTTTCAGGCCCTGTTTTGCAGAACATGCCGCCCCGCAACGCTCTGCGGAGCACCCGGTTTGCAAGGGAAGCCGTATTTCTACGCCCGGGCGGTGTGCGTTTGCGCAAAAGATGACCGTATTTCACCGCTCCGGGGCACTTCGGTTTGCGAAGGTCGGTCGCATCCCAAGGCCCGGCAGGCTATTGGGGGCAGGGATAACCGTATGTCCACGCCGGGGCAGGCCTCTGTCCGGCAGGAACGCCGTGCATCACGCTCCGGGCTCTTTTGTTGGCGAAGGAATGCCCTGAATCAGCCCTCCGGCCCCCGTTCTGCGAAGCTCTGCCGTTTTTCAACGCTTCAGGCCCTGTTTCGCAGAAAAATCCCGCCCCGCAACGCTGTGCGGGCACCCGGTTTGCAAGGGAAGCCGTGTATCCACGCCCGGGCGGTGTGCGTTTGCGTAAAGGATGACCGTATTTCACCGCTCCGGGGCACTCTGTTTTGCGAAGGGCGGTGGTATCCCAAGGCCCGGCAGGCTTTTGGGGCAGGGATAACCGTATGTCCACGCCGGGGCAGGCCTCTGCCCGGCAGGAACGCCGTGTATCAATGCTCCGGGCTCCTTTGCTTGCGAAGGAAGGCCCTGTATCAACGCACTTTTTTTCTTTTGTTTGCAAAGAAATGCATTCTATCAACGCTCTGGGGCCCCCGGACGCCTTCGGGCGTCCGGGCCGCGAGGGCCGCGCAGCCGCGATTCACTCGCGGCGTAAGCAAGGCCCGAGTCGTGCAAGCCCCGCCCCCTGTACAGTGTGTCCGGAGCAGATGTGCGTTTGTGGTACTCGGGCGATGGCAAGGTGTCGCGCATATGCGGGCAAGGTCAGCCGTCCCTGCCTGCGCCGGGCCGTCTGCCTTCGGGCAAAAAAAAGTGCGCTTTGCAGCGCACTCTTTTGTGTTGTGGAATAATGGATGTTATCCGGCTGGGCGTGTCGTTTTCAGCGCCCGGCCTTTTTTCAGGGAAAAAGGCCGGGAAGGGGAGTCTTACACTTCGGTGGCGTGCAGCCAGACCTGATAACGGGCGTCCAGGGCCTTCTTGGTCACCTGCCAGGAGGTGCCGGCGGTATAGTAGCGGTCCAGGCGCTGTTCAAACTGCTCGATCTTGGAGAGCAGGCCTTCCACGGTGCTGAGCGCCTGTTCGTTGGCGGCAAGCAGCGCCTCGTAGGCTTCGCTGAAGGCTTCCTTCTGGAATTCCTCTTCCGGCGTGTTGGAGGTCATGTACTGGCCGGTGACGCGGAAATACAGCTTCCTGAACTTGGCGCATTCGATGCGGTCATAGGAAACGGAGCGGATGAACGCGGCAAAGTCGTTGTGCAGCGTTTTAAAATCGTTGTACGCCTGCGCCGCCTTGGAATTGCAGAAGAACGAATCGCAGGAAAGCAGCAGGAAATATTCCTCGCCCAGGAACTTCTTGATGCGGGGGAATTCGTCGGGATGATAAAGGTAATGATCCCAGTCGGAAACGTGCTTGTCCCCGTCTATGGCGCTGATGAGCAGGGTTTTATGATGCAGAAGCTCCGCGTAGGCGCGGCCGCCGCGGCGCTTGAGTACCGTGATGGCCGTGTTCTTGGAGTGAAAATACATGGTAAGGGAGGCAATGAGCGCCACAAGGCTCACGGCAAACACGGCGACGAACACCCCCAGAAAGGTGAAGGTGGTCATGTTGTAGTTCGCCCGCGAGAAGGGGAAGATCATGGCCAGGGAAAGGACCGACAGAAAAAGAAGAGCATAGGAGAGGTTGCGAAATGTACTCATGACATATTCCTTATATCTTCTCAGAGGGGACGGAAAAAGAAAATCGCCTCGCTGACAACACGTTCAGATGGGGCGATTCTCTGCTGAAAATGAAGAAAGGTCAATCTCATGAAGAAATTATCTATCGGCTGGAAATTCGTCCTCCCATGGCCTGCCAGACGGCGTTGGATGCGGAAATAACGCCGTAGGCCTTCTCCAGCACGGAAAGCCGGGAATCGTTTCTGGCCTTCATGGCTTCCAGATAATCCTTGAGTTCATCTGCTCCCTGCTCGTAACGGGCCTTGCGGTAGGCTTCCACACGCAGGTCGGCTTCATACTTTTTCTTCATGTTTTCAAGCTGTTGCTGCGCATTGACCAGGGTGTGGTAGTAAAGGGCCACCTCGTTGAGGGCCTGAGTCACGCTCTGCTGGAAGGAAAGTTTCGCATCTTCAAAGTCGGCTTCGGCGATACGCACGTTCCATTTTACACGATTCCAGTCAAGAAACGGCAGGCTGAGGTTGATGAGCCCGCTCACAAAAGGCGCGGTGAAGAAGTCGCTGAAGGATGCGGCCGAGGCGCCGAGGGTGCCGCCTATGCTGAGTTCCGGGAACAGGTCGCCCTTTGCGGCCTCCTGATCGCGGAAGGCGGAAAGCAGGCGGTATTCCGCCGCGCTCACGTCGGGCCGGAGCCCGAGAGCCGCCACGGGCACGGAAAGATCCACCTCCGGCACCGCCACCGAGAGAAGGTCGGGCAGGGTGAAGTCGAGTTTTTCTTCGGGCCGCAGGTTGAGCAGGTCGCGCAGGGTGCGCTTTTCCTCCTCGAACTGGTTTTCCAGCGTGAGCACGGTGGCGCGCTGGGAAAGCAGGCTCTGTTCGGTCTGCGCGGGGTCCAGTCCGTCGGTCTTGCCCTCGGCATACTGCGCCTGCACAATGGCAAGGAGCCTTTCGTAATAGTTCAGGCTTTCCCGGGCAAGTTCCAGGGAACGGGAGGTGTCGGCCATGCTGTACCAGGTGTTCACCACGCTGTTGATGAGCGCAAGGCGCGTGCTTTCCCTGTCCTGTTCCGTGGCGCGGTATTCCCACGCTCCGGCGGAGGCGGCGTTGCGCAGGCGGCCCCACAGGTCCAGCTCATAGGCCAGGCCGAAGGAGGCGTTGAACGAGCGCGAGGCCTGCCCGCTTTCCAGATTCGTGCGGGAACTGGCATCGCCCGAGGCCGAGAAGGAGGGCACGAGGTTTGCGCCGAGCTGCCGGGCCTGATACAGCGCGCGGTTCACCGAAATGGCGCTGCGGGCCAGGTCGATATTGCGCGCAAGGGCCATGTCCACCATCCGGTTCAGTTCCGCATCGTGGTAGAGCTTCCACCATTCGCGGTCGACATGGTAGCTTTCCTCAATGAGCGGAGCGCTCAGGAGTCCTTCGTCGGGAATCTGATAGTCGCGTCCGGCGCAGCCCGGAACCAGAAGCAGCACGGCGCAGAGCAGGGGCAGGGACTTCATACGGTTACTCCTGCGCCAGAGCGTCCACGGGGTTGAGCGTGGAGGCCCGGCGGGCCGGCATGTATCCGAAGATGATGCCGATGAGGGTGGAACAGGTGATGGCCAGCACAATGGACGAGCCGGAAAACGACATGGGAAAGTCCTGAATGAAGGAGTTGAACAGCGCTCCTATGCCTGCGGAGGTCAGCACCCCCGCCACGCCGCCGATGACGCAGATGAGCACCGCCTCAATGAGGAACTGCTGCAGCACGTTGAACTGCCGCGCGCCTATGGCCATGCGCACGCCTATTTCCTTGGTGCGCTCCGTGACGGATACCAGCATGATGTTCATGACCCCTATGCCGCCCACCAGCAGGGAAATGAAGGCGATGCAGGAAATGAGCAGCCGCATGGTGGTGGTCGTGCTTTCCATGGTCTGGCGTATGCTGTCGGTATTCATGGTGAAAAAGTCCGTCACGCCGCGGTGCCGCGAGGTGAGCAGACGCGTGAGTTCCTTTTCCGCAATCTGCGCGGAAACGCCGTCGGCTATTTTCACCGTGATGGAGGAAATGGTTCTCTTGCCCGATACCCGCGTCATGTAGGCCGTGTAGGGCGTCCATACCGTGAGGTTGCTGCGCGGGCCGAAGGTGGCATTGGGCTTTTTTGTCACGCCTATGACCTGGAAGGGCCGCGTGTTGAACAGAATGACTTCGCCGATGGGGTCTTCCCCGTTGGGGAACAGTTCCTGCACGGTGTTGTCGTCCAGCACGGCCACGGCCCGCGCCTCGTCGATGTCCGCGCGGTTGATGAGCCTGCCCCGGGCCAGTTCCAGCCCCTTGACGCTGAAATACTGTTCGCCCACCCCGCTCAGCGATCCGGTGGAGGTGAGGTTGCGGTACACGAAGGTGCCGCTGGTGCTTGCCGAAGGCGTGGCGCTTGCTATGTAGCTCTGTTCGGCCAGCACGTCGGCGTCGTCCACCGTGAGGGTGGTGTAGCGCGCCGAATTGCGGTCGCCGAAGCTCCGGCCGGGCATGATGTCGATGGTGTTCGTGCCCATGGCGTTGATGCCTTCAAGGATTTTTTCCTGCGATCCCCGGCCGAGAGCCACCACGCTCACCACCGAGGCAATGCCGATGATGATGCCGAGCATGGTGAGCAGAGAACGCATCTTGTGCGTGAGTATGGCCTGTACCGACATGCGGAAGGCTTCGGCCAGCTGATCGCGCACATACTGCCACGACCTTGTGGGCACGGGCGCAGGTTCCGGCCCGGCCGTGTTGTGGATGGGCTTTCTGCGCTCGTCGCTGATGACTTCGCCGTCCTTGATTTCTATGATCCGGTGGGCGTATTCCGCAATGTGCCTGTCGTGCGTGACGAGAATGAGCGTATGCCCTTCCGCGTTCAGCTGCATGAGCAGCTGCATCACGTTCTCGCCGCTTTTCGAATCCAGCGCGCCCGTGGGTTCGTCGGCAAGAATGATCTCGCCGCCGTTCATCATGGCCCGGGCAATGGATACTCTCTGCTGCTGGCCGCCGGAAAGCTCGTTGGGCCTGTTCGTCGTCTTGCCTTCCAGCCCCAGCTTGTGCAGCAGCTCTTCCGCCCTGGTGTTGCGCTGCGTGCTGCCCATGCCCGCATATACCGCAGGCAGAGCCACGTTTTCCCGGGCGCTCAGGCTGGTGAGCAGGTTGTAGCGCTGGAAAATGAAGCCGAACTTCTCCCCGCGCAGGCGGGCCAGATCGTCCGGACCGAGCCCGTCCGTGGCAATGCCGTCCACGAAGTACGAACCTTCCGAGGGCGTGTCCAGACAGCCCAGAATGTTCATCAGCGTGGACTTGCCCGAACCGGACTGCCCGATGATGGCGACGAAATCCCCTTTTTCAATGCTCAGGCTTACATTCCTGAGCACCTGAACGCGGTTTTCTCCTTCGCCGTAGTGCTTGCCTATATGCTTCACTTCAAGAGTGACCATGATGTTCTCCGTGCGTTCCGGGAACGGACCGACGTTGGAAGGTTGCCGGAGACAGGGCCTTTTCCCGGCGAAATGCCCCTGCGCCCATCACGCCGGGTGCGCCCCGGCGTGACGCGCCCCCTGCATCAGCGCGGCGGCGGAGGCGGCGAGGATCTGCGGTTGCTGCGCGGGTTGGCCAGGCTGTCCATGAGCTCTTCCGCCGACATTTCCGTGGCGATGACCGATTCCCCTTCGCGCAGACCGGAACGGATTTCCGTCATCACGTTGTTGGTCAGCCCCACTTCCACCTCGCGCGTTTCCACCTGATTGTTCTTGCCGAGAACGCGCACGAAATTCTTGCCCCGGCTGCTCTGAATCACAAGGCTCGGCACAAGAAGCACGTCGCTTACCTTGTCGATTTCAATGACGTTCTGCGTGGTCATGCTGAGGCGCAGCACGCCGTCGGGGTTGGCCACGCGGGCCTTGGCATAATAATAGATGGCCGAAGAGGTGGACGACGAGGAGGACGACGAGGACGTGGAGGCGCCGGAAGAAGACGACGTGGCGTCCGAAAGCGTGGTGTCGCCCGGGTCGATGGAGGTGATCTTTGTCCTGTATACCTTGTCGGGCGCGCCGAGCAGCGTGTAGCTCACGGTCATCCCTTCCTTGATGAAGGGAATGTCGCCTTCCGAAACCTCAATCTTGATTTCCATGTCCGTAAGGTCGGCTATCTGCGCAATGGTGGGCGTGGTCTGGTTCGCGTTCACCGTCTGGCCTTCCTTCACCGGTACCGATACGATCACACCATCCAGCGGAGCCACAATCTTCGTGTATCCCAGATTCGTTTCCGCCGTGTTCACCGCAATGTTCTGCTGCAGTATCTGCGATTCCATTTCCGTCACGCTGGCCTTTGCCGCCGCAAGCGTGTTCTCCGCGTCTTCCAGATTCGCCCGGGAAGTGGAATCGCTCTTCCTCAGCTTGAGCTCGCGGTCATACTTCGTCTGCGCCACCTTCAGCGCAATCTTGCGCGATTCAAGCTGTGCCTGATACGTCTTCAGCATCGCCCGCGCCGTGTCGAGATCGTTCTCCCGCGTCGTCGGGTCAATCTGCGCGATGAGATCCCCTTTCTTCACCTTCTGGCCGATCTCCGCATTCAGCTGCATGATCTTGCCCGAGGCCTGAGAACCTACCGTCACAAGCTGCACCGCGTCTACTTCGCCGGTCGCATTCACCGTTTTTCTGATGTTGCCCCGTGTCACCTTTTCCGTAAGGTAATGCACCTGCTGTGAACTCCGGTTGTGGTCGTACCACCAGAAGCCGCAAGCGCAGACCATAAGCAGCAGCACAAGAATAATAAGGATCTTTCTTTTCATGGGCACTCCGGAAGAGTTCTCCAGGGGATAAATGGTGCGGAATCCTGCCGACAGCTTCTGTATAGCGGAATTTCCTGTACTTAGTAAATGAATCTTTCTTTCAAAACATTGCACCTGCCCGCAAAATGCCCCTCCATGCCCCGCCCCTTTGTTGCAGGCAATATTTTGTTCCCATATTTCAAGAGGAAACAAGCGCCTTGCTGTAATACCCCCCTCATACATTGAAAGAATCTTCCCGTACCCGTTGCAGTCCCCTCCCCATGCCCCGTATTCCCTCATGCCCCGGAAGAGAGGAAAGGCAGGAAAGGCACGCGGGGCCTGCCCCGCACCCCGGTGCCTTTCGGGGTGCGGGGCAGGCCCCGCGTGCCTTTCCTCTCTTCCTGCCTTAGTCCTCCACCAGTGTCAGGGAAGCGTGGGTGAGGCGTTTCAGTTCCTGGTGGGCGATTTCCGGGGTACGGCCCTGGGCGCGGGCGATGGCGTCGAGGTTTTCCACGGCGTCGCAGTCGCGCATATAGAGGGGGGGGATATCGGACTGGTCTTCGAGTTCCCAGCGGATGGTGCGTTCCATGGCGGCGAGGGAAGCCGGGGTGGGGATGGCGGCGTCGCCCGTGAGGATACGGGTAGAGGCGGGCAGGGCCTGCCTCAGGCATTCCAGGTTGCTGTTCACGGCGCTGCCGAGCACGAAGGCGGGGGAACCGGGGAGGAAGCCTTCGGGGAGGGGCGGCAGGGGGAGCAGGAAGGTGCGGCCCATGGGCACGGGCAGTCCGGCTTCATCGGCACGGAAGCGCGCGCCGTAGGCAAGGCCCTGCCGGGCATTGGTGAGCACGAGCACCTCTTCGCCTTCGCGGGCCGGGGCGTTGGCGGCCAGGCACTGAAGGTAGTTGATGCCTGCCTGCCGGGCATGGACGGCGCGGGCCAGGGCCGAGGCCGTGGTCAGGCCTATGCGCAGGCCCGTGAAGTTGCCGGGGCCTGCCACGCAGGCGATGCGGCCTATGGCGGCGGGGGTGAAGCCGAGGCGGGCGCAGGCATGGCGCAGTGCCGGGGCGAGCAGTTCTGTGCCGCCGCGCTGGGCGAGCCAGTCTTCGGCACAGAGCATGGAGCCTGCGCGGAAAAGGGCGAACTGCACGCGTTTTTCCGCGGTATTCAGAACAAGGGTGATATCCTGCATAAGCTTACCTGAACCAGCGCATGACGTCGTTGAAGGTGGCAAAGACCATGAGCGCGATGAGCAGTCCCGCGCCTACGCGCATGGACCATTCCTGCACCATTTCGGGCACCGGGCGGCGGACGATGATTTCCACGATGCAGAACAGGATGGCGCCGCCGTCCAGCACCGGGATGGGGAAGAGATTGAGCAGACCGAGGTTCACGCTGATGAGCGCGGTGAGCAGCAGCAGGGGGGCGAGGCCCTCTGCGGCCTGTTTGCCGAGCATCTGGGCGATGAGTATGGGCCCGCCCACGGAATCGGCGGCCACGGAACCGGTGATGAGCTTTTTCACGCCGGTGAGGGTGACGTCGATCATGTTCCAGGTCTGCCTGAGGCCGAGAGCGGCGGAGGCAAAGAGGCCCTTTTCCTCATAGCGCACCGCGCCGGAGGCCTGCACGCCGATGAGCCAGGCGGTTTCCGTTTCGCCGAAGATATTGGTCCGTTCGCTGCGCGTGGGCGTCATGGAAAAGTGCAGAATACTGCCTTCGCGTTTCACTTCCACGTCGAGGGTGCGGCCGCCGGAAGCGCCCACGGTTTCGGGCACGAGTTCCCAGCGGTCGATCTTCATGCCGTCGATGGCGGTGATCATGTCGCCGGGCTGAAGGCCCGCCTCCATGGCGGCGCTTCCCTTGATGATGGCTCCCACCTGCGGCAGGGGCACGGCAAGGCCCATGCTCATGGTGAGTCCCCAGTAGATGAACCAGGCAATGACAAGGTTCATGAACGGCCCGGCAAAGGCAATGATGAGCCTCTGCCATGCGGGCTTGCTGGTCACGGCCTCTTCCTGCGTGAAGCCGAGGCTTTCCACCTCGTCGCTGTATTCGCCCACACCCGAGACATAGCCGCCGAAGGGCAGCCAGGAAAGGCGGTATTCCGTCTTGCCCCGACGGAAGCTGCACAGTTTCGGCCCCATGCCTATGGAAAAGGTGATGACCCCCACCTTGAAGGCGCGGAAGGCCAGAAAATGCCCCAGCTCATGGAAGAAGATGAGCCCTCCGAACACCAGCACCACGGCCAGCGCGGAATCCCAGTAGGAAAGATAGTGGAGTAATGACTGCATAATGCCTGAAGGGCGCTCAACGCCCCGTTGAGGTTGAAATCGGTGCGGTTTTCACCGGGAAGGGCCGGGCCTGCCCGGCAGAGGAGAAAAAAGGCCTTGTTCTGCGCGTTTGCCGGGCTTTTTCTGCCCTTTCCGGCATACGGTGCCGGAAGGGCGCGTCCTCTTTTGGCGGGAGCGCGCGGAATACCCTGTCTCCAAGGCGGATTAATAGGAAATTTTTTCTGAAAGCACAATGCGCAATGCGCGTGGCCGGGGGAAAAGCCGGGCTTTTTGCGCTGGGGGGCGCTCCGGGCCTATGCCTTGGCGCGCCAGCGCACGGCAAGCTGCCGGGCGGCTGCGTCGCAGGCCTCTATGCTTTCCAGAGCCGCTTCCACCTGCGCGCCGAGGGAGCCGTCATGCAGGGTGAAATCCTGCCGGAGCGTGGATGCGCCGAGCACGTCCTCCACCAGCGCCGGAATATGGGTGAAGCCGATGTCTTCGGAAAGAAAGCGCGCCACGGCCACTTCGTTGGCGGCGTTGAGCTGCACGGTGAGGCCCTTTTCCAGAGCGCGGCAGGCAAGGTCGAGGCAGGGGAACAGGTCGCGGCGGGGTTCTTCAAAGGTGAGGCTCCCCACATCGGCAAGGTGCAGGCGGCGTATGCCGGTGCGCGCTTCATCCAGAAGATACGGCCAGGAAAGGCAGGCGGCAATGGGCACGCGCATATCCGGCACGGCAAGCTGACCGATGAGCGAACCGTCGGCAAGTTCCACCAGCGAATGCACCACGGACTGCGGATGCACCACCACCTCGATGTCCTTCACCGGCACCTGATACAGGTGGAAGGCCTCGATGACTTCCAGCCCCTTGTTCATGAGCGTGGCCGAATCAATGGTGATTTTCGCCCCCATGGACCAGCTCGGGTGCTTCAGGGCGTCCTGCGGGCGCACCTTCTCCATGAATTCCCGGCTCTTTCCCCGGAAGGGGCCGCCCGAAGCCGTGAGAATGAGGCGCGCAATGTCGCCTTCCCTGCGGCCCGCCATGCTCTCGAAAAGGGCACAGTGTTCCGAATCCACGGGCAGTATCACCGCGCCGGTGCGGGCGCACAGGTTGCGGATGAGTTCCCCGGCAAGCACCAGCGATTCCTTGTTGGCAAGGCATACGGTCTTGCCCGCAAGGGCTGCGGCCACCGTGGCCCGGAGCCCGGCCGCACCCACCTGGGCGGAAAGCACCATGTCCACCTCGGGCAGGGAGGCAAGGCGGGCATAGCCTTCCTTGCCGGTGAGAATTTCCGGCCGGTAGCCTGCGGGCAGAAGGGCGCGCAGGGCGTCTGTGCCGTGCGCGCCGTCCTTTTCCAGTATGGCGAGAAAGGGCGGACGCCACAGGTCGGCCTGCCGGGCCAGCAGTTCGATGTTGCGGCCGGCGGCAAGGGCCTGCACCGTGAATCTGCCGGAATCCTTCCACGCCTCCAGCACGCGCAGGGTGCTCGTGCCTATGGAGCCGGTGCAGCCCATGAGGGCAAGGCGGCGGGGGAAGGGCAGGGCATTGGTCTCACAGGGTATGCCGCTGATGTATTTCATCAACATTCCTTTGTGTTTTGAAGACTCCCGGAAGGGGCAGGGCGCCTTCCGCAGGAAGGGGGCCGGGGAACGGAAAAAGGCCGTGTTCCGCAAAAAAGGGGGGCGGAAACGGCGCGGGAAGGATTTTCCCCCATGGCCCGGGACGCGCATGGCGGAAGGATGCGGAAAAGGAACCCGGATGCCGGGTTCCTTCCGGATACGGAAACCCCGCGCAGAGGCGCGGGGCATGCTTGTCAGAAGAAGGCGTGCAGGGCGGAGGCGAGGGCATAGGTGCCCACGCAGAAGGAAATGCTGTCCAGCCTGTCGAGCACGCCGCCGTGACCGGGCAGGAGGTGGCTGGAGTCCTTCACGTTCACGGCGCGTTTCAGCGCGGATTCAAAGAAGTCGCCGAGCTGGGCCATGACGCCCATGACGACGCCGAGCAGCGCAAAGGCCGCCATGCCCGCCTTGCCGAACAGCGCGCCCATGATGCAGGAAACGGCAACGGCGGCCGCAAGGCCCGCCACGGCGCCTTCCACGCTCTTTTTGGGGCTCACGCCCGGCCAGATGGGATGTCTGCCGAAGCTCACGCCCGCAAAGTAGGCCGCCATGTCGGAGGCGGCGGGCAGCAGCACTACGAAGAGCTGTTCCCAGCGGGAAAACTGCATGGCCGGGGAAAGCAGCACCGGAATGTAGAGCAGGCCGCAGAGCATGACCGCGGCGTGGTGCATGGGCACGAGGGTTTTTTCACGGCTCCAGAAAATGAGGGCGTACAGGCCCGCCACCAGGGCGCAGAAGGCCAGAACAAGGTGAGGCGCAAGCGCAGGCGCGAAAACGGGCGCCAGAGCGCAGGAACCCACATAGACCGCACTGAGAACAAGGCCGAGAATTTTCATGCCCCAGCCGCCTTCGCGCTGGAACATGAAGAGAAATTCCCCCATGCCCGCCACGGCGAGCACGGCCACGAGGGCGGCGACGTACCATCCGCCCATGCTCCATGCGGCAATGAGCACGGCCGCGAGCACCACGGCGGTGACGAGCCGCAGGCTCAACGATGCGGCGCGAAATTTTTCGTTCATAGCACATTCCTTCCGCTGGCCGGTCAGCTCAGCTGTTCATCCGTCCTGCCGAAGCGGCGCACCCGCCCGGCATAGCTTTTAAGGGCTTTTTCCAGCTCTTCCGGCCCGAAGTCCGGCCAGAGCACTGGGCTGAAGTAAAGTTCCGCATAGGCGCTCTGGAAAAGCAGAAAATTGCTGAGCCGCTCCTCGCCGCTTGTGCGTATGACAAGGTCGGGGTCGGGCAGGGCCGGGTCGTAGAGCAGGGTGCGGAAGGCCTCTTCCGTGAGCTCTTCGGGCCGCAGGCCTTTTTCCAGGGCGAGGCGCGCGGCACGCAGTATTTCCTCCCGCCCGGCGTAGCTTATGGCCAGCGTGAACACCATGGAACGGTTGGAGGCCGTCTTCTTCATGGCGTATTCCAGGGCGCGGCGCACGGCGAAGGGCAGGTCGCCCGCTTCACCGATGAAGGAAAGGCGTATGTCTTCCTTCATGAGTTCCGGCAGTTCCTGCCGCAGAAACTGCAGAAACAGGTCGAAGAGAAAGCTGACTTCGGTTTCGGGCCGCTGCCAGTTTTCCCGGGAAAAGGCATATACCGTCACATGGCCTATGCCGAGGCGGCGGCATTCGCGCACGAGAGTGCGCACCGCGTCCACCCCCGCAAGGTGCCCTTTGGAGCGGGGCAGGCCCCGTTCCCTGGCCCAGCGGCCGTTTCCGTCCATGATGACGGCAATGTGCTCGGGAAGCTTTCCTTCCATGCCTTTTCCTGTCGGTATGAAAAACGCTCCGCAGAAGGGGCGGAGGTGTGCTCTGTCATGCAGGGAGCCTTTTGTGCGCGAAAAACGCCGGAAAAGCCCTGTCCGGCCGCGCATGAGGCGGCCTGCAGAGGCCCGTGCCCGCCCTGCGGAGTGTTTTTCCGTAAGGGGCGGCGGAAAGCCGCCCCGGCCCCGGCGGGGCTAGATTTCCATGATTTCCTTTTCCTTGGCCTGGGCCTTGACGTCCGCCTTCTTCACATAGGCGTCGGTGAGCTTCTGCACGTCGTCCATGGCCTTCTTCAGCTCGTCGGCGGAAATTTCCTTGTCCTTTTCCAGCTTCTTGAGCGCGTCGTTCACGTCGCGGCGGATGTTGCGCAGGGCAACCTTCGCATCTTCCGTGTACTTTCTGCTCACCTTGGTGAGGTCGCGGCGGCGTTCTTCCGTGAGCGGCGGAACCGTGATGCGGATGAGGCGGCCGTCGTTCATGGGCGTAAGGCCGAGGTCGGACTTCAGAATGGCCTTTTCCACAGGGGAGAAGGCGTTGCGGTCCCAGGGCTGGATGGTGACGGTGCGGCTGTCGGGCACGGCCACGGAGGCGAGCTGCTGTATGGGCGTCAGCGTTCCGTAGTAGTCCACCTTGATGTTGTCCACCAGGCTCGTGGTGGCGCGGCCGGTACGGAGCTTGCCGAAGTCGCGGTCAAGCGCGACGAGGGCTTTTTCCATACGTTCTTCGGCGTCGAGCTGCAGAGTCTCGATATCCATGTCATTCTCCCTTTACTATGGTGCCTGCCGCTTCGCCGCAGACAACGCGTTTGATGTGACCGCCGAACATGCTGCACACGATGACGGGCACGCTGTTTTCCTGGGCCAGAGTGATGGCCGTGGCGTCCATGACCTTGAGGTGGCGGCGCAGCGTCTCATCGTAGGAGAGCTCTTCAAAACGCACCGCGTCGCTGTGCTTCATGGGGTCCTTGTCGTACACGCCGTCCACCTTGGTGGCCTTGATGATGGCGTCGCACTTGAGTTCCGTGCCGCGCAGGGCCGCCGCCGTGTCGGTGGTGAAATAGGGGTTGCCCGTACCCGCCGCACAGATGATGATGCGCCCCTTTTCCATGTGACGTATGGCGCGGCGGTGGATGTAGGGTTCGCACAGCTCCCGGATGTCGATGGCGGAAAGCACTCTCGTGGGGCAGCCCATCTTTTCCAGCGCGTCCTGCACGGCCACGGCGTTCATCACCGTGGCAAGCATGCCGATGTAGTCGGCGTTGGAACGGTCCATGCCCTTGGCGGAGGAGGAAAGCCCGCGGAAGATGTTGCCGCCGCCTATGACCAGCGCAAGCTGCACGCCGAGGCTCGCCACGTCGGCGATTTCCTTGCAGATGAGATGCACGGTATCGGGATCTATGCCACTGCCTTTTTCACCGGCGAGGGCTTCGCCGCTCAGCTTGAGCAGCACGCGCCGGTATTTGAGTTCGCTCATCGTCATCCTCTTCTGGAATCAGGGTGTGTGGAATGGCCCGCGCCCGGAAGGCCGTGCTCGTAAGGAGCGCCCCAGCCGCCTTCGTGAATGCGGACGTATTTCAAAAATGTGTAGAACGACGTGTGCGCCGCCATGAGAAAGCCCGCCCTGCCGTCGAGAAGGCCGAGCTTGCGGATGTACATGTCGATGAAGCGCCAGGTGCCGTGGAGAAGCCCCACCAGCACGCCGCCCTTTCTGCCCCTGGCCTCAAGGTCGCGCGCTCCGCGTTCGGCGTAGTCGTTGAGCTTTTCCAGCTGGTTCTGGAAGCTGCAGTAGGTATAGTGCAGCATGTCGCCCGAAAGTTCGCCGTAGGGGCCGGCGGGCACGAATTTCTGATGCGCGCCGTTGTTGTCGATGCGTATGGCATCGGGCAGGAAAAGGCGGAACAGCCTGTCGGGGTAGCAGCCGCCGTGCTTCAGGAATCTGTCGAAATACCAGGTGCGCCGGGGCATGGAAAAGGCCGTCTTGTCGCCCGGGGAGGCGAGGGCCGCGAGAATGTCCGCCTTGAGCTCCGGAGAAATGATTTCGTCGCAGTCGAGCATGAGCACCCAGTCGGTGGGGGCGTTGGCCGCGAGCCAGTCGATGCCGTAGCGGATCTGTTTTGCGTTGCCGGGCCACTTGTTCTGAATGAAGATGGCCCCGCGGGCCCTGGCGATTTCTTCCGTCCTGTCGGAACTGAAGGAATCGACAATGAGGATTCTGTCACAGAAGGAAAGGGATTCAAGACATTTGTCGAGGAGCCGTTCCCCATTCAGGGTAATGATGAGAGCGGTGAGGCGTACGCGATCTTCCATGAGGCATCCGTAAAAAGGGCATAAAAAAGGGGAGAGAAATGTTCTCTCCCCTTGTATCCTGATATTCCGTCGGATTCAAGCTTGCCGGGGCGACTTTTCTTGAAAAGTCGCCCTTATGGGCAAACTACGCACCGAGCTGGATGCGGACGAACTTGCCGAGGCTGACGGAGCAGCCGGCGGCCTTGGCGGTGGCCTTCAGAAGGTCCTGCACGCTCATCTTGTCGTCGCGGATGTAGGCCTGGTCGAGCAGGCACACTTCCTTGCAGTACTTCTTCACGGCGCCTTCGGCGATCTTGTCGATGATCTTCTCAGGCTTGCCTTCAGCAAGGGCCTTCTGGCGGTACACTTCGCGTTCGCGTTCCAGAAGGGCGGGGTCGAGGCTGGAGGCGTCGAGGGCCAGGGGGTTGGAGGCGGCGATCTGCATGGCCACGTTCTTGGCGAAGTCGGCCACGTTTTCATCCGCGCTCTTGTCGGTGTTCACTTCCACGAGAACGGCGAGCTTGCCGTTGGAGTGCACATAGGCGCCCACGAGGCCTTCGCCTTCGATGTGCATGCGCACGAAGCGGCCGAGCACGGTCTTTTCGCCGGTGGAGGCGGCCAGATCGTTCACGCGGTCCTGGAAGGCATCCAGATTTTCAGGGGCGTTCGCAGCCACTTCTTCGGCCACGGACTTGGCAAAGCCCTGGAACTTTTCGCCGCGGGCCACGAAGTCGGTTTCCGTCATCACTTCCACGATGGCGGCAACCTTGCCGTTTTCAGCGGTGGCGCAGGCGATCACACCTTCGGAAGTGGCGCGGTCGGCACGCTTGGCGGCCTTGGAAAGGCCCTTCTGGCGGAGCCAGTCAAGCGCCTTTTCCACGTCGGCTTCACATTCGGTGAGAGCCTTCTTGCAGTCCATCATGCCCGCGCCCGTCTTGTCGCGCAGCTCCTTCACCATGGCAGCGGTAATAGCCATTGTCATTGCTCCTTGAGAGAAAAGGGTTATTCCGCGGCTTCGGCCGTTTCGGCGGCCTGCTGCATGGCCGCTTCGGGGTCGGCCACTTCCTTGCTCTGGGCGGCGCCTTCGATGCAGGCTTCGGCCATGGCGTTCACGAACAGCTTGATGGCGCGGATGGCGTCATCGTTGCCGGGGATGATGTAGTCGATCACGTCGGGATCGCAGTTGGTGTCGGTCACGGCCACAATTGGGATGCCGAGCTTGCGGCATTCCTTCACCGCGATTTCTTCACGATGGGGGTCGATGATGAACACGAGCTGGGGAAGGCTGTCCATGTCCTTGATGCCGCCGAGGGTGAGGTTCAGCTTGTCCAGTTCGCGCTGGAAGCTGAGGATTTCCTTCTTCTGGTAGCGGTTGATGGAGCCGTCGGCGAACATGGCTTCGAGCTTCTTCAGGCGTTCGATGCTCTTCTGGATGGTCACGAAGTTGGTGAGGGTGCCGCCCATCCAGCGGTTGGTCACGGAAGGCTGACCGGCGCGGGCAGCTTCGGCGGCCACGGCTTCCTGAGCCTGGCGCTTGGTGCCGATGAAGAGCACCTTGCCGCCGTTCGCCACGGTTTCCACGATCTTGTCATGGGCGGTGCGGAACAGCTTCACAGTCTGCTGGAGGTCGATGATATGGATGCCGTTGCGGGCGCCGAAGATGAAGGGACGCATCTTGGGGTTCCAGCGACGGGTCTGGTGGCCGAAGTGCACACCGGTTTCCAGCATCTGTTTCATGCTGACGTAAGCCATGGTAATTCTCCTTGAAAAAAAAGGGTTTGTCTTCCACATCGACCCTGGCCCTTCACCCGTGGGGCGACTTCGCCGCGCGGGAACCCTGGCCGCTGCCGATGTGTGCATTGTGTGTAACCGGGAGTTTCTACCCCATTTTCCCGCACAAGGCAAGCGTTTGTTTGGGCGGCAGGGGAGAAGAATGCGCCGTGCGGAGAAAGAGCGGGAAGGGGGAGGGGAAAGGCGTGCGGGGCAATCAGGGCGGGGGTCAGCGCCGGGCATGACGGAGGAAGCGGTGTGCGCGGGGAAACTGGCAGGGAGAAACGGCGTACAGGAAAAGCGGAAGCCGTGCGTGCGAAGCTCCGGGGAACGCGGCGGCGCAGGAAAAACAGGGCGGGGAGGGCGTGGCGCACGGCGCAGGCTGCACCTTCGGCACATTCTCTTTGCTCTTCGGCCGTGCGGGGCAGGCGCGGGGCAGCGTGCCCGCCTGCCTTCGCCGTTCGATTTGCAGGGGCGCGGAGCATCAGAAGGCCCGGCAGGGGCAGAATGGAGAAAAAGGCAGATTGCGCATGTCAAAAGACGGGCAGGCCGGTGCCTTCATCATGACAAGCGGGAGGCACACGGTACAGCGGGGGCCGTGCGCGGGGGGAAGGGCGCCGGGAGCAGCGCCGGGCGTGGCGGGGAAACCGGGGGCGCGCTGGCCGATGCGAAGACCGAAGAAGTGGAAGAGCCGTGCGCGGGGGAACTGGTGTGGGCAAGTTCTTCAGGGACTTATCCGACTATGGAAGAGGCGTGCGGGCAGGGGGAACCGGTCATCGGCTCAGGGCTTCGCCTGTCGGCCAGAAGAGAAAGTTATGCGCACGGGAACCGCAAAAGAGCGGGCCTGTCTCAAGAGAAGAATGGAGCGGGATCCATGCGGGGGGGGGGGAGAAACGGCGCACAGGAAAAGCGGAAGCCGTGCGTGCGAAGCTCCGGGGAACGCGGCGCGCAGAAAAACAGGGCGGTGCCGGGGCATCAGCGTAGGCGGCGCAGGCTGCACGTTGGGCACATTCTTTTTGCTCTTCGGCCGTGCGGGGCAGGCGTGCGGGGCAGCGTGCCCGCCTGCCTTCGCCGTTCGATTTTTAAGGGGCGCGGAGCATCAGAAGGCCCGGCAGGGGCAGAATGGAGAAAAAGGCAGATTGCGCATGTCAAAAGACGGGCAGGCCGGTGCCTTCATCATGACAAGCGGGAGGCACACGGTACAGCGGGGGCCGTGCGCGGGGGGAAGGGCGCCGGGAGCAGGCAGAGGGCAGCGCCGGGGCATCAGCGTATGCGGCGCAGGCTGCGGAAAGATATCTGGCAGGGCGTGCCTGTGTGCGGCAGGAGCAGTGGCGGGGCTTCGTGCCGCGGCCGGGGGCACGGTGCGCCGCATCGTTGAGGGCGCGCTGCGGGCCTTCCGGCATGCAGGGGAAGGTTTTTGAGGCGGCGCGCCTACTTCTTTTCCGCCTTGTTGGCGCGGACTATCATGTCCGCAAAGGTGCCCGCCGTTTCCTTCACCCAGTCGAGGTGCGGTTCGGGGTTGTCGTGGCCGAGAATGGAACTCACCGTCACGAAGAGCACGGTATCCTTCACCGGTACCACGGCCGTGGCCATGGCCGTGGAAAGCCAGCTTTTCGGCCCGCGTTCCATCATATTGTAGTGGATGAGGCAGGTATAGAGGAAGGCGCTTGAGGTGCGCAGGGAATCCACCAGCAGGGGGGAACCCGTTTCCAGCGCGCGTTCCAGCGCCTTTTCCCGGTTTTCCATTTCCTGGGCCGGGGTATCGGTGCGGCTGCGCGGAATGCGGGAAAAGCCGATGAACAGCCCCTCCGTGGAGCGGGCCAGAAGTTCCGCATCCTTCTGGGTGAGGGGGCGCTTCTGCCCCTCCATGGCACAGATGAGCACCTGGCGCGTCACCGCGTCGCGGCTGCCGTAGCGGTACTGATGGGCCATGTACTGCGGCAGGTACATCTTGATCAGCCTGCCGTGGCTCACGGCCTGTTCTTCCGTATCCTTGAACAGGTCGCATTCATGGTCAGTCAGTTCCGTGAAGGTGTCGGGCGTGGTGAAGTTGAGCTTGTCCACCCCGTCGTCAAAGGCACGGGCCGGAAAAGGCAGAAGAAGCAGGGCAAGAACAAGGAGGGGGAAAAAGCGCGTCATGGTGGCTCCTTGCGGCAGGGGCCGCGGGCTGAGAGTTGCCCGGGCCGGGGCTTTTGTCAAGGCGTCGCACAAAAGTGCGGCCCCGGGGCCCTTTGGGAAGCGCGCCCGGCAGGGGAAAAGGCGGCGCAGGCAAGGCCGGTGTTGCCGGGCCGCTGCAGGCCGGGCCGTTTGGCAAAGCGCTTCCCCATTCATAAGGATATCCGGGGCGAACAGGCTCCGTTTTGCCCGCTAAAGGTGCGCCTGCCGCGCTTTTCCCGCGCTGTGCAGCCTGCCGGAACTTTGGGCAGGAAGGCGCATGGCATTTTTCTCACCTTTTTGGGGCGGGCCCGGCTCCGGGGCGCTTTCCCGGGCCATCTTTTTCAGGCCATGCGGCCCTTTCCGGCAGTGCGGCTCCCCGGCGCGCCCCATCAGGGCAGGGAGGAAGCGTTTTTCCCGTCCTTTTCTCCTTGGTCATGGCCGTCTGCCCCCAAAAGGCAGTTTTCCGGCAGTGAGGTTCCGGCAACTGCGCTGCGTACCCCGGGCATGCTGCCGTATGCGGGGCTTTTTTCCTTGTCGGGCCTCCCGTGCCCCGGCCTGTCCGGCAATCCGGCCGTGTACGGGGCTTTTTTTCACGTTTTTTCCGCAGCGCTCTGCCGGAAAGCAGGCGTGAACAGATCCGCGTCTTGACCGTGGGCCTTCGGAATATTAAAAGAAAGGTCCCCCGCCTTCCTTGTGAGGGCGCGGGGTTATTCCATGAACCCGAACCCCCTTTCCCGGAGGTATTCCATGTCGCAGCTGCACATTACCTGGTACGGCCATGCCAACGTCATGCTCAGCGAGAACGGTGTTTCCGTGCTCATCGACCCGTTTTTCGAAGGCAACCCCCTTGCTCCCGACTGGCAGGAAATTCCGAGGCCGGACATTGTGGCCGTCACCCACGACCACGGCGACCACATGGGGCAGGCTGTGGAAATCGTGCGTACCACGGGTGCGAAGCTCTTCTGCATTGCCGATCTCACGGACTGGTTCCGTGAACGCGGCGTGCCCTCGGGGCAGATCATCAATTACGGCATGGGCGGCAACGTGGACGGCACGCTGGAAGAAAAGGGCGTGAAGATCACCATGACTCAGGCCTTCCATTCCGCGGCCATGGGGTCCCCCGTGGGCTATGTGGTGGAAATGCCCGGCGGCCACACCGTGTATCACGCCGGTGATACGGGGCTTTTCGGTGACATGGCGCTCATTGCCGACCGCTTCCACCTCGACCTTGCCCTTCTGCCCGCAGGCGGCGTGTTCACCATGGACGGCGAACTTGCCGCCAAGGCCGCCGCGCTTCTGAAGGCCCCCGTGGCCATGCCCATTCATTACAAGACCTTCCCCGTGCTGGCCCAGAATGCCGACGCCTTTGTGGAGGCTCTGAAGCGCCACGCGCCCGATTGCCGTCCTCTTGTGATGGAACCCGGCGAAATGGTGGTGCTGGACTAGTTTTTTCCGGCATCGGCCCGGCGGCATGTACCGCCCCGGCCGGTGCCGCCCGAAGATTCCCCCCTCTCTGCTCCGCACGGGGCGGAGAGGGGCGTTTTCCGTTCTGTACGGCGGGTTCCGATGTCCGGAGAGGTTCCGGCCGTCCTTTCCGGAGCAGTATGCCGGAGAAAGGATGCGGAAAAGGCCGTTTCGGAGCGGCAGGCCGCCGTTTTTCGGCATCTCGGAGCAGAATCCGGGGAAGGGCGCTTTTTCCCTTCCTCCCTTGTGTCGTGCCCCGGGAAAAATGGATTGACAAAACGGCAAAGCCCGTGAAAGCTCTTGCGTATATCCTTTTCTACGGACGGCGGACCTGTGCGCCGTCGCCCCGGATTGCCGGGCGCGGACCCGGAATCAGACGCATGTGGAGAAAATATGGCTACCGTTATGCAGCATGAAGAACTCGTGCGCCGCGCGCTCAGATATATGGTGGAACGCAGGCGGGAATGTCCCTCCGTGGGCGTGGCCGAACTTCTGGACGGCGCGGGTGTGCGCTTCAACCTTTCGCCTCTCGATCAGGAGGCGCTGGAGCGCCTTTTTGCTCAGCAGGCGGATGAGGCGCGCGCATGAATCTCCTTCAGCGACGCCTGCTTCTGGAACACGGCAAGACGTTTTTTCTGTCCATGGCCGTGCTGCTTCTGTTCATTCTCATGGGCCGCGCGCTGCAGCTGCGCGACATGCTCCTCGGGCTTGAGCTGAACATCTGGGATACGCTGCGCCTTTTCGGCTATCTCAGCCCGTTCTTTCTGCTCATCATCTGCCCCATAGCGTGTATGCTCTCGGTATTCCTCACCTTTCTGCGCATGAGCACCGACAGGGAACTGGTGGCGCTCAAGGCGGGCGGGGTGAGTCTTTATCAGATGCTTCCCGCCTCGCTCTTCTTTTCCGTGCTCTGCGCGCTGTTCGGCTTCTGGATATCGCTGTACTGGCAGGCCTGGGGCATGGGGAATTTCCGTTCCGAGGTGCTGAACATCGCAAGCAGCAGCGCCCGCGTGGTGGTGCAGCCCGGCGTGTTCAACAAGGATGTGCCCAACATGGTCATGTTCGCCCGCAAGGTGGACCCCGTGTCCGGCACCATGGCGGGCGTGATGGTGGAAGACCGCCGCGCCAAGGATACCACCATGACCATTCTTGCGCCCGACGGCAGCCTTGATGCCGACTATGAAAACGGCGAAATCATTTTCCTGCTCAAGAACGGGCGCAGCTATACGGAAAAGGACAACGCCCTTTCCATCATGGGCTTTCAGGAATACGCCGTGCGCCTGAGCTTCGACTCCCTGTTCCAGGGCGTGGACATGGGCCCGGTCAAGCCCAAGGAATACACCTGGCAGCGCCTGTACGACAAGGAAAACGAACGCGCCCTTCAGAAGACCGATCCGCGCATGGCGCGCAAGATCGTGGTGGAGCGGCACAAGCGCTTCGTCTTCCCCCTGGCGTGCGTGGTGCTGTGCATCTTCGTCATACCCATTGCCACGTCCTTCCAGGGCCTCAAGCAGCAGACCGGCGTGCTCATGGCGCTGCTGCTCTTCCTTGTCTATTACAGCCTGCTCATGCTGGGCATAAGCCTCGGCGAAAGCGGCGATCTTGCGCCTACCATAGGCCTGTGGGTGCCCAATGTCGTCTTCCTTTTGCTCGGTCTGTACGGCATGCGGCTTGCGGCGCAGGAAAGGATGCCGCGCATCACGGAATACTGGAATTCGCGCAGAAGCGGCAGGAAAAAGAAGGAGGATAAGGCATGAGCCTGCTTTTCCGTTACATTTTCCAGCGGCACGCGCGTCTGCTTCTGCTCATCATGGGCCTCGGCGTGGGCCTGTACCTGCTCACCGATATTGTGGAAAGGGTGGATATCTTCATCGAGGCGGGGTCCGGCCTCGGGCTCATCCTCCAGTATTTCGGTGTGCGCCTGCCTTCCATTATAGCCCAGATTCTGCCCGCCGTGTTCCTGCTCGCCACCGTGGTGACGCTCTGCCTCATGGGCCACAGCAGGGAACTCACGGCCCTTCATGCGGGCGGTATTTCCTTCTTTACCGTGGCTACGGTGCTGGTGTTCTGCGGCGTGTTCTGGGGAGGCGTGCAGTTCGCCTGTTCCCAGTTCCTCGGTGTGCAGGGCGAGCGCTATTCCCAGCAGATTTGGCGTGAACAGGTGCGCAAGCAGGATCTGAGCCAGCGCACCATTTCCGATGTGTGGTTCATGGAAGACGGCTGGACCGTCTCCATTGCCGCCCTGAAGCCCAACGGCGAAGGCACGGGATTCTCGGCATTCCATGTGCGCGACGGCGCTTCCGACGTGGATGTCATTGTCCGCGCCCCCCGCGTGAAGGGCAGCGTGTCCGGCTGGGTGGCCGCCAGTGCCGAACGCCTCTACCCCGATACCTACCAGCGCGAGGTCCTGCCCCGTCTGGAACTGCCCCTGCATCAGGATCCGGAACTCTTCTTCTCCACGGAATCCAACAGCCTCCAGCAGCTCCCCCTCTGGCAGCTCGGCGACGCCATAGACCAGCTCGGCGAGGCAGGCTCCAACGTGGAAGGCCTGCGTACCGTGTGGCACGGCAAAATTTCCTACGCCGCTTCCCTCGTGGTCATGGCCCTGCTCGGCGCGGCCATCGTTTCGTGGAATTCCAATGTCTACATCGCCGTGGCCCTGAGCATGGCCGCAACCTTCATCATGTATTCCCTCACCATGTTCGGCGAATCCCTGGGACAGATGGGCTCCCTGCCGCCCCTCATGGCCGCCTGGGGGCCGGATGCCCTGCTGCTTGCCGTGGCCCTCTGCCGCCTCTACCTCGTGAGCGTGCGAAGGTAACCCGGAAACAGAACCAGTCAGCACGGCGGGAGAAATCCCGCCGTTTCTGTTTAAACGCAGAAGGCGGAAGGCAGAGAAAAGCGGAAAGGCATGCAGCCCGCACAGGCATTCCGTAAAGGCACCGGGGCGCTGCCCCGGCCCCCGGAAGAAAGCGTTTCTCGGGGGGAATGATTCCCCCCGACCCCCCTCATCTGGCAGGGAGGACGTTCGGAAAGGGCGCTCAAGTCTTCCTCCGACTCGCTGCTGTACGGGAAGGCGCTCCGGCGCGGACGGGAATGCGCTTTGCCCTCTGTGGGAAGGGATGGACAGCAGGACGCGGAACGTTCCGGCTTGCGGCGTAGGGGCTGCTTCCTCAGTGTGAGCGTGTCCTGCCGGACCCGCTCACGCAGGCCGACTGTTTTCCGGCCTTTGCCGGAAAACAGTGATATCGGGAAACGTATGGTTCGGGCGTGTTTCTGTTTGCGGAGAATAAAGCCTTGTTCAACGCGCGGTAAGGCTTCCGCTTGCAAAAGAACATGCTTTATTAAGGCGCTATGTTGCTACTGTGTGTGAAGGAAAGCCTTGTTCAACGTGCTGTTTTTTCTTCTGTTTGCGAAGGATAACCTTGTATCAACGCTCT
>NZ_CALUWY010000042.1 GCF_944324615.1 uncultured Mailhella sp.
ACTTCCGCGGCCTTGTCCGGAACTTCCGAAGAAACGGCGCTCTGCGCTTTGACGGAAGGTTCCGCCGAAGGCACGGCTCCCGAAGCAGCCGAGGTCCCGGGCTGCGCCGCGGCTGCATCGCCCTGCGGTGCTCCCGCAGGAATCGCGGGGGACGGTGCATTCTTATCCGGAGCTTCCGCCCTGGAATCGGGATTCTCCGCAGGCCGGGGCGGATCAAAGGAAAGACGGCCGGAAACTTCCCGGACAAAGACTTCAGGCGCAGGGGCGGCTTCCGTCTTCTGCTCCTTCGGAGAAGAAGGCGTGACCGCAGGCTCTGCGGCAGCGCCGGAAGGCTCAGCGGCGGCAGGCTGAGCCTTCAGCGCGGAAGTCTCCGGCTTCTTCTCCGCAGCGGGGGAAGGCGCGGGAGCGGATACCGGCGCGGGCTCTTCCTCCGTCCGGGGAGAAAGCACATCCTGCGCGCGCTGCTCGCAAAGTCCGGCCATACGGCCGCAGACCACGGCGGCGGCGCGTATGCTTTCCACGGAAGCGCTGCGGCGGCTCAACCATTCGCCGAGAAAGACCAGTTCCGCATCGGAAAGCGCCCTTCCGTCGGCGTTGCGGCGCAGGGCATAGAGCATATCCGCCCGGGCTCTCTCCTGCCTTGCGGCGTACATGCCCGCAACGCGGGTGCATTCCTCCATGCGGCGGCCCTGAACGGCCACTTCATCCCGGTTTCCGGACTCTCTGGCCAGAGAAAGGGCGTTGTAGGCGCGGGCGAAATCGTCGTTGGCCTCGGCCTCCTTTTCCGCCGCGCGGCGGATGGCGGCGGAAAGCGCGCTCAGATCCACTTCTGCGGCCGCGTTCAGGGAAACGGAAAGACGCTGAAATTCCCCGGCATAGACCATGAACATGTCCGCCACCTGCACATCACCGAGGGGGTGTCCGCCCCTGTTGCGGGCGGCCCGCTCCATTTCCTCCACAAGGCGCGGCGCATACATGCGGTACAGGGCTTCGAGCATGCCCGGAGTGAACACATAGTTCAGCACGCCGGAGCGTCCCTTCAGCGGGTCGCGCTCCACACTGCGGAGCGTGCCGGAATTGCTGTAACGGAAATTTCCCTGAATGAGCGTCACACGGCTGTGGCCTCTCCGCCCTTCCTTGTGCGAGGGCACATAGCCTGCCGCAAGCCAGCGGGCCATGTCGCGCACAAAGGCGATGGTCACCACGGAATCCTGACGATTCTCATCCTTTGCCGGAGGCGTATCCTTCACCTCGCCCGAAACGCTGTGCCCCCCCGGCATGGCGGGGCCGCTCTCCTCCATGGCCTTTTCCACACGGGCCAGAAGCTCCGCCTGAGGGTCGGAAACAACCTCGCGCGGCTGCGTGCTGATGGCGGCCGAGACTTCCCCGCTCTTTTTCTCTTCCTGCACCGCGGCCTGCCCGTTGCCGGAAGAGGCCTCTTCCGAAGCGGCCTGCACGGAAGTTACGTCTTTCCCGGAAGAGCCCGTCAGGCTCTGAACGGCTCGCTTTGCCTCTTCGACGGGGAATGTTCCGTCGTCAGAAAGAAAAAACCATGCGCCGCCGCCCGCACAGAGCAAAAGGACAAGGACGGCGGCCAGTTTACGGGAAGAACGGGAAGGCTCGGCCATGGGAGGAAACTCCGTCTTGCCCGGAACTTCCGGGCGGGTTGGCATAAATTTACACTTTCTTTTTTTTAGCGTATTCCTCAGCGTCTGTGAAGTGCGGGGCTCCAGGATGTCCCGCACTGCAGAGTCATCTTCCGCCGTTACGAGGTTTCCCATGAAGTGCCGCCGCTGCCATGCCCGCGCCGTTGTTTCCCTGCCCAGCCACAATACCGCCTTCTGCCCCGACTGCTTTCTGGACTTCTTTTCCCGTCAGGTGGACCGGGGCATACGGGAACACAAGCTCATGACCAGGGAAGACCGCGTGCTGGTGGCCCTGTCCGGCGGCAAGGATTCCCTTGCCCTCATGCTTGAACTGGGGCGGCAGGGCTACAACGTCACCGGCCTGCATATCGACCTCGGCATCCCCGAATCCTCCCCCGCTGCACGCGGCGTGGTGGAACGCTTCTGCAGAAAATACGACTTTCCCCTCATCATCCGCGACATGGCCGCCGAAGGACTGGCCATTCCCGATGTGAAGGCCGCGCTCCGCCGCCCCGTCTGCTCCGCCTGCGGCAAAATCAAACGCTACTACTTCAATCAGACGGCAAGGGAAGGGGGCTTCAACGTTCTGGCCACCGGCCACAACCTCGACGATGAAGTGGCAAGGCTCACCAGCAACACCCTGCGCTGGGACAGGGCCTATCTCAGCGATCAGGGGCCGCTTCTGGAAGATTCCGACGGCTTCACCCGCAAGGTCAAACCCTTCTGGCGCGTCACGGAATTTGAAACCGCCAACTATGCCTTTCTCATGGGCATAGAAAATCACTACGCCCCCTGCCCCTACAGCGAGGGCGCCAGCTTTTCCACGCTCAAGGGCCTGTGGCTTGAGCTGGAAGAAAAGATGCCCGGCAGAAAAATGGATTTCTATCACGGCTTTCTGGAACGCGGAAAGCCCGCCTTCCGTCAGGAAGAGGAAAAGAAGGGCCAGAGCCTCCGGCCCTGCGAACGCTGCGGCTACCCCACCTCCACGGAAGTGTGCGGTGTCTGCCGCATCCGCGAAGCTCTTGCGGCCCGCAAGTAACAAAACCTTCCACGCCGAAACAAAACGAAACTTGTCTTTTCCCGCAAAACGCCTATGCTCCATAGCATATACAGGCAGGATTTTTCCGTGTTCTCTTACAAGGAGACTTCCATGAAGAGCAGACTTCTTGCCCTCATGTTTGCCCTTGCTCTCGGCGGCTGCGCCCCCGATCCCTATGGGCCGGATGTGTCGGGAAGTGTGGCCTTCGGAACAAACGGCGTTTATGCCGGAAGTATCGGCGTCAGCTCGGGAGGATATTATACGCCGGGGTATTACGGCACCCCTCTTGTCTTCCCTGTTCTGCCTCCCCCCGTCATTGTACGGCCGCGTCCTCATCCGCCGGTGCACGGCGTTCTTCCGCCTCCGCCCCCGCACCGCCCGCCGGCTCACGGCATACGGCCTCCGGGGCCTCCCGGCAGACCGCCCGTGCACGGCATACGTCCGCCCGGACATCCCGGCAGACCTCCCATGATGCGCCCCGGCGGTCCCAGGCCTCCGGCCATGGCTCCGGGAAGACCCGGTGGTCCGAGACCTCCGGTCATGGCCCCCGGCAGACACGGCGGCCCGCGTCCGCCCATGGCACGTCCCGTCGGAGGCAAGGCTCCCAGGCCGCCCATGATGCGCCCCGGATCAAGCAGTTCCAGACCGCCCGCCTTCCGGCCCGGCGGCATGATGCGCCCCGGCGGCCCGCGCAGATAGTACACAAGGCCCCTCCCCGTTTCACCACGGAGAGGGGCCTTTTTCATGCCGCATCCGCTCTGCGTTCCGCCTTGTTTCCGCCGCAGCAACGGCAGACAGAAAAAGCGCCGGACCCCCTCGGGCTCCGGCGCTTTTCAGACACCTTCCCTGAACAAGGCCGGTTCACCGGCTCCGCGCACCTATTTGTGGAAAAAGAACTTCATGCACCAGCAGAACACCGGCACCAGCAGAATGACCACATAAAGGCGCGTCATCTGAAAGGCCATGATCTTGGGCAGATGCTCCGCCGCGTCGGCAAGACCGATGACGGCATTGAGCCCGCCGGGCGAGGTGGCAAGTATGGAACTTGTCACGTCAAGATCCGTCATGTGGCGCACCACAAAGGCCGCCCCCAGCCCGGCAAGGAGCAGAATGACGGTGCTCAGCACCATGACGGGGATCTGATCCTTCATGCTGGAAAGCATGTCCAGAGAAATCATGGCACCCACACAGATGCCTATGGCTATCTGCGCCCCGTTGTAAAAAAGCGAGGGCATCTGCACGTCGGCAAGACCGAGGAGCTTGACCGCCATGCTCCCCACCACGGCTCCGAGCATGCAGCCCCCGGGGATGTTCAGGTATTTAAAAAGACAGCCCATGGCTGTTCCGCTGACGACAAGCATAAGTATCTGATGATTCATGGCGAACCTCATATCGTGACAGGAACGCAGGATAGCTTGAAATCATATACTTTGTAAACACAAGGCACAGAATATCGTCAGGCAAGGCGCATCCTCATAGAGGGAAGAAACGGCATGATAGAGAACAGAGGAAGCGGAAATCGTCATTTATGACCCACGCTACATTCCCCTGGAAGAAAAGCAGACGGCGCGGGAGAACAGCCGAAAAACGCTCCCGTTCCCGTGCATCACAACCTGTGAAGGGCACGGAGATCACATTTGTCTTTTTCCCTGTTTTTCTTCCTTCGTAAAAAAACGCGCCGCGACATGCACATCATCCTATGGAACAGGGGAAGAAAAAAAGTCACAGCCTGCAGCGCCATGATTTTTCCTTCTTCCTTTTCCTAAATGCCACGGAAAATCCGCCTGACGGAACGAAAAAGGGCCGTGTGCTTCTCTTTCCGCACATGCCGGGAAAAACATGCGGCATGAACGCAAGGCTGCGTTCTTTTTATGAAAAAAGAACGCTCTGCCTGACCGGATATTTTTTCGACATTTCCTCCGCCCCGCCTTTTCTGCAAGGAGGCATCCGCGAACGTTGCACGCCGGAAAAACGCACGGTTCCCTGCGCCTCTGCAGGGCGCCCTGCCGTGCAGCCCAGGTTCCCTGCGCCGCAATCCCCTGCCCATTCCGGAGCGTCAGTTGCCTCTCAGGTTCGCGGTGACCTCGGCAAATTCCCTGCTGAATCTGTCGTCGTGCAGGAGCATGAGTTCCGGCGGCCGGAAGGTGAAAATACGGGAAAAGTCCGTCTGCGTATTGCGGATGAGTCCGAGCAGTTCCGTGCCGAGGCGTATGGTGTGATAGGTGTTCACCGCCACCTGGTAGCGCTTCTCCATGTCCTGATACAGGGAGGAGAGCCGCTTCTTCTGGCTGTTCAGATAACGGCTGTAGAGGTCCACCACCTCAATCATCCTTTTCTGGGAAGCCATGTTGGCCTTCAGCGCCTTTCTGTCGCTTTCCGTATGCTTCTGGGAAGCCAGGCGCCTTGCCTCCTGCAGCAGATCCTCGTTTTCCTTCCTCATGGAGGCAAGGCGCGGGAGATAGTTCACATCCATCTGCTCCACGGCGAAATGTATGGCGTACATGTACACCCGGTAGCACATCATGCACATGCCGGAACAGGTCTGCAGAAGCTCCACGGGGGCCTGCTGTTCCGTCGCCTTCCGCTCCACGCTCTGCAGAAGGTATTTCAGGTTTTCGGCAACAGCCATGATGCCCGCCGTTTCCATGGCGTCGGCAGCATTGAGCATGAGCTCGAACTGCTCGCGCTCCATGGGCACGCCGTTGGCGACTATTCTGGCATAGACTTCTTCCTTCTGCCGGTCAAAGGCTTCCTGAAGCTCCTTCGTCTCCCGCCGGAGCTTTTCCACATCCTTCGTGATGCTCTCCTGCGTGGGTGTCAGGGGATTCCACGAGGATTCCGGAGCGGTGATGCTCGCCCGCATGAGCTCGCCGATCTTCTCCTGCTTCTGCCGTATCTGCGCGCGCGTGTCGTCCTGAAGCTTCAGAAGGTCCAGCAGCGGGGAATCGGCCATGATCTCGAAGCATTCCTTCACGATGCGCTGGAACTTCGCGTCCCGGAACGTCACACGTTCCGCAAGGGTGCGCTCGTCCACATCCTTTTTCGCATCAAAAAGTTCCAGCCCTTCGCTGAGTATCGGAAAGGCTTCGTCGCGTATCTGCTGAGGGGAATCCGAGGCCCATGCCCCGCCGAAGGAAAGCATGATGCCCATCACAAAAAGAAAGAAAATCCGCATGGCGATATCCGGAAGACAGGTGAGAATATTCTGAACACGAACGTTCGGAGGGTGGTCATACTGCCATGGAACGCCCGCGCCGTCGAGAGCGAAGAGGCGTCGCTCATCCGGAAAAGATGCGGCCTGTTCCTGCCGTTTTTTCTTCCTCCGGAGCGCTCCGTCCCTCTTTGCGGAGGGCGCTTCCGGCTCCCTCCCCTTTACGAACGCTTTTTTTTTCCCTACATACAACTCATACTGATGTCACCATATACCTGTCTTTCGCGCAGATCGGACGATGTTTCCGTTCCCCTTCTGCGCTCCGGGACAGGACAAGGAAGGCCCGCCTGTAAAAAAGGAAGGCTCCAAGCCCCCGGCTTTCCCGTCCAACACGCCATACGCACCATGCAAGGAGGCTCTGCCCTATGCCGCAGCTGATTTACGGAGTCTGGGATAACGTCGTTTACGACAATCGCGGCTCCGCGACCCCCACTTCTCCAAAGGATCTGCCGCTGGAACTCTTCGATCAGTTCAACGAAGGAAATCCCATGGAGATTTTTCTCAGCAACCGGGGTTTTCTGGTCTTTTCCCGCACGGCCAGCCTCGCCTGGGCGCTGTGGAAACACCATGAGCGCCTTGCCGCCGAATCCTGCGGCAAGTGTTCGCCCTGCCGCGCAGGTTCGCACATTCTCGCACAGGAGCTGGAAAAGGCCTGTCACGGCGGGGAAGTGAACTGGGAGGAAGTGCGCGACATCACCGAACAGATGCACGAAACCTCCCTGTGCGGCGTGGGCCGCACGGGCACGACGCCGCTTCTCGACGCCATTTCCCATTTCCCCGACGAACTGCGCCCCTTCCCCTTCCACGGCAATGCGGGCTTCTATTCCGTGACCACGAGCCCCTGCATCGAAGCCTGCCCGAGTCACGTCAACGTGCCCCGTTATATCGACTATCTGCAGGACGGGCATAACGACCTTGCCGCAGGCGTGGTGCTCAACCACTATCCGCTTGCGGGCAGCTGCGGCCGCGTATGCGTGCGCTACTGCGAAAAGGCCTGCCGCCGCGCCCAGGTGGATGCCCCCGTGGACATCAAGAACCTCAAGCGCTTTGCCGCAGACAAGACCATCGTGCCCGGCATCCTGAAGCCCGAACCCTGCCCCACCACAAAAAACAAGCGTGTGGCCGTCATCGGCGCGGGGCCCGTGGGCGTCACCTGCGCCTACCAGCTGCTGGAAACCGGCTACCCCGTGGACATCTACGAAGCCCACGACAAGGCGGGCGGCATGGTGCGCTACGGCATTCCCTTCTACCGTCTGCCCAAGAACGTGCTTCTGCAGGAAAACGAGCTCGTCAAGCAGATGGGCGGCATGTTCTTCTTCAAGCAGAAACTCGGGCGCGACTTCCACATCGACGATCTGTTCGACCGGGGCTACAAGGCCGTGTTCATCGCCACGGGCTGCCCGCTGGGCGGCTACCTCGGCATGAAGGGCGAAGACACCTCCCTTCCCGGCTATGAAAACGGCATCGACTTTCTGGAAAAGGTGCACGACGTGCTCGAAACCGGCGTGACTCCCTCCATGGAAGGCGACGTGGTCGTGGTGGGCGGCGGCAACGTGGCCATGGACTGCTGCCGCTCCGCCGTGCGCATGACGCGCGGCAAGGTGCACCTCGTCTACCGCCGCACGGAAGCCGACGCTCCCGCCGACAGAGAGGAAATCGTGGAAGCCATGCGCGAAGGCGTGGAATTCCACTTCCTTTCCGGTCAGGATTCCCTGGTGGTGGAAAACGGGAAGATCACGGGGCTGCGCTGCGTGGCCATGCAGCAGACGGAACCCGATGAAAGCGGCCGCCGCGGCGTCACGCCCATTCCCGGTTCGGAATTCGTCATTCCCTGCGACCATGTCATCGCGGCCATCGGCCAGAAGAGCGATCCCGCCATGCTCACCGAAAAGGACGGCATCGCCCTCGACCGCAAGAACTGCATCGTGGTCGACGAATATCAGGCCACCTCGCGGCCCGGCGTCTTCGCCGGCGGCGACGGAACCACCGGTCCCCGCACCAAGGGCCCCAGCGTGCTCATCCACGGCATGGCGCAGGGTTCCATAGGCGCGCAGGCCATCGTGAGCTATCTGGAATACGGCAGGCCTCCCTTCCTCGCCCGCGAACGCATAAGCCAGCTCATCCGTCAGGCCGACCTGCTCGGCGACGATCCGGTCTGCGGGCAGGAGAAGAAGGCCCGCGTGAAGCTGAACGAGCTTGCTCCCGCCGAACGCGCGGGCAACTTCAAGGAAGTGGAACTGGGCATGAGCCAGGAAGAGGCATGGCAGGAAGCCAAGCGCTGCATGCGCTGCTACCGCATCATGTCCGTCGTCACCCGCGCCCCCATTCCCGGTTTCAAAGCCTAACCGTTTCAGAGAGAATCCGCCATGAATGCATCCATCAACGGAAAAGAATACAGTTTCGAACCCGGGGAAACCATCCTTCAGGTGGCCCGGCGCAACGGCATCTTCATTCCCACGCTCTGCCACTTCCAGCCCCTCGACCACAAGCCCGGCACCTGCCGCGTCTGCCTTGCGGAAGTGACGGACAAAAACGGTCACACCGAAATGATGACCACCTGCAACACGCCCATGGAAGAGGGCATGCGCGTAAACACCCGCTCCATGCGCGTGCGCGACATGCAGCGCCTGCAGGTGGAGCTCATCTTTGCCGACCACGATCAGGACTGCGGCGCGTGCGCCCGTCACGGCAACTGCGAACTGCAGGATCTGGCCGAATATGTGGGCCTTGCCACCAACCGCTTCGCCCCGCGCATGCCTTCCGTGCGGCCTCACGACGACACCATGCGCGGCATGGTGCGCGACATGACCAAGTGCGTGCGCTGCCTGCGCTGCGTGGAAGTATGCCGCAAGGTGCAGGGCGTGGCCGCCCTTACCGTGGACGGCACGGGCGTCGGCGCGCATATCGGCGTGGGCATGGCCCCCAGCCAGAACACGTCCGCCTGCATCCAGTGCGGCCAGTGCACCCTGGTCTGCCCCACGGGCGCACTTTCCGAACGCGATGAAAACGACGCCGTGCTCGATTACATCGCCAACCCGGAAATCACCACCGTGTTCTCCTTCGCGCCCTCCGTGCGCGTGGTGCTCGGTGAGGAATTCGGCCTTGCCCCGGGCGAAAACGTACAGGGCCGCATTGTGGCCGCTCTGCGCCGCCTCGGCGCCGACATCGTCATCGACACCGACTTCGCCGCCGACGTGGTCATCATGGAAGAAGGGTCGGAACTGCTCAGCCGCATCAAGAACGGCGGCAAGCTCCCCCTGTTCACCTCCTGCTGCCCGGCATGGGTGAACTTTGCGGAAAAGCACTGCCCCGACGTGCTGCCCTACGTCTCCACCACCCGCTCGCCGCAGGCCGTGGCCGGTTCGCTGGTGAAATCCTACCTTGCGGAAAAGATGGGCATTCCCTCCAGACGCATCCGCACCATCTCCCTCATGCCCTGCACGGCGAAGAAGGATGAGGCCGCGCGGCCCCAGCTCCATGTCAACGGCACGCCCGACACCGACGTGGTGCTCACCGTGCGCGAACTCTCCCGCCTCTTCCGCCGCAACGGCATCAACCTTGCCGAGATGGAACCTGAGGAATTCGACAACCCCTACATGAGCGATTCCACCGGCGCGGCCGTCATCTTCGGCACCACCGGCGGCGTGATGGAAGCGGCCGTGCGTACCGTGTACGCCGTGCTCAACCACAAGGAACTGCCCGGTGTGGACGTTGTGCCCGTGCGCGGTGAAGAAGGCATGCGCGAGGCGGAAGTGAACCTCGGCGAAGGCAACGGCGTCATCAAGGTGGCCGTGGTCCACGGGCTTGCCAACGCGAAGAAACTCGCGGAACAGGCCGTGGCCGGCACTTCTCCCTATACCTTCATCGAAGTCATGGCCTGCCCCGGCGGCTGTGTGGACGGCGGCGGCACCTGCCGCGTGAAGAAGGACTACCATCCCCATGCCCATGAACGGCGTGAAGGGCTCTTTGCCATCGACCACAACATGCCCCGCCGTCAGTCGCACAACAATCCGCAGATCATCCGCCTTTATGAGGACTTCCTCGGCGAGCCGAACTCCCACAAGGCGCACGAGCTGCTGCACACCCATTACACCGACCGCAGCAAGGTGCAGACGGAAAGCATCGCCGCCACCAAGAAAAAGCTGACCCTCACCGATCACTCGGTCTGAGACTTCCGCGCTCTCTGAGCATGCAGAAGGGCCGCCCCTCGGGGCGGCCCTTCCTGTCTGCGCCGGGCGCCCTGCACGGTGCGCCCCGGCGGGTCATATCCGGCACCATCTTCCTCTGCCGCCTTCACGGCTTTTCAGGCGGAACCTCCCCTTTTTCAGGGGAAGAAGCGGCAAGATGCCGCAGCGTGTCGCCCGCAATGCGGTACACCGTCCAGTCGCTCATGGCTTCCGCGCCGAGGGACAGGTAAAAATCAATGGAAGGCCTGTTCCAGTCGAGGCACCACCATTCCAGCCGCCCGCAGCCGCGCTCAACGGCTATGGACGCAAGCTTTCCCAGTATCGCCTTTCCGTACCCTCTGCCGCGATACTCCGGCCGGACATACAGATCTTCCAGATAAATGCCCGCCCGGCCGAGAAAGGTGGAGAAATTATGAAAGAACAGGGCAAAGCCCACTTCCTTTTCCCCTTCCAGAGCAAAAATCACCTCTGCCTTTCCCTTGTCGAAAATCCACTCCTCCAGCGTGCCTTCATCCGCTACCACTTCGTGCAGCATCTTCTCATAGTCGGCCAGTTCCCTGATGAACTGCAGAATCAGCGCGGTATCCTCTCTCCGGGCGTATCGGAAATCACATGTCATGCTCTTTTCTCCTCTCCGGCGCACAAGGCGCCGTTCTCCTTTTTCTAGCGCAACTTTCAGAGCGTGAAAACAGCCCTGCACAGCGTCGCCTTTTCCGCAGAAAAGGCTGCGGCATGCCGGAAGGCACCTTCCGCCCGCACTTTTCCGCCATGAGGCTCCTCTACGGCAGGAAAACAGAAAGTTCCCGCACTGTAAGCGCGGCGTACCTTGACCTTGTTCCCTGCCCGTGATACTGTACAAGCACTTTGGAACGGCAGTTTTTCTGTGGTTCTTCAAAACGCATAGGGCCGGGCATGGATTTGGATGATGGAACCGGGAGAGGCCGCCCCAGGGGGCGGAGCCGAAGGGGCTGCGAGAACTCTCAGGCAAAAGGACCGGTTCCGGACAAACTCTGGAAAGCAGCACTGCACCAATGAGGCAATCCGCACGGCGGAGAATCTTTCAGGTTAGTAACAGAGGCACAGATGACGAGGTCGTTCGTTATCTGTGCCTCTTTTTTATTCCCTTTTCCCAGGAGAGAAGGCCCATGGAACTGAAAACCCCTCTCTACGACGTCCACATTGAGGAAGGCGGAAAGATAGTCCCCTTTGCCGGCTATCTGCTCCCCGTCCAGTACACGGGCGGCGTCATCAAGGAACACATGGCCGTCAGACAGGCGGCCGGTCTGTTCGACGTATCCCACATGGGAGAAATCCGTTTTACCGGCCCCACCGCGCTGGACACCCTGAACCACCTGCTCACCAACGACTTTACGGACATGCCCGTGGGCAAGGTGCGCTACAGCGTCATGTGCAATGAAAAAGGCGGCGTCATCGACGATCTCGTCATCTATAAATTCGGAGAGGAAGACTACCTGGCCGTGGTGAACGCCGCCAACCGGCACAAGGACTACGCCCACATGGCCGCGAACCTTCTCCCCGGCACGAAGGCAGAGGATGTTTCCGATTCCGTGGCCCAGCTTGCCCTTCAGGGGCCGGCCGCGCCCGCCATTCTCGGCAGGCTTCTTCCTGAGGAGAGCATGCCGAAGAAGTATTACACCGCCGTGCGCGATGTTTCCCTCGGCGGCATGAAGTGCATGATCTCCCGCACGGGCTACACGGGCGAGGCCGGCTATGAAATCTACACCGCGCCGGAAAACGCGGTCGCCCTCTGGAAGCTGCTGCGCGAAACCGGCAGAGAGGACGGACTCATCCCCTGCGGACTCGGCGCGCGCGACACGCTGCGCCTTGAAGCGGCCATGCCCCTGTACGGGCACGAGATGAACGAGGACATCACCCCCCTCGAAGCCGGACTCGGCTTCGGCGTGAAGCTGAACAAGCCGGACTTCATCGGCAAAGCCGCCCTGGTGGCCGCAGGCGAGCCCACCCGCGTGCGCGTGGGGCTTGTCGTGACGGGCAGAGGCATTGCGCGCGAGCATCAGGACGTGTTCCTGAACGGTGAACGCATCGGCGCGACCACCTCGGGCACCCACTGCCCGGCCGTGGGCAAGGCCGTGGCCATGGCTCTTGTGGACGCTTCGCACAGCGCCCCGGGCACTTTCGTGGAGGTGGACATCCGCGGCCGCCGCATCGGCGCGGAAATCGTTCCCCTGCCCTTCTACAAACGCTGAATTTCGTCCTGTTCCATAACGCCCCAGCCAACCATCTATCCTTTACGGAGTAGCACCATGTCCAACATACCCGCCGAACTCAAGTACACCGCTTCCCATGAATGGATCAGGACCGAAGGCGACCTTTACGTCATCGGCCTCACCGACTTTGCCCAGAGCTCCCTCGGCGACATCGTGTTCATCGAACTGCCGCAGGAAGGCGACGCCGTGACCATGGGTGAATCCTTTGCCGATGTGGAATCCGTAAAGGCCGTATCCGGCGTGTTCAGCCCCGTATCCGGCACCGTGGCCGCCGTGAACGAAGCCCTCATCGACAACCCCGCGCTGCTCAACGAAGCTCCCTACGACGCCTGGCTCATCAAGGTTTCCGGCGCGCAGGAAGTGGGCGAACTGCTCGACGCCGCAGGGTACGAGGCCGTATGCAAGGCCGAGGAGGCGTAGCATGGGAAGCTACATTCCCGCCACCGGGGAGGAAAGAAAGGCCATGCTCGCCGCTCTCGGCCTCTCTTCCACGGAAGAGCTGTTTCAGGTCGTTCCCGAACAGGCGCGCGTGCATGAACTGAACCTCCCCGAAGGCCTGAGTGAAATGGAGGTCGCGCGGAAGGTGAGCGGTCTTGCGGAAAGGAACGTACGCTTCCGCAGCGTGTTCCGGGGAGCCGGAGCGTACCGCCACCATATTCCCGCCATTGTGAAGACGGTGACTTCCCGTGAGGAATTCGTCACGGCCTACACGCCCTATCAGGCGGAAATCAGTCAGGGTATCCTGCAGTCCATTTTTGAATACCAGACGCAGATCTGCGAGCTCACCGGCATGGACGTCTCCAACGCCTCCGTGTACGACGGAGCCGTGGCTGCGGCGGAAGGCTGCCTCATGTGCATGGAACGGCGCAGAAACGGCGTCATTCTTGCGGGCACGGCCGATCCGCAGGTGCGCGAAGTGGTGGAAACCTACTGCGAAAGCCGGGGCGTGCCCGTCACGGTGCTCCCCGTCTCCGACGGCGCCACCAGCACGGACGATCTGCGCGCCGCGCTTTCGGAAGGCACGGCCTGCGTCTATGTGCAAAGCCCCAACTACTACGGCGTGCTGGAAGATATGGACGCCCTCGTCGCCGCCGCCCATGAGGCCGGAGCCCGCGTGGTCATGGGCGCCAATCCCATTTCCCTCGGCCTGCTGAAAACCCCCGGGGAATACGGAGCCGACATCGCCGTGGGCGAAGGCCAGCCTCTGGGCATGCCCCTCGGCTTCGGCGGGCCCTACCTCGGATTCATGGCCTGCCGCAAGGAACTCATGCGCCGCCTGCCCGGCCGCATCGTGGGGGAAACCGTGGACGGTGAGGGCCGCCGCGCTTTCGTGCTCACCCTCCAGGCCCGCGAACAGCACATCCGCCGCGAAAAGGCCTCTTCCAACATCTGTTCCAACGAGGCGCTCTGCGCCATGACGGCTTCGGTCTACCTCGCGGCCGTGGGCCCGCAGGGGCTGCGCCGCGTGGCGGAGAACTCCGCCGCCCACGCCCACTATCTGGCCGGAAAACTCGCCTCCGTTCCCGGCTTCGCCCTGCGCCACAAGGGCAGGGAATTCTTCCACGAATTTCTCACCGACTGCCCCGTGGACCCGGACATGCTCTGCAGCAGGCTTGCGGAACGGGGTATTCTCGGCGGCCTGCCCGTGGAAGGAGGCCTTCTGTGGTGCTGCACCGAGCTGTGCACCAGAAACGACATGGATGAGCTTGTCACCGCCATCCGGGAGGTATGCGCGCAATGAAACTCCTTTTTGAAAGAAGCCGTCCCGGTCGCTGCGAAAGCATCATTCCCCCCTGCGACGTGGAACAGGCGCAGTTTTCTCCTTCCCTGCTGCGTGCCGCCGCTCCCCGCCTGCCGGAAATTGCGGAAGTGGACCTCGGCCGCCACTATACGGAGCTTGCCTCCCAGACCCATGGTGTGAACAAGGGCTTCTACCCCCTGGGTTCCTGCACCATGAAGTACAACCCCAGGGTGAACGAGGAAATGGCCGCCCTGCCGGGCTTTACCGACATTCATCCCCTTCAGCCGGCAGAAACTGCCCAGGGCTGCCTTGAAGTGCTGTATGAAACGGAAAGGCTGCTGTGCGAAATCACCGGCATGGACGGCATGACCATGCAGCCCGCCGCCGGAGCGCACGGCGAATACACCGGTCTTCTGCTCATCCGCCGCTATCACCTCTCCCGGGGCGATACGGCCCGCACGAAAATCATCGTGCCCGACTCCGCCCACGGCACCAACCCCGCCTCGGCCACCATGGCGGGCTTCACCGTGGTTTCCGTGCCCTCCAATGCCGAGGGCGGCGTGGACATCGAGGCCCTCAGAAAGGCCGTGGGGCCGGATACGGCAGGGCTCATGCTCACCAACCCCAATACCGTGGGCCTCTTCGATCCCGCCATTCTCGACATCACGCGCATCGTGCACGAGGCGGGCGGCCTCTGCTACTACGACGGGGCGAACCTCAACGCCGTCATGGGCCACGCCCGTCCCGGCGACATGGGCTTCGACTGCGTGCACCTCAACCTGCACAAGACCTTTTCCACGCCTCACGGCGGGGGCGGCCCCGGCTGCGGCCCCGCAGGGTGCAAGGCCTTTCTCGAACCCTTCCTGCCCGGTCCCCGCGTGCGGAAGGAAGAAAGCCGCTTCACCTTCTTCCAGCCGGAAAAAAGCATGGGCAGGGTGCGCTCCTTCTGCGGCAACTTCCTTGTGGCCGTCAAGGCGCTCACCTACATTCTCACCCTGGGGCGCGAGGGCATTCCCGAAGCTTCGGCCATGGCCGTGCTCAACGCCAACTACCTCATGAAGAAACTCGCCGGCCACTACGACATGGCCTACGATACGCTCTGCATGCATGAGTTCGTCATGTCCCTGGAAAAGCAGAAGAACGAACTCGGCGTTTCCGCCATGGACGTGGCCAAGTCCCTGCTCGACTACGGCATCCATCCGCCGACCATGTACTTCCCGCTCATCGTGCACGAAGCGCTCATGGTGGAACCCACGGAAACCGAAAGCCCCGAAACTCTGGATGATGCAGCCGAGGCCTTCCTTTCCATTCTGGAACAGGCCAGGACCGACGCCGCGCACCTGCACGGCGCACCGCATCACTGCCCCATAGGCCGACCGGACGAAGTGCGTGCCGCGCGCACGCCCGTGCTCCGCTACGACTTCGGGCAGAAGTAAAGACATGCCGCAGGCCTCACGGCCACGGCTGAAACGGCCCGGCAGGAAAGCTCCCCCCCCGCTTTCCGGCCGGGCCTCTTCTTGTTTCAGCGTTCCTTCCCAAAAAGGTGCGCCTTCTTCCGGCAAAACATGCCGCAAGCCCGGGCCGCCGCTTCCGGCAGGCACGAAACCGGGTCATGAACGCAGGTTTCAAAGCCCGGGCCGCAGGCGCGGCACGGCAGCCCGGGAAAGGCCCCGCAACACCTCTTGCGAAGCGGCCTGAAAACGGCTATGTTGATTCTTTGTCTTTCCTTCAATCTAACAGCATGAACGCGATGAGCACTCAGCCGGCCCTCACCGGGAGACCTTGCACGAATCAACACGCCGCAGACAGGCATGCCACGGCACGCTTCTGCGGACTTCGCGCGCACCTTGCGGCCACGGAGCTCTTCAACCGCACCCGCCGGCCGGTCCGTCTCCCGGCAAAAGCGCAGGCGGGCTTCCATCATGCGCATATATGGATCGGAGGCGAGTATCGTATCATGTCACCCGGAGAGGGGCGGCCTGTCCACCAGGAACAAGGCTGCCCCTCTCATGTTTTTTCCGGCGCGGACGCGCCCTGCGGTCATGAAGGCAAGGCAAACATCCGCTCTGCCGCAGCACGCGCCCTTCACCGCATATTCACACCCCAACACCCCTCAGGGAGGCATTTCTCATGAATCTTGTCTACACCGGCAAAACCAAGAACGTGTACGCTCTGGACAACGGCAACTATCTTCTGAAGTTCAAGGACGACTGCACCGGCAAGGACGGCGTGTTCGATCCCGGTGAAAACTCCGTGGGTCTCACCATCGAAGGCGTGGGCGACGTCAACCTGCGCATGTCCATCTACTTCTTTGAAAAGATCAACGCCGCCGGCATCAAGACCCATTATGTGAACGCCAACCTCGCCGACACCACCATGGAAGTGCTCCCCGCCAAGGTGTTCGGCAAGGGCCTCGAAGTCATCTGCCGCCTCAAGGCCGTGGGCAGCTTCCTGCGCCGCTACGGCGACTATGTGGAATCCGGCGCCGATCTGCCCGCCTATGTGGAAACCACCTTTAAAAACGACGCTCTCGGCGATCCTCTGGTCACCAAGGACGGCCTCGTGGTGCTCGGCGTCATGACCGAACAGCAGTACGAAGACATCAAGGACATGACCCAGAAGATCACCCGCATCGTGGCCGACGATCTGGCCGAAAAGGGCCTCACCCTCTACGACATCAAGTTCGAATACGGCTACGACGCCGAGGGCAAGGTCATGCTCATCGATGAAATCGCCTCCGGCAACATGCGCGTGTACAAGGACGGCCAGTACATCGACCCCATGACTCTCTCCAAGCTCTTCTTCGCGTAGGAGCGTAACCGATATGGGCGGATTCTTCGGCGCCATCTCCAGGCGCGACTGTGTGCTGGATATCTTCTTCGGCGTGGATTACCACTCCCACCTCGGCACCCGCCGGGGCGGCATGGCGATATACGACAGGGAGAGGGGCTTCCAGCGGCAGATCCACAACATTGAAAATACCCCCTTCCGGACCAAGTTCGAAAAGGATCTCGCCGAGTTCCAGGGGTGCAGCGGCATAGGCTGCATCAGCGACATTGACCCGCAGCCTCTTCTGGTGCGCTCCCATCTCGGCCTGTACGCCATTTCCACCGTGGGCATCATCAACAATGCCGAAAAGCTGGTGCAGGAATACTTCTCCAGCCGCGGGCATCAGTTCATGGCCACCAACGGCGGAAAGGTGAACCCCACGGAACTTGTGGCCGCGCTCATCAACCAGAAGGACGATATCGTCTCGGGCATACGCCATGCTCAGGATACCATCGAAGGTTCCATGACCATGCTTCTGCTCACGGAAGACTCCATCATCACGGCCCGCGACAAGCTGGGCAGGCTTCCGGTGCACATCGGCAGAAGCAGCGACGGCTACAGCGTTTCCTTTGAATCCTTCGCCTATCACAAGCTGGGATACGAAGACGCCTACGAACTCGGCCCGCGCGAAATCGTGCGCATCACGGCCGAAGGCTATGAAACGCTCTCCCCCGCCGAAAAAGAGATGAAGATCTGCGCCTTCCTCTGGACGTACTACGGCTACCCCAACTCCAACTATGAAGGGGTGAACGTGGAAGTCATGCGCTACCGCAACGGCGAGATCATGGCGCGCAACGAAATGGCCCGGGGAACGCTGCCGAAGGTCGATCATGTGGCGGGCGTGCCCGATTCCGGCACGCCCCACGCCATAGGCTACGCCAACGAATGCAAGCTCCCCTTCGCCAGACCCTTCGTGAAGTACACCCCCACCTGGCCGCGTTCCTTCATGCCTGCCAACCAGGCCGTGCGCAATCAGGTGGCCAAGATGAAGCAGATCCCCGTGCCGGAGCTCATTCAGGGCAAGAAGCTCCTTTTTGTGGACGACTCCATCGTCCGCGGCACGCAGCTTCGGGAAACGGTGGACTTTCTGTTTGAATCCGGTGCGGGCGAAGTGCACATGCGTTCCGCCTGCCCGCCCATCATGTACAGCTGCAAGTACCTGAACTTCTCCCGCGGCAATTCCGACATGGACCTTCTGGCCCGGCGCATCATTCAGGAACTGGAAGGGGACGAAGGTCACCGCCACCTTGAGGAATACGCCGACGCCACCACCGAACGCGGCAGGAAGCTGCTTGCCGCCATCTGCAAGAAGATGGGCTTCGATTCGCTGGGGTATCAGTCGCTCGACGGGCTGCTTGAGGCCATCGGCATCGACAGGGAGAAGATCTGCACCTATTGCTGGAATGGAAAAGGATAAGCCATGAACAATTCCCACTCCGCTTCCTATGCCGCGGCAGGCGTCAACATCGAGGCCGGCTATGAAGGCGTCCGCCTCATGAAGAGCCATGTCGAACGCACCATGATTCCCGGCGTGGTGTCCGATCTCGGCGGCTTCGGCGGCCTCTTCGAGCCCGACACCGCCGGCATGGCGCGCCCGGTGCTCGTTTCCGGCACCGACGGCGTAGGCACCAAGCAGCGCATCGCCCAGCTCATGGACAAACACGACACCGTGGGCATCGACTGCGTGGCCATGTGCGTGAACGACATCATCTGCTGCGGCGCAAAGCCCCTGTTCTTCCTCGACTACATCGCCATAGGGAAGAACGAACCGGAAAAGGTTGCCACCCTGGTTTCCGGCGTGGCCGAAGGCTGCGTGCAGGCGGGCTGCGCCCTCATCGGCGGCGAAACGGCCGAACACCCCGGCACCATGAAAGCCGACGACTACGACCTTGCGGGTTTCGCCGTGGGCGTGGTGGACAGGGAAAAGATCATCGACCATACGCGCATGCGCGAAGGCGACGTCATGCTCGCCCTGCCCTCTTCGGGGCTTCATTCCAACGGGTATTCGCTGGTACGCAAGGTCTTCGACGTGGAACACGCTGATCTTCACAAATACTGTGAGGAACTCGGCACGACGCTGGGCGAGGCGCTGCTCACGCCCACCGTCATCTATGTGAAGCCCGTGCTTGCGGCCATCGCCGCGGCCGGAGTGCACGGCATAAGCCACATCACCGGCGGGGGATTCTATGAAAACATTCCCCGCTGCCTGCCCGAAGGGCTTTCTGCCAGAGTGGAAAAGGCCGCCATACGCACCCCGGCCATCTTCTCCATGCTGCAGCGTGAGGGCAACATCCCCGAACGCGACATGTTCAACACCTACAACATGGGCGTGGGCATGACCGTCATCGTATCGCGCGATACGGCGGACAAGGCCCTTGCCGCACTGAAGGCCGAAGGCTGCGAAGCCTATGTTCTCGGAGAAATCGTTTCCGGTGAGGAAAAGGTCGTCCTCGCCTGAGACAAGGCCGCGCCCGCTTGTGCGGGCGCGGCCCGGCTGCCCCCCTGCACGACATGCGGCGGTTTTCCGCTGCGAAGGAATTCAAGAATGGTAAGACGCATTTATGTAGAGAAAAAGCCCGCCCTGAGGCATGAAGCCGGAGCGCTGCTTGGTGAGCTTCGTACCCTGCTGGGCATCTCTTCCCTTGCCGGACTTCGGCTCATCAACCGCTACGACGTGGAAGGTCTGGACGAAGACGCTTTCCGTCGCGCGGTGAAGACCGTGTTTTCCGAACCGCAGGTCGACGATGTGAGCGAACAGCTCCCCGCCGGCGACCATACGGCGTTCGCCGTGGAATACCTGCCCGGCCAGTTCGACCAGCGGGCCGACTCCGCGAGCCAGTGCATCCAGCTCATGACGCAGGGGGAAAGGCCTGCCGTGCGCACGGCGCGCGTTTTCCTGCTCTCTGGTTCTCTTTCCGAAGAGGATGTGGAAAAAATCAAGCGCTACCTCATCAACCCCGTGGAAGCGCGCGAAGCCAGTCTCGAACCTGTGGAAACCCTGCGCATGGAGTACGACCTGCCCACCGGCGTGAGCCTTGTGGAAGGCTTCATCTCCATGGATGACGCCGCGCTGGAAAAGCTGCTCGACACGCTGGGCCTCGCCATGGATCTGGACGACCTCAGGTTCCTTCAGGCCCATTTCCGCGATGAGGAAAAGCGCGACCCCACCATCACCGAAGTGCGCGTGGTGGATACATACTGGTCCGACCACTGCCGCCACACCACCTTTTCCACGCACATTGATTCCGTGGAAATTCTGGACGAAGAAACCCTTGCCGCCTACAGGCGCTACCTTGACGCCCGCGTGGAGGTGTACGGTGAGCAGAAGGCGGCCGCAAGACCCCAGACGCTCATGGACATGGCCACCATCGCGGCCAAGACGCTGAAGAAGCGCGGCCTGCTCGGCAACATGGATCAGAGCGAGGAAATCAATGCCTGCTCCATCCACGTCACGGCCACGGTGAACGGCGAAGAGCAGGACTGGCTGCTCATGTTCAAGAACGAAACGCACAACCACCCCACGGAAATCGAACCCTTCGGCGGCGCGGCCACCTGCATAGGCGGCTGCATCCGCGATCCGCTTTCCGGGCGTGCCTATGTGTACCAGGCCATGCGCGTCACCGGCTGCGGCGACCCGCGCACCCCCGTTTCGGAAACCATTCCGGGCAAGCTTCCCCAGCGCAAGCTGGCGCAGACCGCCGCGGCGGGCTATTCCTCCTACGGCAACCAGATAGGCCTTGCCACGGGCATGGTTTCCGAGGTGTATCATCAGGGCTATGTGGCCAAGCATCTTGAAGTGGGCGCCGTGGTGGCCGCCGCGCCTGCCGACAACGTGGTGCGCGAGCGCCCCGCTCCCGGCGATGTGGTCATCCTTCTCGGCGGCCGCACGGGACGCGACGGCATAGGCGGCGCCACCGGTTCCTCCAAGAGCCACAACCGCAAGTCCCTCGTGACCATGGCCTCGGAAGTGCAGAAGGGCAACGCTCCCGAAGAACGCAAGATTCAGCGCCTGTTCCGCGACGGCAACGTCACGCGGCTCATCAAGCGCTGCAACGACTTCGGCGCGGGCGGCGTATCCGTGGCCATCGGCGAACTGGCCCCCGGCCTGGAAATCCGCCTCGACGCGGTACGCAAGAAGTACGAAGGCCTGGACGGCACGGAACTTGCCATTTCCGAATCTCAGGAACGCATGGCCTGCGTGGTGGCTGCAAAAGACGCCGCCGCCTTCATCGCCGCGGCGGAAAAGGAAAATCTGGAAGCCTATCAGGTGGCCGAAGTCACGCAGGCGCCCCGCATGGTCATGACCTGGCAGGGCCGGACCATCGTGAACCTTTCCCGTGCCTTTCTGGACACCAACGGCGCATCCAAGCACACCTGCGTGAAGGTGGAGGCAAAAGACCGCTCCGCCATGGACGCCCCCGCGGCCTCCAGCCTGCGCGAAACGGCCTCCAGCCTGAAATGTGCCTCCCGCCGCGGTCTTGCCGAACGCTTCGACTCCACCATCGGCGCAGGTTCCGTGCTCATGCCCTTCGGCGGCGTGCGTCAGCGCACTCCCGCGCAGGCCATGGCCGCGCTTCTGCCCGTGCTTCCGGGGCAGGAAACCGAAGACTGTTCCGTCATGGCCTGGGGCTTCGACGCGGATCAGATGAGCATTGATCCGTACCGGGGCGCATACCGTTCCGTGGTCACCTCCGTGGCACGGCTGGTTGCCGCCGGCTGCGATTACCGCAAAGCCTACCTCTCTCTTCAGGAATATTTTGAAAAACTGCGCGACGAACCCGAACGCTGGGGCAAGCCCTTCTCCGCGCTGCTCGGCGCGCTCGACGCTCAGCTCGGCCTCGGCGTCGCGGCCATAGGCGGCAAGGACTCCATGTCCGGTTCCTTCCTCGACATGGACGTGCCCCCCACCCTCATTTCCTTTGCCATCGCTCCGGCCAGGGCCGGGGACATACTCTCGCCGGAATTCAAGAAGGCGGGCAACCCCGTGTACCTCTTCGCTCCTGAAAGCGAAGATGCCGAAAAGCTGAAGGCCTGCTGGGACGGCTTTGCCGCCCTGCGGGAAAAAGGCGTGGTCAAGGCCGCATGGGCCGTGGAAAACAGCGTGGCGGAAGCTGTGATGAACATGTCCTTCGGCAACGGCACGGGTTTTGCCGCATGTGCCGACGAGGCATGGTACAGCCCCATGCCCGGGGCCATTGTGGCGGAACTTTCCGCCCCTGCGCCCTTCGGCAGGAAGATAGGCTCCACCACGGCCGACGGCATGGTGAACCTCGGTGCGGACAGCGCCTCCATCAACGAGCTTCTTGCCCTGAATGAAGGCGTGCTGGAAGGCATTTACCCCAGCCGCACCGAAACGGACGCCGCCCCCGTGCCCGTGATAAGCTCGGACAAGGCCCCCGTGGCCGTGCCCCGCGTGGGCGTGGCCAGACCCAGGGTGCTCATCCCCGTGTTCCCCGGCACCAACTGCGAATACGACAGCGCCCGCGCCGTGCTCCGCGCCGGACTTGAGCCGGAAATCATGGTGCTGCGCAACCAGTCTGCCGCGGAAGTGTCGGAATCGGCCGCAGCCTTCGCCCGCGCCGCGCGCGACAGCCACATCATCTTCGTGCCCGGCGGCTTCTCCGGCGGCGACGAGCCGGACGGCTCCGGCAAGTTCATCACCGCCTTCTTCCGCAATCCCGAAGTGGCGGATGCCACCATGAAGCTGCTCAAGGACCGCGACGGCCTCATGCTCGGCATCTGCAACGGCTTCCAGGCGCTCATCAAGCTGGGCCTCGTGCCCTACGGCGAAATCATTGATACCGACGCCTCCTGCCCCACCCTTACCTTCAACGTCATCGGCCGCCATCAGTCGAAGATCACGCGCACGCGCGTCTGCTCCCGCCTGTCGCCGTGGTTCGGCAGAGTGAAGGTGGGCGACGTGATTTCCGTGCCCGTGTCTCACGGTGAAGGGCGCTTCTTGTGCGACCCCGCCCTTCTGGAAAAACTGCGCGCGGCCGGTCAGATCGCCACGCAGTATGTGGATCTTGAAGGCAGCCCGTCCATGGATGTGGATTTCAACCCCAACGGTTCCGCATGGGCCATCGAAGGCATCACCTCGCCCGACGGCCGCGTGCTGGGCAAGATGGGCCATTCCGAACGCACGGGAGCGGGCCTGTACAGAAACGTGCCCGGCGATTACGACCTGCACCTGTTTGAATCCGCCAGAGACTACTTCAGCCTCTAGGCTCCCGCCTCCTTCAGCTTCTGAAGGCTGAACGCATACAAGGCTCCCGGGATTTTTCCCGGGAGCCTTTGTTTTTCCCCGCTCCTCCTATGCAGGCCGGAACCTTTGGCACGCGGAAGCTGCACCGCCTGCGCGGCGGATAACATGTACGCTTAGAAGAAGCGCAAAAGGATAGACTTCTAGGTTCAGGACTCATTAAATATAAAAGATGACAATGGCAGCGAGACAAATGGCCGAAAAGAACGTGTGTGCAC